>JAKSMP010000002.1 GCA_024400505.1 Bacteroidales bacterium | reverse complement strand
TGGGCAGCACGAGCAGGTATTGCTGCGTCTCGTAGTTGACCCATTCGTTGTAGCCCCATTCCGGATGGTACGAGAGTTCTCGAGGGTCCATGTTCATTATCCTCCAATGGCTTGGCGGGCGCGTGCAGCTGGAATCCGCCTGATCCCGCATGATGGGGTCGGAAAAAGTATAAAACATATTATAATCGAACTCATCAAACATATATGTTTCCCCCATAATCGATGGTACGTGACCTCGCTGAGTGCCTCCCACATAGAACGAGTCTTTCACCACAATTGGAGTGTCGAAGTATTTTTCAACCAGATCTTGTACGTTAGTAATCACATCACTATTCGCTGCATCCCTGCAGTTCCGACTGGTCACATGACGTGAGGCTAATGGGGCTCGCACGGTGTAATTCGAGTCCATATATTGCCACGGGAGCATGCCCACGAGCTGGAACGTGTCGGGCTCTGCCTCGTAGAGGAGCAGGTAGTGGATCATGTTCAGCCACCAAATACCGCGACTAAAAACGTATGCGGCCAGACCCACCACTTCCAAATCATTCTCGGTGTAGTATCGCTGCACGACATCGCCAATTATAGGATAATTTTCTGTGCCTGGTACATGGACTTCAGCAATACTATATACGTTATGGCGGTCCTCGTTCACCCAGTCGGTGAATTCGGGGTCGTAATGGAACACTTGTGTTGTGTCATATCGGACCAACCCCTGGCCCTGCGCCGCTGCCATGCAGATAATGAGTGCCGCTACTGCTAGTATCTTCTTCATATTTCTTAATATTTAATTACAAATAATTCTCATCAGGCTATTTTGTCTGTGCTAAATATACCATGCTTATAATAACATCGTATAGATAGCATCTGGACTGAGCGGTATGGTCTGTATTCAGAAACGCATCTATGGCTAACGAAGCGACATCAGTTTGGCTGTCATTGGCTACTGAGGTGGAGATAGTATCGACTCCGTCAAAGTCGTACACGAATCTCAATTTCCAGTTTATCTCATTGAATACGGCAACACCTAGGCCAACCCTCTCGTAAGGTTTCGAATCGGGAACTTCCACCTCATTCGGCGCCACAAATGCGATGTGGGTTTTGCCGCCGTGCTCGAACACGTCCAGCCGGGTGATGGCCGTTATTCTGTCCCAAGCGTCAACGGGGCAGTTGCTACTCAGCATATTCATATCATTCGTGGGCATCCACGACACGGGAGCTCCCGAGCCGAACATGTCCTGCACTGCGAAGCAGGCCAGATATCCCCTATTGGCCATGCTGCCGCACAGGAACACGCTGTCGTGGAATATCCTGAAGTCGTTCACACGCAGGCCTGCCGGCAGCTGCATTCGGATGGTGTTATTTACGGCATTGTCGTGATACTGGAAGATGTAGCCGCCCGCCATTTCGTGGGCGCACACCAGATATTTCCCCTCCCGCCAATGGCGGACGATGGCGCTGTCGGTAGGGGTTGTGGTGTCGCGCCACAAGGTGCTCTGACCCATGGCCGACTGCCCGGCCCATGCCAGAAGCAGCAATAAAAGTAACTTGATGTTTTTCATGATAGAATGATTTTGTTAATAACTAATATTTACTATAAAGGCAATATCAGTCTAGCCAACAAATTAGCATTGTTTATCAATCGATTGCAACCAATGACGGCAAGATCATCAACAGCCATTTATCACTGCAAATATACAAATATTTTATTATTTCCAAGAAAAAAATGATTTTTTTAACTTCACACCCAAGTCAGAGCAACAAAAGTATATGAAAGACAACCACCTGCGGAATGCGGCAGGCGTTTATCTGGTTGGGGAGCAGACCATAAAGCAATGCCGACAGATGGATGCTTGGGGTGCGAATCATCCATGCGCAACGATGGAATTGAACAATACGCAACAATGAGATTCATCCATGCGCAACGATGGAATTGAACAATACGCAACAATGAGTTGATGAGAAAGGAGAGGACTGAACGATTGGAAAGCAAAAGGAGATGCAGGATGAGATGGCGAGGGAGGATGCAGACAAAGGGTGCTGGAAGATGGAGGCTAAAGAAGCGCATGGCAATGAGCAGCAATGGCATAATTGGCTCATGCATGGCGGAGAGCAGAAGTTTTTTCGCCTCCAAACAAAATACGACGCAAAAACATACGTTATTCAGCCAAAACAAAGAATAACTATGAGCAATTTTCACATTCGCAACACTCCCATACTGCTGCTCACTGGGTATCTGGGCAGCGGCAAGACCACCTTGGTCAACCACATCCTCACCAACCAAAAAGGAATCCGCTTTGCTGTGATTGTCAACGACATTGGCGAGGTGAATATTGACGCTCGCCTGATTCAAAAAGAGGGCATCGTCAGTCAAAGAGACGACAGCCTGGTGGCCCTGCAGAATGGATGCATCTGCTGCACCCTGCAGATGGACTTGGTGGAACAAATCAACGACCTGATTGCCACTGAGCGTTTTGACTACATTGTGATTGAGGCCAGTGGCATCTGCGAGCCCGAACCCATTGCACGCACCATCAGCACCATTCCCTACATGGAAGAATACCACACCGAGCATGGCACGCCAAGGCTAGACTGCATAGTGACTGTGGTGGACGCTCTGCGCATGCAGAGCGAGTTTGCCAATGGCGACCGGCTTCTGGGCTCCATCAAAAGCGAGGAAGACCTGGCCAACCTCATCATCCAGCAGGTGGAATTCTGCAACATAGTGCTGCTCAACAAAGTGTCGGAAGTGGAACGAACCGATGTGGACCGACTCCGCCAGATTATCAAGCATCTCAACCCCGCGGCCATGATTATTGAATGCGACTATGCCCAAATTGAACTGAACCAGATATTGGACACTCACTTCTTCAGCTACAGCGTCACCTCGTCAACCGCCGGATGGGTTCGCCAAGTTGAACGCCTCACCACCGAGGAGGAAGACCACGAGGCTAAACACCACCACAAGCACCCCCACGAGCACGAGCATGACGAGCACCATCACCACCACGAACATCACCACCACGAGCACGAGGACGACGAGCACGAACACCACCACCATCATCACCACCACCACCACGATGGCGAAGATGACGAAGAGGAGTATGGCATCAGCACATTCCTCTACTACCGCCGACAAGCGTTCGACTTGGACAAGTTCGACCGATTTGTGAACCTCCACTGGCCCAAAAGCGTGATACGATGCAAAGGGGTTTGCTATTTTTCCTACGACAAAGATATGTCGTACCTCTTTGAACAAGCTGGCGTGCAGGTGAAGTTCAATGAGGCTGGGCAGTGGTATGCCACCATGCCTGCCCACGAGCTGGCCTACACCATGGCATGCGATCCTGGCCTGCGGCACGATTGGGACGACCAATACGGCGACCGAATGCAAAAGTTGGTTTTCATTGGTCAAAAGATGGACCGCCAAGCCATCACCGATGCATTGGACCAATGCTTGGTGGACTAGCCGCCGCCGCTGCCCCACCAAAACGAGACAAAAAAAACATCCATCTGCGACAAACCAGATGGATGTTTTTTTTTGTCGCTTCCTACCCCACATGGCATTTCAAGGAGATATATGGTTGCCAACGAGGAGATATATGGTTGCTGACGAGGAGATATATGGTTGCTGACAACGAAGGGTATATAGGGGCGAAAAGCCCATCAATAGCCATACCGCCGACGGAACCCCACCACGAGTGCCACCGACAACACCAAGGCAAACACCTCGGCCACATCCACAGCCAGCCAGATGCCATCCACCCCAAGCAAGAGCGGAAGCACAAAGATGGCCGCAATCTCGAAAATCATGGTGCGTGCAAAAGCCGCCACCGCCGAAACCACGCCATTGTTCAAAGCCGTGAACAATGCCGAGACAAACATATTGATGCCACAGATTAAAAAACTGAACATATACAGCCGGCAAGCATGGGCTGTGAGCCGATGCAGGGCGGGGTCGTAGGCCACAAACATGCCAGCCAAAGCACCGCTCAGCAGCTCGGCCACAAAGGTGAGCACCAAACCGGCACAAACCAGAATACACAAACTTTTGCGCAGCAGGCTGCGCAACTCGGCACGATTCTGTGCCCCATAGTTAAAGCCAATCACAGGGGCCACGCCAATATTATAGCCTATAAACACGGCACCAAAAATAAAGCCCACATACATCACAATGCCGAAAGCCGCCACACCCTCCTGCCCCAGATAGCGCATCAGCTGCAAATTGTAGCAAATACAAGCCACATTCATGGCCACATTGCCCACATACTCCGACAGGCCGTTGACACACGACCGCCCCACATGCCTCCATTCCATGGCGGTGGGCAGCAGGCGCAACAAGCTGCCATTGCGGCTGGAGGCGAAATAGACAAGCGGAAACGCCCCACCCACTATCTGAGCCGTGGCAGTGGCCATGGCCGTGCCCGCCACCCCCCACCGCAGCACAACCACAAACAAAGCGTCCAGCACTATGTTGACCACGCCCGACACCACCGACATCAAAGTGCCCAAGTGAGGCTTGCCCGCCGTCATATAAAACGACTGGAACGCCATGCTAATCAAGAAAAAAGGCAGCGCCACAATGCAAATGCGGCCATACAACACACATTCCTCCACCATGCCCCCCTCGGCGCCCAGCAACAATGCGATGGGCCTGGCCAACAACGCAAACACCACAGCCAGCACCACGCCCACAGCCAAGGCAAAATACACCAGCATGCTGAAAATGGCATTGGCCTTGGCCGCACAGCCCTCGCCCATGGTCTTGGACACCAAGGCGCTGCCGCCCGCGCCCACCATCAGCCCCAGCGCTCCCAACATCATGATAGGAGGCCAAATGAGATTGACCGAGGCAAACGCCTGCGTGCCCACAAAATTGGAAATGAAGAAACCATCCACAATGCTGTACACCGAAGTGACCAACATCATCACCACGCACGGCACAGCCGCCCGAGCTATGCGCCCCAAAGTATAATGTCCCGACAATGCTACATCCATGGTTTTCATTCCATCCGCACGTGGGCGTATTTAATCTGTTTTCGTTGAAAAGTGTAAACAATATGCAACGAGCCATCGCACCCCTCCACAATCGAAGGGTAGGAATATTCGCCCGGCTGGCTCTCGAGTGTGAGCAACTGGTGCCAATGCTCGCCATCGGCCGACACGGCCAACACCAAAGGGCTTCGGGGACCAAACTCGCTACCCGGGGTGAGCCCCAGGGGGGTATAGACCATGGCATACCAGCCGCTAGAGAGGGTCACGGCATCGATGCCAGAATTGTTGTTGGGAATATTCGTAAGCACCATCTCCTGCCAATGGAGGCCGCCGTCGGCACTCAAAGCTTGGGCCAGAAAGCCGTTCTTTGTGCGGCACAAAGCCATCAGCGAATCGGCTCCCAGCTGCAAGATGGCCGGCTGGATGGCCAGGATAGAGCTATCGCACGGCACCCCCACCCGACGCCAGCTGCGGCCACGATTGGCCGACACCTCGAAATGAGGCTTCCAAGCCGGCTCTGTGCTGGAGGGGGCAATCAACCTGCGGCCCACCTGCAAAGGCTTGTTCTTGATAGGGCCAAGCAAGCCATCGGCCAAGGTCTCGGGTGCCGACCAAGTGCGGCCTCCGTCGCCCGAGCGCATCACGTGCCCCACCCATTCGGGGATAAAGACACCAGTTTTATAAAAAAGCATCAGCTCACCCTTGCGCCCTGGCAGCTTGTAGAGCACCGGATTCCAGCAAGGATGCTGGGTGGCGGAATCAACAAAGCCATTGGCCACGCACACAGGCTGAGACCACACAGCGGCCCCCGCCGGCTTGCGGCACAACCACACGCACACATCTTGGCATCCCTCCCACGAGCCGCCAAAGAAAGCCACCAGCAAATCGCCCTCAGCCGTTTGGCACACAGTGGAGGCATGGCACGAGGCAAAGGGAGCCCGTACAAACACCCGCCCCGAGTCGAGCACCACTGCCTTGGGCAGCAGCTGGGCCTGCAGATGGGCCGCAAAAGCAAGCACCAAACCTAGCAACAACGCACCGCGCATAGCCTAGCCGTAAATCTCGTTGAGCAGCATAGCCAGCCTGATGCCGCCCACATACAACTGCCAGTCAACCGCAGGAGCAAAATCATATACATACCTATAGCAATTGCCGTCCCACGATTCCTGATAGGCATAAATATGGTTGCACAGCTGATAATTGGCCAGGGTGATCTCTGCCCAGCTCATCTTGCGCACCTGCCGCTTGCGGGCGCCGAACTTGAGCTCCAGATACTCGGCATACTCGCTATAGCTGTAGCCCACATAGCTGATGATGCCGTCGTCCCACACACTATGCAGGTTGCTGGGCTGCTTGAACCAATTCAGCCGCACACGGTTGCCCCCCAAGTCGTCAAGATGGGCGGTGTGCATGGGGCAGAAACGGTCGCCCATCAGGTGCACCACAAAACGGAGGGCATCAGAGTCCTTGGGATTGTGGCGCAGCACGGCAGCAAGGCTGTCCAGCGCACGAAAGAGGTTGCCACCCTCGGCAGGATAATGCGAGAGAGTGGCCACCACCGAAGAATCGTCCATGCCAGGATTAAAATCCTGATAATGCCAGTCATGGCTGTTGGGGTAGATCGTATCACTCTTGATCTCATCGGCCCAATTGGCGGCATACACCATCCCCTGTTTGCCCAAGATCTTGTCAACCCTGAACCGAGCCACACAATTCAAATGGTTGTAGGCAACCTGGGCCACCACACGATGCCCCGTTTTGCCCCAAGCCCACAAAGGACGAGCCGGGAGGCAAAGAACTGCCAGCAGTAAGAAAAATCTCAATTTGGTCATATCAAAAAAAAACATCTATTGCTGTAGATAACGGCAGAAGCGACAAAAAAGTATCGGCAAGCCAAAAAAAGGGGCTTCCTTGCGGAAGCCCCTATAATCAATAGCCAGCCGGGCCCACTAACGCACGACCAACTTGCTGACGATATTGGCATCATTGCTGGTGATGCGGAGGAAATAGGTGCCTTGGGCAAGACCCGACACTTGCAACTGTTTCTCACAGTCGCTGGCGCAGTCGAGGGTCTCTTCCATCATCATGCGACCATTCACATCCAACACAGCAATCTGAACCATGCCATTGATGCCCGTCACAGAAATGGTGGCAGCATCGCTGGTGGGGTTGGGATAGACGGTGCAACGCACTCCTTCAGCCACATTGCCGATGGACAAAGCCTCAAGTGTTGAGAATGTGGACACACTGCTCCAAGCGGAGTGAACCTCCTCGGTGCAAGCGGTGCTCACATAAACATCGTATGACATGCCGTCCATCAGGTCGGTGAGGGTGATGGGGTGAGTGGTGGCAACGACTCTGTTGCCATCGCCCATGTTGAAACCATGGAAACCATACTCGATAATCCACTTGTCGGCAGCTTCGTCGGCTGTCCAGTCGATGGAGGCAGAGGAGGTGGTGATACCCGACACAACTACGCTGGATACAGGCAGGCAGGTGGCGGTGGCGAAGCTGAGGGCCTCGCTCCAGTCGCTATAGGTGGTGGCAGAGCACATGGCCTGGACAGCAATGCTATAATTCATATCGGGATAGAGCCCCGAAATGGTGGCGTGGTTGGTATAGACGGTGTCTTGCAGGTTGACAACGTTATTGGAGATACTTACCACATAGGCCACGGCATGGCCGGTGGCATCGGCAGTCCAGCTGAGGGTCACACTCTCATAATCGGAATCATCAATGGTGAGGTTCTCTACCACATAGCACTCGAGGGTGTCGGTGACAAAGTTGCGAGTGGTCCAGAAGGACTCGGCGGTGTCGCTGCAGATGCTACGAATGCGATACTCATAGTAGGTAGAGGGCTCGATATTGGTGAAAGTATAGGTGTGGGCGTTGACACGCACAGGCTCAGGCCAAGCGGTATTGGGGGTGCGGATGGCCACATCAAAGGCACTGGCAGGACTGTTCCAAGATGCGGTAAATGTGGTGGAACCCACATTGACGTTGGTGATAACAGGACGGGCACAAGACTCGCTACCATAGACCACTACGCTATCAAGCAAGATGCCCAATCCGAAACCAGAATGAGCCATGAAAGCAATCTGATAGTTGGAAGAGGTGTTGGGCAGCATGACGGTGTCGGCCTGCCAGCTGTTGATGCTCTCGCTCCAAGAAGCTAGATAGTGCCAAGCAGAATCGGGGTGTACGCGATAGAGCACAGCCATGGTATCCTGGTCGTTGCCCCAAGCGGGCTGAGCATGATAGAAGGTGAGCATTACCTCGTCGTCGCTCTCAATGCTGAGCTGGGGAGAGATGAGATAGGTGGTATAGCCATTGTAGCTGTTGCAGGTGAAGCGGGCGTTGGATTGGCCGGTGGCAGCACCTGTGATACCGCCATAAGCGTTACCGCCATTGCCAGTGGTCCAAGCCACGGTGCCTCTGGAGTAGTACTGATCCCAGCAAGAGATACCGTTTTCAAAGTCCTCAACCCAGGGGAAGGAGGTGATGAGGGTATCGCAAGAGGTGAGGCAGGTGGTGGTGGAGACGAAACCGGTATCATCGGAACCGCAGATGGGACGCACACGGATTTCATACATAGTGGAAGGTGCGAGAGAGGTGAGGGTGGTGCTATTGGTGGCAGTGGTGAACACAGAACCGGAGCCAGCAGCAAAGCCATCAACGCCATACTCTACAATCCAACTGGAAGCGGCTCCGGCCGACCAGTGAACATCAATAGTGGAGGAACTGGAGGAGGTGGCCACCAAATTCTGAGGTGCGGGGCAAGTGATCAAATCCATGTGGATATTGTCAATAGCGGCGGGAGGGTTGGATCCCATGAAACCGTCGTTGGTCCACACCAAAGTGAGGTAGTAATTGCCAGCGGGGAGCTGTACAGCAGACTCTTCGTGCTGCCAAGTGTTGCGGAGGTTCTTCTTGCCGCCATCGAGAGCAATCCAGCCAGAGGGCAAGGTGTTGCTGTAACGGTTTACGGCAGTAAAGGAGTTGGCAAAATCATAATTCTCGGGAGCCAAAGCCACACGCATAAGGTCGTAAGAGCCTTCGCCCTGACAACGCCAGTCGTAGCTGATCACATAGGAGCTGTCATAAGGTATCTGGAGATAGGTGACAGCAAAACTGATGGACTGATTGGAGTTGGTGTAGGCATTGGTCACACCGCCGTCATTGGTGACATAGAGGCAATTGCTGCCGCCATTGTTGACAGCCGAACCAAGATGCCAAGTGTTGCCACCCACCAGTTGATAGATGGAGAACACATTGGTAGGATCCTCAAAATCGTTGTTATAGGGGAGGAAGTGAGGATCGGCACCCAGAGTGGTGAAACTGCCAGTGAGCACATCGCTGAGGCCGGTAACACAATTGTTATAGATCCACACATAATAAGTGGTGAGACCGCTCAGGCCACTGAAAGTGGCAGTGGCAGCACTTACGGTGTCAACAAGGAATGCGTCAGCCTCGTTGGCAGTGGTGCTGATTTTCACAATGTAGCTGCCAATCTCGGCAGTGTCGGTCCACTCAACAGTGGCGTTGGACATGCCCAGCATGGGGACAACAAAGTTGGTAGGATCGCCACAGCCATTGTTGTAGTTGACAGAGATGTCGTCGATATAGTAAGTATGATAGTCAACGCCATTGGTCTTGAGGGCAATATAATGGCAGCTATCGGGTGCTGCTCCAAGTGCCACTTTGAATTTCTGCCATTCTACACCATCAAGGGCATAGGTCACAGTGTCGATGGGAACGAATGTATTGATATCGTTTTGGTCGCTCATCACACCCACGATGGCGGAGTAGGTATAATATGTGGGGTATGTTCCCAGCATATAGAAGTTCAACATCAGGGTGTCGAGATTTTCCATCTCAGGCAATGCCAGCCAGCTGTAGGTACCGCTGCTAGAATACATATACATGGCATTGCTGCCGCCAGCAGTGTGGTTGTAATACACATCCACGTAGGGATAGTTGGAATAACTATAGTTGGTGCCGCGAGCCCAGCAAGGCTGAGTCTCGGAGCCAGCAGCGCTAGATGCCATAAAGCCTTCGAAATCTTCGGTGAAGGGGAAGGTTGACACGATGTCGCAAGCGGTGTGAGCCTTGATGCTATTGGCATCGCTCATGCCCGAAGCACAGTTGGCAAATACAAAGATGTAGTAAGTGCTTGCAGGGTTGAGGCTTGTGATGGAATAAGAAGTAGCAGTGGTGGTGGTGGTGAGGAATGCGGCCGAAGCATCATTGGTGGAGGACACTTTCACGGTGTAGCTGCCAGTGTTATTGGCATCGCTCCAAGAGATATCGATGCTGGTGGTGGTGGTGGTATCGATGGTGATGCCAACCACTGAGTCGCAAGGATTGGGGATATAGAGGGTGAAGTCGTCAAGGAAGACGGTGTAGCGGCTGCTCTTGGTAGCGCGCATGGCTATACGGTTGTCGGAGCCAGTGTAGTTGATGCGGTAGTCTTTTCTCACGTATGTATAAAGGCTAGAGCAATCGGCCAAACTGATGGTGTCGAGCACGGTGAATACATCGGCATTGGACAGGGTGCCAATTTCCAATGCATCGGGAGCATAGCTGCTGGTGGTGGCTACATAGAATTCAAGGCTCAAGCCGTCGATGGTGTCGAATGCGGGGAGAGCAAAGATTTCGGTGCCGCCATTCTGGGCTTCCAATTCAAAATACACGCTACCGTTGCGAGCGTTGCTGCTATAGTTGTAGCAGCTGGGGAAGGAGCCCGAGCCGGAGCTAGCAGTGGCTGGAGCCGACCAGCAGTTGGGCAGCGCACCAGTGGCATAGCCCTCAAAGCCTTCTACCAAAGGCAGAGAACTGAGACTCATGGTAGCACAAGCGGTGCGAGCGGTGAGGTAGCCGTAAGGCACATTGTCGGAGCCGGGGCAGAGGCTACCCACACGGAAGTCGTACTGGGTATTGGCATTGAGGCCGAAGATGGTGTAGGACTGAGCAGAGGTGCTGGCAGTGGCCACGGTCCAAGTGGTGTCGCTGTGCATCTTGTACTCAACAGTCCAAGCGCTTTCGCTCATACCAGGCACCCAGTTGATGGTGACATCGTTGGCATTGGAAGAACCCAAAGCCACGGTAGGAGCAACACAACTGGCATCACCACAAGGCGAGAGGAAAGAGATGTTGGCGCGGTTGCTAGTGGAGTTGAGGCTGAGGTTGCCCAGGGGGTTGTAGTTGGTTCCGTCGCTATAAGCATAGAGGGTCAAACCCGACAGATTGCCGGTACCCACGATATAAGACTGCGAGGTGTAGCTACCCGTGTTGTTATCGAGGGTGAGCACCAAGTTGGTGTTGGTGTTGGGGCGAATGAAGGGAGTGGGGAAAGTGAAGGTGTTGACACCGGGCTGCAACACCACGGAACCTGTCCACACCATGTTGGCACTATCCATGGGAATATAGCTGCTGCCAGAGGCGAAGGAGTTAACACTGGTGGTGTCCAGATAGATATCGAGGGGCACAGCTGCAGAGGTGGCGGAATTGACCGTGAACTCAATACCGAAGATGGAATCTTGCAAAGTTCTGATCTCATCAGCGGTGAAGATCATCTGGCAAATACTATACTTATAATAGGTATTAATGATGTGGTTCAGACTGGCATCGCCATTACCTACTTCTACAGTGCCACCCACATAGCAGGCAGTGGTGAAATAGGTGCCCACGGGGTTACTGATATCGTAGGCGGAGCAGTTGGCCTCCACGGTGACATAATAAGTGGTGGTTTGAGTGAGTCCGGAGATGAGCATGCTGCGAACACTGTCGGCAGCGGTATAAGTGGTGGTGGCACCCGAAGCAGTGTCGGTCACGGTGATGGTGAACGACTCAGCGGGGGTTGCATCGCCATACTCCCAGTTCAAGAGAGCCGAAGCGCCAGCCACTTCGCTCACCTCCACGCCGTAGGGGTCAACGCAGTTGGCCAGATCGGTGCAGCTCACCATCAGTTCGAAACCAGGACCAGCATAATAGCTCGTTTCAAATTTGAGGGTGACAGGTCCAATGGTGGAAGCCACGTTGATGGCTGCATTGGTGGAATTGGCATAGGTGCCCAGCACACGACCGCCAGAGCCGATGCCCTCATAGATGGTGAGTGTGTTGGTGCCATAAGTATAGGTACCCATGGTGGTAGCTGTGCCGGTGATGTTCACGGTCTTGCCAGGCTCGCTGGGGTAGATATAGAGGCGAGAGCTCTGGCTGGTGGCAAAGTTGCCATCCAATCCGCCATCGTCCACAATAGTACCGCCACAGGTGCGGATGGTGTCGCGCTGGTTGGCAAGCATCACAATAAGGTTGGGGCGAGCGGTGACAGGACCCACCCAGTAGCTTTGTTCTCCACCGCAGTCAGCGCGGAGATAGAAGTCGTAGGTGAGGGAGTCTTCAAGGCCGGTGACAGTGGCTGTGTCGGAAGTGAAGTACTGAATGCTATTGCAGGTATCGGGGTCCATGCCCACAGCGCCGTAGGCCACTTGCCAAGCGGAGGCTTGGGTGTCGGTCCAAGCAAAGCTCTGCTGGCCGCTAGCGGTGCCGGTGGCCACAAAGTTGCTGGGGACGCCGCAAGTGCGAACCTCGCGGATGGTGATATCATCGATATAGAGAGTAGCGCTGGAACCGCCCGCTTTGCGCCACACGAGGTATCCCTCGTCATAGGCCTCTTCGTTGGCAAAGCTCACGGTGTATTCATTCCAAGAGTCGCTCACATTGATGGTGTCAACCCACACCACGCTGTCCATCGACGAAAGGCTGGTGGTATAACCCACAGCCAAATTCAAGTTGTAATAGCTGGAACTTTTTCTTGCCCAGAATTTGGTTTCCACGCTGTTCACAGCACGATAGAGGAAGGGGCTGGCAAAGCCCACATTGGTGCTGCTGCTGTAGAGCTCCATGCCCTTGCCGCCATTGCGGCCTGCCGAGGATGAGAGCTGGGGATACTGGTTGCGTGGCTCGCAAGCGCTCCAGCAGGAAGGGAACGACTCGGTATAGCTGTTGAAGTTCTCCACAATGGGGTATTGAGGCATACCGCAAGCGGTGCGGAAACTAAAGGTCACAGCCTCGCTGGTGTCGGCACCCGAGCAGTTGTTGTAGATATAGCCAGTATAGAGGGTGTTAGGAGTGAGGCCATAAAAGTCCAGACTGTTGGTGTTGGTGTTGTACCAAGTGCTGTCGTTGTTGAGGTACACATAATAACCAACACTGGAGCTAGCGTTGCCCCAAGTGAGGTTGGCGCTCACAGAGTCAACCGTGGCAGTGGCAGCACCAGGCACATAAGCACAAGTGGGTGCGTAGCTGATGGTGACGTCTTCCATGAACACAGTCATCTGGCCGCTAGTGTTGCGGGTGGCGCGGAATGCAATACGGTGTCCATCGCCGGCATAGTCAACCAGGTAAACACGATAGCGGCTATAGTTGCTACCACTGAAACCCGAGGAACGGATGATGTCGATGGTATCAACCGGCACAAACACGGAGTCTTCCATCACACCCACCTCGAAATAGTCGGGGTAGTTGCTTGTGGTGGTTTGCAGATACAACTCCACCATCAAAGCGCTGGGGTTGGCGAATTCGCAGGTGGCTACCAACTCACTACGAGAGGAAGATCCAGCTGTAAACTCAAATTCATAATATACGCTGCTACTGCGCGCATTGCCAGAAAAAGCATAGGCGCAGGGAAAGGTAACATTGATATTAGTGCCTGTTTGATAGGCCACCCAGCCTGCGGGCTGAGAGCCAGTGCTCAGGCCTTCGAAATCTTGGGTATAAGGAACGCTCTGATAGCTTTGTGCCATCAATGCCATGGGCAGCAACATGGCCAAGAGCAACATTACTTTTTTAATCATCTTAGTCATATTACTGAACATTAAATTTACGTGTCACATTCATCTCATCGTTGAAGATGCGCACCAGATAGGTGCCCATGGCCAGGTCTTCCACCACGATGGACATCTCGCAATCGGTGGGGCAGTCTTTGACATAGCTGCGAACGGTGCGGCCATCCAATGCCACCACAGCCACATTCACTCTGCCTTCCACGCCCTTGAGGCTGATGGTGGTAGAGGTGGTGGCGGGATTGGGATAGATGCGCACTTCCATGCCTTCTACATCGCCAATGCCCTCTTGCTGGCCGTTGTTGCCGTTGAGGGTGGCGAAGTTCACGCTTGCATAGTCGCTCACCTGGTTGTCGTGGCAGAGTGCGCGCACTTTTGCCACATAGGTGGTGTTGCTGTCAAGGCCGGTAATGGTTGTCTGGGGCAGACCTGTCACATTGACTACGCCCAACTCAGTGCCCTCCACATAGCCGGGCAAACCATAGGTCACTTCCCAGTTGGTAGATCCGTTGGTGTGGTCTTCCCATACCAGTGATACTTCGTGCACTGTGGGATTGGCCACCAGATTGTTCACGGGATAGCAGTTATTGGTGGTCACCATGATGGTGTCGCTCCACTCCGATGCGTTGCTAGCATCGCACAAGGAACGAACGCTCACACGGTAGGTGGTAGCGCTGCTCAGACCAGTCACGTTGATGGTGTTGGTGTTGGCGCTGAAGGTGCGGTTGTAGCTGCTGTTGAACACATGCAATTCCCATTCTGCTGCAGTGCCCATAGCGGTCCAGGTAAATTCGGCATTGGTGTTGCCAACATTGCTCACAATTAAGTTTTCGGGCATACGGCAATGCACAGAGTCGGTGGTGAAATACACGGTATCCGACCAGTCGCTGTAGCCATTGTACGACACAGAGCAATCCTGACGCACACGTGCCATATAGCGAGTCTCTGGGGTGAAAGTGTTGATGGTCAGATAGCGGCCTAAGCAGGGGACAGTGGTCCAAGTGGAGCCATCCACGGGTTTGTATTCAAACTCAGCATGACCACTACGATACTGATTCCAGTTGAACGAGGCAGACATGTCTGTCACCTGATACACTCTCAATCGGCCAGGAGTCATGCAATGGTCGTTGAAATCAAACACCAAGCTATCAATAGCCAGGAAGTTGGTACCACTGGAACGCACAGGCTGGGTCTTAAAGCAGAAGTAGAGACCCGTGTCGGTGTAGCGACCGAAATCCACCGTGTAACGAGGCATGGTGTCACCACTGTTGTAAGGGATGGCCAGCAGGGTGTCGAGGGGCACAAAGTTGGCATCGCTTGGATTGGTAGGATTGGTGGTGATACCCACAATCAAGTCGGAGTTGTGAGAATCGCTGGAGCTGGATTTAGCTGCGCTGAAAGTCACTTGGAGGTGATTTATGTCCAAAGACTTTGCAAATGGATTCTGCAGCACAGCCCAGGTCACACCCGAACTATAGAGATCCAGAATACAAGTATAATATCCATGATGGACATTATACTGCCCAATCGAAGGCTCATTGGAGCCTTGGAAATGCCAGCAGAAAGGCACAGTGGGCGGAGTGGTGTTGTGTGGGTAGGCTTGGAAGTCTTCCCACCAGGGCAGATTGGCAATGGAGTCACAAGGCTTGTCTTGCGCCTTAACCATGACAGGCATGGCCAGCAATGCTACCCAAAGCATCAAAGTTTGTACTGTCTTTTTCATTAATAAACTAAAATTTATGTTACTAATTATTTTTATATATAATTTGCATACAATATGTTCATAGGGGCAACGAATATTATCCGCTGTTCCTAAATCATTGCAAATATACTAATTTTTTCTAATATACAATTATTTACATTCTCCTATGCCACCTGGCAGGCCTTTTCAACACCAATCTCCCATCTTTTTCTGGGATAACACCAAAGCAACGCAGCGGGCCAGTGTCGGAGACACAACTCTACTGGCCCGAGCCTGCGCGCCCCCACTCAGGAGAAAGGTGGAAGCATGGATTGCAGGAGGGGGAATATTGAGGCGGGCTGAGTTTGCTTCCCCTTCACCCCGCTAAGGCTGGTGATGGGGATAAAAAGAGGGGGGTGGGGGTGGATTTTTTTTGTAAAACTGATTTTTTTTGTACTTTTGTAAACTGAGGAATTATTTTTTTGATTGAATAATATTTTGACAACATGACGATTACAGAAATCCTGATTATCATTCTGAACTTTGCTGGAGCACTGGCTGTGTTCCTTTTTGGCATGAAGTTGATGAGCGAGGGCTTGCAAAAGTTTGCAGGCAACAAGATGCGATCGGTGCTGGGCAAGGTGACGGGCAATCCTGTGCGCGGCATTTTTACGGGAGCCGCAGTGACCACCGCCATCCAGTCGTCGTCGGCCACCACGGTGATGGTGGTTTCGTTTGTCAATGCGGGCTTGCTGACGCTGGCTGGGGCCATTGCCGTGATTATGGGCGCCAACATTGGCACCACGGTGACGGCATGGATTATCACGCTTTTCGGCCTTGGCGAGAGTTCTAGCGCATTCAGCCTGCCCATGCTGCTGGGCGCAGCGGCGCTGGTGTTTATGTTTGTGTGCAAGCGCGATCAGCTGAAATCGATAGGTGAATTTGTGATGGGTTTGGCGCTGTTGCTGATCGGCATGAGTTTTTTGCAGAAGGCAATGCCCAACCTGGAGGAGTATCCCCGTTTTTTGGAGGCGCTGGCCACGTTGTCGGATTTTGGCTTTGGGTCGATTATTATTTTTGTGGTGATTGGCGCGCTGCTCACCTGCCTGGTGCAGGCTTCGGCCGCCATGATGGCCATCACGCTGGTGATGTGCTACAACGGATGGATTGGGCTGGACGCTGCCGTGGCGCTGGTGATGGGCCAGAATATTGGCACCACCATTACGGCCAATCTGGCTGCCATGGTGGCCAACACCAATGGCAAGAAGGCTGCCCGGGCCCACTTGGTGTTCAACGTGATTGGTGTGCTGATAACGTTGGCTGTGTATAGACCAATTTTGGATTTGATTGCTCATATCACCGCCGGCATGGTGGGCAGCGACCCTTATACCGCTGTGGGTGCCGAGGGCTATAGCCCCAGTTCCATCCCCATGGCATTGTCGTTGTTCCACACTTTCTTCAACGTGGTCAACACTATCATTTTGGCTTGGTTTATTCCCGTTATTATCAAGATTGTGGATTGGATGGTGAAGGACCAGCCCGAGGACGAGGAGCTGGCTTTCAAACTCAAGTATATCTCGGGCAACTGGATGAATACTTCGGAGTTGAACTTGCAGGCTGCCGAGAAGGAGATTGAGGAATTCTCGAAGCGGGTGCTGAGGATGTACACTTTCCTGCCTGATTTGCGCACGGCCAAGGACGACGATGAGTTTGACCGGCTGGTGGAACGCATTGCCAAATATGAGGATATTACTGACAATATGGAGATGGAGATCTCGAATTATCTGACCAAGGTGTCGGCAAACGAGCTTTCGGACAAGGGCTCGCACCGCATCAGCGCCATGCTGCGCATTGTGGATAATTTGGAGAGCATCGGCGACAATATTTATCAGGTGGCCGTCACGCGCAAGAATAAGCGTGAGACGGAGGTGCACTTCGACCAGCATCTGAACGACAATATCGACCAGATGACCCGCCTGGTGCAGCACGCGCTGGATGTGATGGACGCCAACCTGCGCGGCGACTACGACCATGTGGACATGATGAGTGCCAACGCTGCCGAGGAGGACATCAACCGTTACCGCGATCAGCTGCGCAACGAGCACCTGGATGCGCTGAAGCGCGGCACCTACGACTATAATATAGGCAGCCTCTACAGCTCGCTCTTCGCCCTTTATGAGAAGATTGGCGACTATGTGATCAATGTGAGCGAGGCTATCGGCGTGAAGTTCAAGAATGAGTGAGCCGATTCGTTGGCGGAATTAACATTTGTTTTTTTCTAGCCGAGCAAGCTAATTTCATCAACCGCTAAAAACGCAAAATAACGCTAAAATACTTCGTTCCTTTCGCGCCTTCCGCTTGCTCTAGCAGGCCCACCCGTTAGCGACTTGAAAAGATTTCGCACCTTTTGCGTCTTTCGCGGTTCCCCATCCCTGCCGGCTCCCGCCCACCTGCTACCTGCTACCTGCTACCTGCTACCTGCTACCTTTTTAGGTATTTGATTTCTTTGGTGTCGATGAGTCCGAACTGGATGGCTTTGGCTATGCGGGCACCGGATTTGTTGACGATGTTGAGTTTGCGGGAGAGTTCTTTCTGCCGCTCTTGGATGCTCTTGTCGGTTTCGCCCAGCGTGTCGGCAATCTCGGAGGCGGTGCAGCCCGCAGCCTCCAGCAGCAGGAGGTCGTGCTCGGTTTGGCTGATGACGAGGTTGGTGGTCATTTCGGCAGCACGGCTCACATAGAGTTCGGCGGCCTCTTTGAGGGTGAGCATGACGGGATAATTGAAGTAATATTTCTCGCCCCGCTCAAGGCATTCGATGGCACGCAGCACGTTTTCCACCGAAAAGCCGCCAGCGGCGTTTTTGCTCACAAAGGCTTGCGCGCCATGGTGGAGCGACTCAAACACCACGCGTCCTATCTCCAACATACGATCGTGGCGGTTGGCCTCGTTGGGCAGGGGATTGTCGAAACGGCCAGAGAGGATGGCGATGCGGATGTCGGGGTATTTTTTGTGCACCCGGTCGGCGATGAAGATGCCCCCGGTGGGTTCGCCTTGGAATTCCATGTCCACCAGCAGGTAGTCGGGCATGTCGTGAGGCACGGGGCTGTCCAGCGCGGCCAGGAGCGAGGCTCCGTTGGAGAATGTGTCGAGCACTTTCACTTGCCGGCGCTGCACTTCGCCATCGTCGTTCATGCCGCTGGCAATGGTGGCGTTGAGTCCGTTGAGTTCAAATTTGAGGGCTTTGCGGATGATGGGTTCATCATCGACGAGCATTATCTTGATGGGTTCCATAAGCGGGAGTTTTTTTATGCGTTAATCGTTTGACGGGGCTGCGGCCAGCAGCACATGCATGGCGGTGCCTTGCCCCTCTTGGCTCTCGGCCCAGATGCGGCAGCCGCGGAGGGTGTTGTCGTCGTGGCGTTTGATGATATATTTGCAAAGGATGAGGCCAAAGCCGTGGGAGTTTTCGCCATCGGAGTTGATTTTCTTGTCGGCTCGGAAAAGGTCCTCGATGGTTTCGGGGGACATACCGCAGCCGCTATCTTGCACCACGATGTGCACAAACTGGTGGGCATCGCCATCGGAGGATGCCGACACGCGCACAAAGCCTTGGGCGGTGTGCTGGAGGGCGTTGTTGACCAGGTTGCGCAGCAGAATCTCGGTGAGTTGGCTGTCGCCCCACACGGTGGCGGCGGTGGGCTGGAAAACGAGATCTACTTGGTGATGGACGTTGATGCAGGTGTCGGCCACATGGCCGAACACGGTGGATAGCCGGAACTGGGTGGGCTGGAACTGGAGTCCGCTGGGGATGGACAGGTTGGTCCAGCGCTTGATGTTGCTGAAGGTGCGCAGCAGTTGGTCGAGCACTTCTTGGCGCATCTCGGGGGTGAGTTTCTTGTTCTGCAGATAAGAGAGGAAGGGGTTGACGTCATGCCGCATGACGGAAAGGCAAGTCTCTACGTTGGCGATGCGTTCTACATCAAGTTTCTTGGCCTGCTGGAGGGCAAGGGTTTCGAGGCGGAGGCGGTGACTGCGTTTGCGCAGCAGCAACACCAGCACCAGCAGCACGATGGCAAATGGAATGATGGAGAATATGGCCAAGATATAATAGTGGTTGCGTGATTCGGACTGGTCGAGCCGGTCTTGCAGCATCACATCGGCGCTCTCGTTCTGGCGGATGAAGGTGAGGAGTTGCATCTCGCAATCGTACCAATAGAGGTTGTCGGACACGGAAGGGGAATAGTGTGAGCGGATGAGGCCGTCGTAGAGCATGGATTCGAATTTTGGAGCCATGCCGTCGTGCCAGGTGGTGTCGCTGAGTATGAGGTCGTAGTAGCGGAAAGCTTCATCGTAGGCGCCTTGGCGCAGACTGTATTCGGCCGCAGCCACCACGGCACCCAGATGCTGGTAGGGGTCGGGCGTTTGGAAGAAAAGCCGGGTGCTGATGCGGAACATGTCTAGACCATAGTCGCCCAAGCAAGGCAACGAGTCGGCGGGATAGAGCGAGGCCGATAGTGCATGGAGTTTTTCCACCTTGGAGCGGCAGTGACGCTCATAGGTGGCGGGGGTGATATTGGTGTCGGCCACGATGAAGGCCTGCAGTTGGAACACGTTTGCCAGATGATAGATGCTATATTGGCCGGGGATTTGCAGGATGCGCAGATTCTCGGAGAGATAGTCGTAGGCTTTGCCCAAGAGATGGGGGTTGGATCGGGAGGTGGAGGCCAGGCGGTAATAGCTGTGGGCGATGGCGTAGTTGAGCGAGAGGTCCTCGGCATAGTCGCAACGGAGATGGTGGCGGGCCTCTTCCACATCGGTCAAAAGATCACGCATATTCTGCTGGGTGCTGGGGTCGAGCAGGGTGCTAGAGGACGAAGCCACGGCAGAATTGCGGTAATGATAGTTGAGGGTGAGCGAGGTGATGAAATACTCCATTTGGGCATAGGAGTAGAGGTAGTTGTCGGGCTTGTGGGAGAGCACTTTGGATCGGTGGATATCGTAGAGGAGCTGATACGACTCGGCGATACTGCAGCTGCGCTGAAGCAAACGGATGCGCATGAGCTGGGCAATGAGGCGTTCCACCTCGGCATTGGTGGCGGTGTGGCGCACCTGGGAGTTGGACGTGAGGAGGAGGATTGTATCGATGTAATGCTTGGAAGAGTCGGTCTGAGCCAGCATATAATAGCCGAATGCCAGATTGTTGAAGGCACGGAGCTGACCGTCGTGGTAGTTGGGCAGCGAATCGTTGCAGAGGTTGAGGGCCGCATAGGCTTCGTGAATGGAGGAAGAGGGGTCCTTATAGCGAGAGAGGAAAGAGGTTTTGTTGTAGCCGTCGATGCGGGCTCGCATGGCCAAATCGACCCCCGAAGGCGTTTTGCTGCATGCGGCCAACAGCAACAGCAGCACTGAGAGTATGAGTGTTTGCTTCATAACCTATGCGCTTTTTGGCTTGCAAAGATACGAAGAAATGCTGATTTTTTTTATTAATTGGAAAAAAAAATCTATATTTGCATAATAATATAAATAATTCGCTTATGAACAACGAAGAAACCACGCTGCTCAAAAACAGCAGATTACACATCTCCAAGGCAGGCAAATGGATGAGTTTTTTTTCCATATTCGCGTTTATCGGCATCCTTTTTCTTGTATGCGGCGGATTGGCACTGCTCTATTATAGCGGCACCCTGCCCGAAGACATGCCACACTATATCGACAACCTGGTAGGCCTAGGCGGTATTGCGCTGATTATCTTGGCCGCAGCCCTACTCTACCCTATCGTCCTTTTGCGCCAGTTGGTGAACACCACCCGTGCCATCAAATACGACAACTCGCTTAATCCTGTGCGGCATTTCTTCCATGTGAACCGCAATTTGTGGCATTATATGGCCATACTGATGCTGGTGGTGATTGTGCTGGCAATTTTTGCAGCCATCATGCTGGGCATCTTCTTCCTCCCCACTTTGTCCACGATTTAACCACACTTCAATCTACAACTACACAATACCTTTTCAACATTCAACATCATGCGATACGAAGTTGATTACCTCATCATCGGATCCGGCATCGCCGGACTGAGTTTCGCCCTTAAAGTGGCCGACCACGGAAAAGTGATCATCCTCACCAAAGGCGATGCCGCTGAAGGTTCTACCCGCTATGCCCAAGGCGGCATTGCAGCAGTGATGTACGACAGCGACAGTTTCGACAAACACATTCAAGACACCCTCGTGGCCGGCGACGGCATCTGCGACAAGCAGGTGGTGGAAATGACCATCAAAGAAGCCCCCGACCGAATAAGGGAACTGGTGCGCTACGGCGTCAATTTCGACCTAAGCCACGCAGGCGACAAATTCGACCTGCACAGAGAAGGCGGCCACTCCGAACACCGCATCCTCCACCACAAAGACAACACCGGCGAGGAAATCGAGCGCGGATTGCTTGAAGCGGCCCGCAACCACCCCAATATTGAAATCAAGGAGAACCAATTCGCCATCGACATCATCACCCAGCACCATCTGGGTCAAAAGGTGACCAAACACACGCCCGACATCAAATGCTATGGCGTCTATGCCCTTGACTGCGCATCCAACGAAATCAACACCTACCTGGCCAAAGTGACCCTGCTGGCCACTGGTGGCATGGGCAATGTTTATTCCACTACCACCACCCCCATCATCTCCACCGGCGACGGTGTGGCCATGGTGCACCGCGCCCGCGGCGTGCTCAGCGACTTGGAATTCATGCAATTCCATCCCACCTCGCTTTACAACCCCGCCGAGAAACCCGCATTTCTCATCACCGAAGCCATGCGCGGAGCAGGTGCTGTGCTCAAAGACCACAAGGGCAATGAGTTCATGCAGAAATACGATGAGCGACTCTCGCTGGCTCCACGCGACATCGTGGCTCGTGCCATCGACAACGAGATGAAAACTGCCGGAGTGGACCACCTCTATCTGGACGCTCGCCACATTGGCAAAGAGGAACTCATCAATGGCTTCCCCAACATCTATGCCAAATGTCTTGAAATCGGCATCAATATCACCAAGGACATGATTCCCATCCGCCCCGCAGCCCACTATCAGTGCGGCGGTATCAAGGTGGACCGCAACGGCGAATCCTCCATCCACCACCTTTACGCAGTGGGCGAATGCTCCTGCACCGGACTCCATGGCGGCAACCGCTTGGCCAGCAACTCTCTGCTGGAGGCTGTGGTGTATGCCCACAATGCAGCTCAAAGCGCCATCGAACAAGCCAAAGTGGTGGAATTGTGCAACGAGGTGCCCGACTGGAATGCCGACGGCATGGTGCTGAACGAGGAAATGGTACTCATCACCCAGACCAAGCGCGAACTGCAAGAAATCATGTGGAACTATGTGGGCATCGTTCGCTCCGACCTGAGACTCCAGCGTGCATTCGACCGACTCAACCTCATCTTCCGCGAGACAGAAGACTTGTACAACCGCTCTGTGCTGACCGAAGAACTGTGCGAACTGCGCAACTTGATTGCATGTGCCTACCTCATCACCAAGATGGCCCGTGCTCGCCGCCAGAATGTGGGATTGCACTATAGCATCGACTTACTATAACGCTCTAACTGATACGAAGAAAAGAGTTAAGGGCAGAAGAAAAAAAGCCCTTAACTCTTTCATTTATTGAACAACACGACATGTACAATTTTGACGAAATAATAGACCGAAACAACACCGCCTGCGTGAAACACGATGGATTGATGCAATTCTTCGGACGCGACGACATGCTGCCTATGTGGGTGGCCGACATGGATTTCCGTTCACCCGATTTCATCATCGACGCATTGCGCCAACGCCTCAACCACGAGGTGCTAGGCTATAGCATCCCCACCCCAAGCTATTGGGAGGCTGTGCAGCAATGGCTGGCGCGGCACTACGGTGTGAACGCCCAGCGAGAAGAGCTGCATTTCATCCCCGGCATAGTGGCAGGCATCGCTTTTGTGTTGCAGGCCATGACGCACCCCGGCGACAGCATCCTCCTCACCACACCTGTATATCCTCCCTTCCTCAATCTGCCTCAAAGCAGCCAGCGACAAACCATCTGCAGCCCGCTGAAGATAGCCGGGACCCATTTCGAGATAGATTTCGAAGATCTAGAATGGCGCTCAAGAGACTGCCAATGGATGATACTGAGCAACCCCCACAACCCTGGAGGCACCGTGTGGGGAGAAGAAACCCTGCGACGGATTGCCGACATTTGCTATCGCAACAACGTCAATGTTATCTCCGACGAAATACATGCCGACATGACCCTGGGCGGAAACAAACATGTGAGTTTCAGCACCGTATCGGCTCATGCCCGCGACATATCCATCACATTCACCGCACCAAGCAAAAGTTTCAACATTCCAGGCCTAGGCAGTTCGGTTTGCTATTGCCCCAATGAGTCATTGCGGAAGCGTTTCTTCGGCTATCTGGACGGATTTGAAGTGGCCAACGGCAACATTTTTGCATTCATAGGAGCCGAGGCAGCCTACACCCACGGCGAAGAATGGTTGCAGCAACTGCTCACCTACTTGCAAGGAAACGTGGCATTTCTACGGCAATACCTAGGCGAAAACATGCCCTATGTGAAGGCCATCCTGCCCGAAGCGTCTTATCTGGCATGGCTAGACTTTTCCAGCCTGGGACTCACCCACACACAACTCAAAGATGCCATCTACAACAAGGCCAAAGTGGCCCTCAACGATGGCACAACCTTTGGCGGAGACACCTACCAAGGCTGCTTCCGCATCAATCTGGGTTGCCCAAGAGAGACCCTCAAGACCGCACTGGACCGAATAGCAAATAGCATCAAGGACATGATAGAGAAATGATAAGGGCTCAATTGCCGCAACCCAGCAGAGCAAACGAGCAAATTCTTTTTTTTAATATATCATTTTTTTTTGCTATTTTTGTTGATTGAAATAAGTGCGCACTAATTATTGTGTGCGAGCAACAAACAACATTGACAAACAGATAATTATATACAACAAACAACATAAAATTCAAAAGTTATGTCATTACTTATTTTATTGCAGACCGCTGCATCTATGGCGCTTGGCTATCTTGGTGCAGCTCTCGGAGCAGGTTTGGCCACTCTTGGTGCCGGTCTCGGCATTGGCAAAATCGGCCAGGGTGCTATGGAAGGCATCGCCCGCCAGCCTGAAGCTGGTGGCGATATCCGCTCCACAATGATCATTGCCGCAGCCCTTGTTGAAGGTGTGGCTTTCTTCGCTGTGGTTGTGTGCTTATTGATTGCGCTTAAAAAATAGCATGGACCAAACCGGACTGGATGTTGGCGAATAAATCCGCCAACATCCTCTCTCCTTGTCATACAACATCTTTCTACCACGCATACATTGCCATGAACAATCCTTTGATCAACCCCGGCTTGGGCACATTCTTCTGGATGCTTGTATCATTTGCCATATTGGTATTCATCCTTGGCAAATGGGGATGGCCCATGCTGCTCAAAGCCCTCCAAAAGCGCGAAGAATATATCACCGACCAGCTGCACAAAGCCGAAGAAGCCGAACAACGCATGCAGCAACTCGTGACACACAACGATGAAATCTTGAGACAAGCCAAGGCCGAACGCGACGAAATCATTAACAATGCCAAACTCACCGCACAAAACATCATAGAAGACGCACAGAGGAAAGCCACCGAGGAAACCGACCGCATTGTTGAAAACGCCCGGAAAAATATTGAATACGAAAAGCTTCGTGCTATGCACGACCTGAAAAACGAAATAGCTGGCCTCTCCATCAATATTGCCGAAAAACTGATGCAGCAGGAACTCTCAGACAAAGAGAAATCCAACAGTTTAATCACTCGTGAGCTAGAAAAAGCCCACCTAAACTAGCCAGCCGTGCAAGACTACAGAATCAACATCAACTATGCCAAGGCCCTTTTCCTCTTAGCCCAGGACACCCATGAGCAGGAGCAGGTGGCTGAGGATATGCGTTTGGTGAATCAGGTATGCATGGAGAATAGGCAATTCTCCATCATCTTCCGCAACCCAGAGCTGAAAGCCGCCAAAAAGTCAGCCATTCTCTCTAGCACATTCGAGTCGCACATATCGCGCACAAGCATGGCTTTCCTGCTATTTGTGGTGCGAAAAAGCCGTTCCATCAACCTCAAAGGCATAAGTGCGGCATATCTTGACCTCTATCGTGAGAGCCGCGGTATAGTGCTTTCGAAACTCACCACCGCTGAGCCATCGGACGAATCCACCCGCCAGCTGGCCACCCAGGTGATAGCAGACTACACCCACAAGCAAGTGGAGCTCCAAACGGTGACAGACCCCAGCATCATTGGCGGAATGGCAATAGAGTTTGACAATAACTTGTACGACGGAACCATCAGTTCCAAGATTGCCAAACTGCGACTGGCATTTGATGATAACCAATACGAGAGCAAACTCTGAGTTTCCCAATTATTTGATATTTTAATAATATAGAATAATACATTTTAATATGTCAGAAATAAAACCTGCCGAAGTATCGGCAATTCTGAAAAAACAACTAGCCGATGTAAATCTCGACGTGGCCTTGGAAGAGGTGGGAACTGTGCTCACCGTGGGCGACGGCATAGCACGAGTATATGGCCTCAACAACGCTCAGGCAGGCGAGCTGGTACAGTTTGCCACCGGGGTGCAGGGCATCGTGCAGAATTTAGAAGAGGACAATGTGGGTGTTGTGATGCTGGCCGATGCAGCCACCATCAATGAGGGCGACGTGGTAAAGCGCACCAAACGCATTGCTTCCATCCCTGTGGGCGAAGGCCTTGTGGGAAGAGTAATCAACACCATCGGCGAACCCATTGACGGCAAAGGCCCTGTGCAGGGTCCCCTTTATGATATGCCCTTGGAGCGCAAGGCTCCTGGCGTGATCTATCGCCAACCCGTGGAGCAGCCCCTCCAAACCGGAATCAAGGCCATTGACTCCATGATACCTATTGGACGCGGACAGCGCGAGCTCATCATTGGTGACCGCCAAACTGGCAAAACCGCCATTGCAATAGACACCATCATCAATCAAAAGAATTTCTACGAAGCTGGCGACCCCGTGTATTGCATCTATGTGGCTTGCGGGCAAAAGGGATCAACAGTGGCCAATCTGGTCAAGAACCTTGAGCAGAAAGGCGCCATGGCCTATACGATAGTGGTGGCAGCCACTGCCTCCGACCCTGCTGCCATGCAGTTCTATGCACCCTTCGCTGGTGCTGCCATCGGCGAATACTTCCGCGACACAGGACGCAACGCACTTGTCATTTACGACGACCTTTCGAAACAAGCTGTGGCTTACCGCGAAGTCTCCTTATTGCTCCGTCGCCCTCCCGGACGCGAAGCATATCCTGGAGATGTGTTCTACCTGCACAGCCGACTTCTTGAACGTGCAGCCCGTATCATCGAGAACGACCAGATTGCCAGCCAAATGAACGACCTCCCCGCCAGCATCAAACCCATTGTCAAAGGCGGTGGATCACTCACAGCGCTCCCCATCATCGAAACCCAAGCCGGCGATGTATCGGCCTATATTCCCACCAACGTGATTTCCATCACCGATGGACAGATTTTCTTGGAGTCGAACCTCTTCAATGCCGGCATTCGTCCCGCCATCAACGTGGGCATATCCGTTTCGCGCGTGGGTGGTAAAGCGCAAATCAAATCCATGAAGAAAATCTCTGGCACACTGAAACTGGATCAAGCCCAATACCGCGAGTTGGAGGCATTCTCGAAATTTGGATCAGACCTGGACGCCACCACCAAAGCTGTGCTAGACAAGGGCGCCCGCAATGTGGAGATTCTCAAGCAACCACAATACTCGCCCATGCCTGTAGAAGAGCAGGTGGCCATTATTTTCTGCGGCACAAAAGGTCTCCTGCAGAAAGTCCCCACCGAGAAGGTGCACAACTTTGAGAGCGAATACCTTTTCTTCCTCCGCCAAAATCATGCCTCCCTGCTGGAAAACCTGAGACAAGGGAAACTGATAGACCAAGACTTGGAGACACTCCGGAATGTGGCCTTGGACATGGCAACTAAATACGAAGTAAGATAACCCAGCAGTATGGCCAACCTCAAAGAAGTAAGGCTTCGCATCGCCTCTGTAAGTTCCACACAGCAGATTACCTCTGCCATGAAAATGGTGTCTGCCGCTAAATTCCGTCGCGCACAAAATGCCATTATCGGCATGCGGCCTTATTCAGCACAACTCACCAGCATACTTGCCGATATAGGATCGGGCGAATCTGTCCTCACCCCCTACCACCAACAAAGGAAAGAGAACAGCGTGCTGCTGATTGTGGTGACCTCCAATAAAGGGCTGTGCGGTGCGTTCAACAGCAATATCATAAAACAAACTCAGGCTCGAATCAAACACTACCAAGAATTAAACATCGCCAATTTGCAGATGGCAACCATCGGCAAGCGGGCCAGCGAATTTTTCGCCAAACACTTCGATCACCTGATTGCATCCTACGATGATATGCTAGATGCACCCAGTTTTGATGCTGTGGCCACACTGGCCGACAACATCATGCAGCAATACTGCCAAAAACAATATGATCGGGTGGAGATTATCTACAACCGATTCAAAAACTCGCTGATGCAGATACCCACCGTCGAGCAGTTCCTCCCCATAGCACCCGACCAAGAACGAGCCGGCGAAGGAGCCAACAACGACTATCTCTTTGAACCTTCGCGAGAAGAGATTCTCCGACAGATGGTGCCACTCACACTCCGTTCGCAATTCTACCGCATTGTGCTCGACTCACTTGCTGCCGAACATGCAGCCCGCATGAATGCCATGCAAAAAGCCACCGACAATGCTAGCGAATTGCTCAAAGAGCTAAAACTCAGCTACAACAAAGCCCGCCAAGCCGCCATCACCAACGAGATTATAGAAATCGTGAGCGGTTCCGAGGCATTGAAAGGATAATTTAATAAATAGAATGATAAAATGAAGAGAACTAGTCTTGTTGCAGCATTTCTGCTGCTTCTATCATCGGTCACGATGGCCAAACCTGTCTCACTCAGCGATGCAACACGTGTGGCAACCCATTTCTGGCAAGCCACCAATGCCGCTGCCCCTCTTCAGGTTTCGCCTATTTACCTACCAGGATTCACCACACTCTACGCCTTTGATATCAATCAGGGAAAAGGGTTCGTAATCGTGCCTTCCGACGATGTGGCATTCCCCATCCTTGGCTATTCCAACAACAGCACCGCAGCCGACCTAGGTCCAGAAACACGATTCTGGATGAACCAGTATGAGGCTGAAATATCAGCTCTTATCAACGGTAGCGTAAATGTAGATACTGCCATTGCTCAATATGTGGCTGATCAATGGGAAAAACTGCGCAGCGGCACTTGGACTGAACCCAAAAGCGGAAATGCAGTGCCACAACTGATGACAACCACTTGGAATCAAAGTCCCATTTACAACAACTTCTGCCCCCAAGGCACACCTGTTGGCTGCACAGCCACTGCCACCGTGCAAGTGATGAAATATTGGAATCATCCAGCTCAGGGTTCTGGTTCCTATTCCTATTATAATTACTCCACCAACACTACCGAGAGCGCCGACTTTGCCAATACCACCTATCGATGGGACATCATGCCCAACAGCGTGTCCGTTTCCACGCCAACCGACCAAGCTGACGCCGTGGCCCTCATCAGCTACCATGTGGGCGTGGGCTGCGAGATGAGCTATGCTCAAGGCGGTAGCGGGGCTAGTGTGATTGGACGCTACTACCGTTCGGCCGAATATACCTTGATAGAAAATTTTGACTATGCCAATGACATGCAAGGGCTTGAAAAAAGATACTACACCGACCAACAATGGGACCAGATCATCCGCGACGAACTCGATGCAAGACGCCCCATCGTCTATGCCGGATATGACAATTCGGCGGGACACGCCTTCGTGTTCGATGGATACAACAACATGGGCCTCTTCCACGTAAACTGGGGTTGGGGCGGATCGTATGACGGCTATTATGCTGTTGGCGTGCTCAATCCTGGCGGCGGCGGTGTGGGAACAAACTCCACCAACTCATTCAACGAATCCAACCAGATGCTCATTGGCATCAGACCCAACAGCACACTCTATGCCGAGCCCTCCTTGGTCAAGATGTATCAACCCGGCGGTTCCTCCACCATCCAGCTGACCACCAATGCCTATAGCACCTCCAGTTGGTCTGCCAGCAGCAATGCTTCATGGCTGACAGTCTCGCCCTCCAGCGGAAGCGGTGCTACTGCCAATATCACAATTGCTGCCTCAGCCCACAATGGCGACTCCGCCCGTGCAGCCACCATCACCATTGCCCAGGGAACCGACACCATCCTTATTCCTGTTTCCCAGTTCACTTGTGCCGAGGCCGACCTCTGCCCCCTCACGGTCAACATGTATGACCGCCGTGCCGACGGATGGGAACATGCCTACCTATCCTTTACCACCGAAAACGGAGTGAGCTACGGCACCGCTACAGTGAATAATGGAGCATCAGCCGTGGTCACCATTCCGGTGTGCAACGAGCCTGTGGTGGTGACATTCCACCCCGGCTATGCCGACAACGACTGCGGATTTTTCATCCACAACCAGAATGGACAAATGTGGGTAGAGCACAGCAATGGCACCTATTTCGACAGCTACACCTACCTCATTGCCAACCCATGCGCAGCCACAGGTGGCGACAGTGTACCGCTGTACACCATTATCACCCAAGTCAACGACACCACAATGGGCACAGTGATGGGTGGTGGAGAAAATCTCACCTATGGCACAGAATGTATGCTCTATGCCCAAGCCACTCCCGGCCACCGTTTCAACCGCTGGAGTGATGGCGTAAGAGCCAATCCCCGCGCCGTCACCGCCATGACCAACCGCACCTATACCGCGCAATTCAACAACCTAGGCTCCGACACCATGCAATACGACAACGACGCTTATACCGGTTTCAAGGGTGGCAATTCCGACTTCGAATGGGCCATTCGCCTCCGTCCAGAAGACCTCGTAGGCCGACGTCAAATTAATGGTGTGAAGTTCTATGCACGCAAATCTGGTTCCTACACCATCACCGTATATCAAGGCGATGAAGCTCCCGAAAACAACATTGGTCGCATGATCAAATCTGTCAATAGTCGCCAAGTAAGACAATGGATGAGTTTCAATTTTGCCAACCCCGTCACCTTTGACTACTCCAAACCCGTATGGGTTGCCATAAAAGCTTCAAATGTTGAGTACCCCGCTGCCACCTCCAACTGGTGTGGCAACAACGATGGCGCTTGGGTTTACGACAACGGAGAGTGGCAGATCCTGAATGATGCCGACGCCCCTGAATACACCACATTCATGATTCGCCCCATCCTGCCTATCGATCCTACGGAATACACCCTCACCGTGATGCGCAACCGCAACTCGTGGGGCACCGTGACTGGTGGCGGAATGTACCGCTACGGCCAGCAAGTAGAAATTACTGCCACCCCATCCGAAGGCTATCATTTCGAACGTTGGAGCAACCATAGTACCGACAACCCCTGCATCATCACAGTAGTATCCGACACCAATATCCGAGCTATTTTCGCCGAAGGCGAGCCCGAGGGTATCCAACAAATCGAATCCGAAGGCATCACACTGCAGATTCAAAACCGCCAACTCACCATCAGCGGAGTAAACAACAGAAGTTTAGGAATTTTCGACATCATGGGTCGCACAATCATCTCCACCAAGCGTTTCAATGATGCACCCATTCAGCTGCCCTATGCAGGCATTTTCATCTTGCGCATCGACGAGCGATTGACGCTAAAAGTGGTAGCCTACTAGTTCCTCCATAAACGAATAAACAATTAATACAACAACAATATGGAAAAGAAACAAACAAACGTTGTAGCCATTGTGACCATGTTTTTCATGTTTGCCATGATTTCCTTTGTCACCAACATGGCTGCCCCCTTTGGTAATATTTGGAAAATCAAAGACGGCATGGAGTGGTCGGGCATGCTCGGCAACCTCATGAATTTCACAGCCTACCTAATCATGGGTATCCCCGCTGGCAAAATGCTTTCTCGCATCGGCTATAAAAAAACTGCCCTCACCGCACTTGCTGTAGGATTCGTCGGCATGCTCATCCAGATGGCTTCCAGTTTTATGGAAGTGAGCTATAGTGCATTGGTTGTATATTTGCTCGGTGCATTTGTGTGCGGCTTCTGCGTATGCATGCTCAACACGGTGGTCAATCCAATGCTCAACCTCTTGGGCGGCGGCGGCAACCGCGGCAATCAGCTCATCCAAGCTGGTGGCACACTCAATTCCCTCACTGGCACTGCCACTCCCCTATTGGCCGGTGCCATGATTGGCACCCTCACCAAAGACACTGCCCTTGCCAATGTGCGTCCCCTTTTGCTCATTGCATTGGCTGTGTTCCTCCTTTCATTCATCATTATTTACTTTGTGGCCATTCCTGAGCCCAACCAAAACAAAGCAAAGTCCACTGAAAAAGACAAATACAGTGCATGGAGTTTCCGCCACCTCGTCTTGGGTGTCACTGCCATCTTCTTCTATGTGGGCGTGGAAGTGGGCATCCCCGGCGAACTCAATTTCTACCTCTCCGACCCCTCTGACAAAGGTGCAGGATTGGGCGAAGGTGCTGCTGTTATTGGAGGCGCCATTGCCGCTGTTTATTGGTTGTTGATGTTTGTAGGCCGCCTCGCCAGCACTGCCATCAGCGGTAAAGTTTCATCCAAAACACAAATCACCGTAGTATCAGCCGTGGCCATCATCTTCCTTCTCGTGGCCATCTTCCTGCCCAAGAGCATGACCATGTCCATGCCTGGCTATCAAGGTGGCAGTTTCACCATGGTGGTGGTGCCTGTGAGCGCACTCTTCATCGTACTCTGTGGCCTCTGCACTTCACTCATGTGGGGTGGCATTTTCAACCTTGCAGTTGAGGGACTCGGCAAATATACCGAGCAGGCCAGCGGCATCTTCATGATGATGGTTGTGGGCGGTGGCGTGATGCCATTCATCCAAGACTGGATTGCACGCATCACTGGCTATATGACTAGTTATTGGCTCGTAATAGCCATGCTCACATTCATCCTTTATTATGCCATTAATGGTTGCAAAAATGTAAACAAAGACATTCCTGTGGAATAAGCAACAATCAACAATACAAAAATCTCGTAGCGGTGCAACCCAGGTAGGTTGCACCGCTACTTATTTAGTATTCAACATATCCAATTCACTTTTCTATCCTGTTGGTAAAAAGACTTCGACAAACAAGTCACAAGCCCCATAGCCCTTCATCAGCAACCCCATACTTCCCATTCAGCAACCCCATACTTCCCGTTCGCCAACCCCATACTTCCCATTCGTAAACCCCATATCTACTGCAAAAAACGAACCGAACAAACAAATGAGGTTCACCCCACCCTGATTTTTAGACCAGCGCAATACAACAAATCCATTGACATTGAAAACATCAACATTGAGTTAGGAAAACCCCAAATGCGATTTTTTTTGCCCTATTGATTTTTTTTTGTATATTTGCAGTACAATAGTAATTCAATAAATAAAATCAACTCTATGAAAAGCAAACACATACATTTTATCATTCTTCTAACATTCATTGCCAGTGGATGGATAGCAGTAGGACAAAGTACATTATGGAATTTTGGAAATAGCCTACCTGGTCCCTCCATTGTGCGCCATTGGAGAGGGGCTGAGTATGTTACATATTCTGAGACTCCTAACTCAGGCATATTTGCCTACCACAACAACAACACGCCCACTGCGCTCTGCATTAATTTGCCCGAAGACCTACTAAGAGTGATGGACTTCCAGATATTCCACGACACAGTATTTGTGTGCGGCACCAATACATCAAACCAGGGATTCCTTGCATGCTTTCCCATGGGAGACTTCTTTGCCGGCACATGCAACTGGAATCAATATGTTAATTACCCGATTAGCCTTCAGTCCGCCGACTGCTATAGCGATGAATATTCTGACATAATAACCAAGTACACCCGCTTATGCCTCTTCGAATATGCAGGAACCACGCATATTGCCTTTTTGGCCGAAAATCAGATAGTAACGGCTGGCAGTTCTGCGACAATGGACCGAATAGGCATTGGCGATGCAATTTTTTACGGATCCTATTGGCTAGTAAGATACAACATCAACAAAGACGGTGTCGAGCACTTCTCCGACATCACCACCACCGATGACTATGTGATCGCTTCATCCTACGACCCTGATTCTCTGCGGCACAAAGTACGTGTTTTTGCCCAAGGCACTGACTATCTGCTAGCCGAAATCATGCCAGGCACATGCTGGGGAACCAAGGAACAACTTACGCTAGGTGCGGTGAGGGTTGCGGCCACGGGGCAGAACACTTTTGCCATAGCCTATAACTACAAAAATGAAAGCGATATAGGCATCGCTATTAAGATGATGGACATTGTTGGCAACAATGTGGTTCTAACTCAATCCATCAACATACCCATTACTGCCCCCAACACATACGGTTGGCAGATAGGCGATTTAAGATACTGCAGTGCCACTAACACACTACTGCTAGCCGACCGCACATCAACATCCGCTAGTGGAGTATATGAGACTTCTATATACACAATCAACGTAGCAGCGCCTACCCTGGTGCGCAAGGAGGTATTGACCGATTATTCGCCCCTCTCACTTTCTGTTGCAGTTGCAACAGACGAATTCTTTGCTGCGGGTGAGAAATATAACGCCACCAAAATACTATACGAGCGAGTATATGCAACCACACCATGCCCCTCAATATCTACTATCAGCTCATACCCAATCCGTCCGCCACTATACCATGCTTTTCACCACAACTGCTTCATAAACCCATTAGGTATAGCCTCCAGAGACCTTCTGCCAATATACACCTCACATGTAACCATTGAATGCAAAAAATAGGAGGAACCAGCAAATGAAAAAGACAGCTATTGTTATTGTATTGATTATCTGCCACCTGATGGGCCATGCCCAAGCGCTGATGAGGATAGACACAACCTACTCTCACTTCTTCTATTTCGACTATATGGACTACATGCAAACCGGGCATGTATTGGTGGTAAACTCTGTATTCATTCCTCATACTACTGATTTTCAGCATCAGCTCATTGGCGATTTTCTGCAGTACAATTATTCCGAGCAAGATATGGAGATTGTAGGCATCGCTGGATATTTTCCTTATTACTGGTGGTCAACACCGTTGAATCATCCAGAATATTTTCTGCTTTACGACGCTACCCCCGACTCATTTCCCCTGCTGGCCAAAATCCCCTGGGAATTTGACTCCAACCAGCTGCATTGGACAATGCTTCCAAAAAGAATGTCTCCCGACTGGACCTGCGACAGTGTGTACCCCTTCGAACAAAGCCGACGATGCTATATCGAAAAATATTTCGACGAACCCATCGTGGTAAAAGACTCTTTCTATGTGGGCGGCACATGTTACGGGGCTCTTGATTTTGCAAACGGTGAGACGGTTAGCACCGATGTTTTTTCATATGCATGCTACGAGAACACCGCCGACCATCCCGATAATCAGTATAGCAGCTCCGGCTACGAAACACTCAACCCCATACCCGAATACTGCCTCATGACTCCCCAGAAATGGAAAATAATGAACATGGATCCAAATGAACTGGCACGGACTGAACTGGGCTATTACACTTGGAAATACTTGGAGGCCCAACAATTCCTGCTCATCCTGCCCATTATTGCTCGCTACGACACCACCTACTACGTGCCCGACTGCCCGGCTGTGACCGGATTGGGAGCCGACACCTCGAACGGCATCACACTCTCTTGGAACAGAGATGGCAACAGCGAGTGGCAGGTGGCCTACGGCCAAGAGGGACTGCTGCCCGATGAGTGCGCCATTGAAACGTGCCACAGCCCCTCTTGGAGCTACCGCCGCAACGAAAACGACGAAAGGAACATGCAGGCTTGCGTGCGCACCGTGTGCCGCGACTACGACAGCCTGCGTTACGGCCCTTGGAGCTACAGCATCACCTGGGCCAACAATGACGACCCGATTGATGTGCGGCTGCCTCAAAACCAGTTAGAGAAGTTTGTGCACCTGATTCCCAACCCCGCACACAGCCAGGTGGATGTTCTTTCCTCATTCAGGATTAAAAACATGGAAACCTACAGCCTGTCCGGCAAACACTATGGCTCCATCCAGCCCGATGGAAACTCGGCCTCTCTGGATGTCTCCGGCTGGCCCAAAGGCGTCTATCTGATATCCATCACCACCGATGGCGGCAACATCACCAAGAAACTGATTGTGGAATAAGAAATATGATTATCCGCAAATAGGTGATAAAGTGTATGAATTGCGTCGCAAATGGCGGAATTGATTCTAAAAATAGAGCCCCTAAAAGAATTTAAAGTTGAAAGTTTTATTATCATATATTTGGCGCATTATTATGGAATATTACAAGCCATCGTTCTGTTGAGCGGAACGATGGTTGAGGTTATCAACCTACATTCTGTAGATCAACTAGGTGACGATAGAGGCCACCTTGCGCATAGAGTTGATCATGGGTGCCCCGCTCCACAATGGTGCCTTGATCCAACACTACAATTTCATGGGCATGGACTATGGTGGAGAGGCGGTGGGCTATGATGATGCATGTGCGGCCGCGCATCAACCATTCGAGAGCCTGCTGAACAGCCAATTCACTCTCGGTGTCTAATGCACTTGTGGCTTCATCGAGAATGAGGATGGGGGAATTTTTGAGGATAGCACGAGCTATGCTGATACGCTGCCGCTGACCGCCGCTAAGATTGAGACCACGATCCCCAATAAGGGTGTTGTACCCTTGATCCAACTGCATAATGAATTCATGAGCATGAGCTGCTTTAGCTGCCTGAATCACTTGGTCGAGCGAATAATCAGAGCAGCCAAAAGCGATATTGTTGGCCACCGTATCGTTGAAAAGAACACAATGCTGAGACACCAACCCTATCTGCCTGCGCAGACTATTTATGTTGAGCTGGGTGATATGTTTTCCATCAATAAGGATCTGCCCCGAAGTGGCATCAAAAAAACGAGGAAGCAAATCGACCAAGGTAGTCTTACCTGAGCCAGAAGCCCCTACCACAGCGAGTGTGCGACCTTTGGGTATTGTGAGCTGAATATGGTGCAATACGGGCATTTCGCCATAGGAGAAGGACACGTCTCGATATTCAATCTGGTAGTCAAATGAACTAAGACTTATGGCATTGGGCACCTCCAAAATTTGTTCGTCGGCATCAATTATCTCATAGACACGTTCGGCTGCGGCATTGGCTTTTTGTAAATTGTTATACACACGCACAATGGACTGGACTGGGGGTACTAGACGGGCAAAAAGAATGATAAAGAGAATGAATACCGAGGACAGCAAATGGCCGTTGAGCACTTCAATACCGCCCAGCACAAGGATGAACACCAAGCCCACCGTGAGCAGCACCTCGGAAAGCGGGCCACTGAGTTCGCGGCGACGAGCCACTTTTATCATGTTTGACGCATACTGGGCATTGGCACGAGCGAATCGTTCGACATGGCTGGACTGGCGATTGAAAGAGAAGATGGTACGAATGCCGCCAAGCGACTCTTCCAATAATGCAAATAGATGGCCCAATGAATTTTGCCCTTCGGCGGCATCGCTTCGAAGACGTTTTCCGATTAGCCCAATCAGCCACACAGCCACAGGCATTACCACTAAGAAATAGAGGAACAACTTGGGACTGATAAAGATGAGCACAGCCGAAAACACAATGATGTTGACAGGATCTTTGCCCAACGATATCACCGAGGTGAGCACGCCCCATTCGATATCGGCAATATCATTGGACATGCGCGAAATGATATCGCCTTTACGCTGGGCGCTGAAGAAAGATACGGGAAGGATGGTGATGCGATGGTATATATCATTGCGCAGCCGCATGGTGATGCCATTGCGCATAGGGCTGATGACAAACTGAGCCGCATAGCGACAACTATTTGAAAGGAAAGAGAAGGCCAAATAGCCCCCACAAACAGCCGCCAAGCAGGGAAACAACCCATAAGCGGCTTCGGCTTGAGAAAGATAGTAGGTGAGGTAGCATGAAAGGATCTGCTGATTGAGCGAGAAAGCGGGAAGCTCGGAGGGAGGCTGATTTGAGCCAAACAGGAGTTCAATAAATGGGGCGATGGTGACGAATGTGAACATATTGAATACTACCGCCATGGTATTGAATAGCAGATTAAGAGCTATGTTCCAGGGGTAGTATTTCAGATATTTGTATATTCGCCAAACGGAGAGCACTACACAGAGACCTAGAGTTTGGAGGGATCGATATGGAAGTCGGCTTCAGGGCCGTTGCAGGGAGAACTGCAATGGAGGGAGCATTCCGCACAAGGAGTAAGTTCGCCGTGGAGACGCTTTTTGACTAAGTCAACAAGTTTCTCTCGCAAAGGCTGAAGCATTATCTGCTGGAGCACTTCATCGCAGAAGGCATAAAGCAGCAAGGTCTTGGCAGTGCGTTCGCTGATGCCACGAGAGCGGATATAGAAGAGAGCTTGCTCGTCGAGTTGGCCAATGGTGCTGCCGTGAGAACACTTTACATCATCATTGTAGATTTCCAAGAATGGCTTGGTGTTGATAAAAGCCTTATCGGTGAGCAAGATGTTCTTATTGGATTGATAAGCCTCGGTTTTGATAGCGCCCTCAGACACTAACACATGGCCATTGAATGAGCCTTGAGCAGTATCGTCAAGAATACCCTTGAATAATTCTCGGCTAACGCAATTGGGGAAGGCATGCTCTACAAACACATAGTTGTCAACCCGCTGTTCCTGATCGTTGAGGTAAAGACCATGAGCTTGAACATCGCAGTGCTCGCCCAACATTCTTATCTCGGTGTGGTTGCGAATGTGACCACCGTTGAGCGTGATGGCCACAGAGCGGAATCGGGCATCGTGTTCCATAGCCACATAGGTGTGGTTGAGCAAACCTGATGCATTGTTGATATTCTGCATTTTGTAGAACTCTACAGAAGCTCCTTCATGCAGATAGATTTCTGTAACATTGTTGGAGAATGAGGGAGCCTGATCATAGGAATCGTCGCAATGGATGATGGTCACATGGCTGTGAGGCCCTACTACTACCAGATTTCGCACTTGGAGGAAAAGTCCATGACCAGCATTGATAACAGATTGAAGCTGGATGGGTTTTTCGATATGGGTGTTGGCTGGGATGGATAAATAAAGTCCATCGGAATAATTATCGGCATTGCATTGGAGGTATGGGTTGGGCTTGGGAGCACAACGACTAAAATAAGCATCCGCATCACCTGCTTTGCGAAGCGCAGAGACAATTACTCCATTGGGCAACTGGGCAGATTGCTGATGGTAATAGCCATTCTCCACCACGAAACGAATGGCTTCAAGGTCGGGTATCTGGCAATGGTAATCAGCTGTTTGACGCTCGCCCTGAGACAGAACTAGGTCATCGGTAAGAAGCGAAGTAAAATCAACATTGCGCCACACCTCATTCTTGCGCATGAGCGGATGGATGTCGCGAAACTGCTGCACGATTTTTTCCATGATTGTCGATGTTTATTTTGCCGATTCCAGTTCTTCTTTAATCCACTCATAGCCCTTGCTCTCAAGTTCCAAGGCAAGTTCCTTGGGACCGGTCTTCACGATGCGGCCTTCATAGAGCACATGTACGAAGTCAGGCACAATATAATCGAGCAGACGCTGATAGTGAGTGATAACGATGGTGGCATTATCGGGGCGGCGGAGCTTGTTGACGCCAGAAGCCACGATGCGGAGGGCATCAATATCAAGACCTGAATCGGTCTCGTCAAGGATGGCCAGGGTGGGGTCAAGCATGGCCATCTGGAAAATTTCATTTTTCTTTTTCTCACCACCGCTGAAACCTTCGTTCACCGAACGATTGGCCAAATTGGTGGTCATTTCCACAACCTTCTTCTTTTCTTCCATCAGACGCATGAACTGGGCACCGGTGAGCGGGTCAAGACCACGATATTTGCGCTGCTCGTTGACTGCTGTGCGCATGAAATTGGTGATACTCACACCAGGTATCTCCACTGGATATTGGAATCCCAGAAATATACCCTCTGCGGCGCGCACATCCACGGGCATATCCAAGATATTTTTCCCTTTGAAGATAATTTCACCCTCGGTGACGGTGAACTTGCTATTGCCAGCGATGATGCCAGCCAAGGTGCTCTTGCCGTTGCCATTGGGCCCCATGATAGAGTGCACTTCGCCAAGATTGATTTCGAGGTTGACCCCTTTGAGTATTTCTTTATCGCCGATAGAGGCGTGCAAATTGCGGATTGACAATAATGACATATCTTAATAAATATCTAGCTACTATATTATTATATATATCCGACTACAGCGGACGTAAATACAAAGATACACTTTTTTTTCTAAAAAAGACAATTTGATTACCATTAGTTGCAAAAAAAAGCGTACTTTTGCAAATTCAATTCATCAGTATTAATTGCACTAAGTAAGTAACAAGCACCTGTTTTCGGATGGAATGGCCGATTGTAACACTGACAACAGATTGGGGAGACTCCGATTTTTTCGCCGGCATGGTCAAAGGCCGGCTCATGCGGGAGATTCCGAACGTGCGAATTGTGGATATCACTCACAAAATTGCCCCCCAGGATCTCAGCAAAACAATATTTATTGTCAAGCATGGCTGCCTCAACTTTCCTCCCGGCACAATCCACATCATCGACGTGGATTCGCACCAAGATGCCGAACAGGAGTTTATTGTGGTGGAATATAATCAGCAATACTATATCTGCACTAACAACGGGTTACCCTATCTATTATTTGGCGACAAAGCCACCCAGGCGGTGATGATTGACATCCCTAGCGACTCCAGTTTCCACAACTTTGTGGCATTGGATCTTTTCTGCAAGGTTGCTGCTGCCATCGCCAATGAGTCTCCGCTTAGCTCTATCGGGCCCGAACTCGACCAATTTGTGCCTCGTGTAATTTATTCGCCAAATATCAAAGAGAGCCTCATCGAAGCCCACATCATATACATCGACACTTATGGTAATTGTTATCTCAATATCACTTACCAACAATTTGAAAAAACCCGCAACAATAGAAAATTTACAGCCACTGTTCGCTACGAGTATAAGATAAACAAAATAGTGTATAACTACCACGAACAAGGCACCATCACGTCAGCAAATAGTTATGGGCTGCCCATTTTACTCACAGTTTCGGCCACAGGGCTACTCGAACTAGTCATTTGCAAGTCCAACACAGCCGACTTGATTGGACTAAGAGAAGGTGAGAAAGTAATCATCCAATTCGAATAATCACAACAAAAAAAGCCACTCTCCCGCGAAGGAAGGTGGCTGTATTTTGTGGCAATTGTTAGGCTTGAGCCTAAGCAAAAACTATTCTTCAGCTGGTTCGTCGGCATACTGGCTCTTGAGCAATGCTTGAATCTCGGGAGACTCATAACCTCTAGAAGCCAGGAAAGTGACCAACTTGGAGCGGCGTTTGGCCATAGTGTCGGTGGTGGGATACGTGTTCCACTTTGTTTCGGCCACACCCAAGAGAATATTACGATACTCTTCGTCGGGTATTTCACCCAAAGCCTCAGTGATGAACTTGGGAGGGATCTGCTTGGAACGCAGCTGATAGACCACTTTCAAGCGTCCCCATTTTTGGGTACGAAGTTTGGACGAAACATAAGCACGAGCAAAACGACGCTCATCTATGAAGCCTTGATCAACCAAACGATTGACAATTTTGCTCGACACATCGAGTGATGCGCCCCAGTCGCAGAGCTTTTTTTTGACAGAAGTGCGGCATTGTTCTTCATTAGAGCAATAACGTTCTGCCCTGGCTAACAGCGACATTTCTTCTTCTGATATATTCTGAACCATGGCGCAAAAATACGAAGAAATCCACACTCGCGCTGAAATATTTATTAACAATCGGTTGAAAAGTCGCAACATACTATGCAAACCTGTTGGATGAATTGATTTGTGATTTCTCACAACAATAGGTGCTCGCCAGTAATCATGTCATAACTTTCGCAATGAATATCAAACCTTTACCATTTGCAAATTTGAACAGAAGCGATGGTATTGAATGTTAATAAATAAAACGCTGTGGACCTTAATTCTAGGGTATGAATCAGGCCTGGCGCGTCCACCAAGGCGTGGACTAGCGACTAAGCCTTTATGCGGAGAAAAAAACGTCCAAAGAAAGTCGTGGTCGGACGACTTGCCATTTGGCGACGAAATGTCCGCTTCCCCGCCCTTGGCCAGGGCGGGCGACTAGCCTGCCCACATCCCCCCGGGGTACCCCTTCTAAGGGGTACCCCGGGGGGAGGGCAGGCGTAGCCGGGCGGCCAGCCCGGCGGAAGGCGGCCAACCAACACCTGCGGACAGGCAGAATACGTTAGGTCGTTTCGGCCGAGACGAAAGGTCGTCCTGCCCGAAACGGAAGGTCAACATTCACCGAAAAACTATACTCCACGAATTCTTGATGTCAAACAGAGTAGAGACAACCATATGATTCTGCACAAATAACGACTAGGTTGTAGCGCCCAAAGCAATTATTCAAAGATTGCAGTTGTGTCAATTTCTAAAACTATTGAGTCACTAAAATTCATTAATCTAGAAAAAAATCGTATATTTGCAATTACAAATATTATACATAAAAAATATGGCCAAAGGAAGAATACTGTTTATCAATCAAGGCGTTGCACCATTTGCAGAAGAAAGCGAAGCCTCCATCATGAACCGCCAATTGCCTCAATTCTCCCAAGAATTGGGCCGAGAAATCCGTGTATTCATGCCTCTTTTCGAAGATGTAAATGAGCGCAAGCATCAATTGCATGAAGTCATACGTCTTTCTGGTATGAACTTGATTGTGAACAACTGCGACCACCAGCTCATCATCAAAGTTGGTTCTATTCCCTCTGCACGTTTGCAAATATATTTCATCGATAACGAAGAATACTTCACCAAATACGGCAACACTTTTGACGAGAAAGGCATTCTCAAACCCTCCAACGATGAGCGCATCCTGTTTTTCGGACGCGGGGCTTTGGAAGCCGTGCGCAAACTAGCATGGCAGCCACATCTGATCCACTACTCAGGATGGTTCAGTGGCATGGTGCCCTTCTATCTACGCCGTATCAATAAGGAGAACGCTTTCTTTAGCGGCACCCGCACGGTGATATCTCTTCAGGACGATGCTTTTGAGGGTAAATTCGCAGAAGAATTGGAGAAAAAAATGCGCTCCGATGGTGCCACAGCCAAAGATTTGCGACTCTACCAGGATCTCGACTACTTGACACTCATGAAAGCCGCCATTTCTTATGCCAACGGTGTAGTGGTGGCTTCGCCCAATGCCAATCCCGAATTGGTGGAATTTGCCAAAGAGAACAAGCGCAATTTCATTCCTTTCATCGAAGACCGCACCGAATTCTTCACCAAAATCAACAAACTCTACGACACCCTCTGCGGTAGCACTATCAACAACTAGCATCTCTATACCCTTATGAAGCTACACAAACTATTCACCTTGCTGGCTATAGCCTCACTCTTTCTCCCCGTCGCTTGTACAGAAAAAGAATCGGGACTGGGACTTGAGCTCCAAGACCCATTCACCCTTTACAACGGCACTCGTGACACAGTGGAACTGACTGCTTGCACCATTTTAGATGACTCACTTTCCACCTCGGGATATTCAGCAGCCGTATTTGGCAACTACGCCGACCCTACCGGCACTTTTGGGAAAGTCAACGCCATCCTCTACTCTCAAGTAATGCCACTTGCCAGCGGCATCAACAACACCTCTAGCTCAATCCAGTTCGACTCCGCTGTCATCACTCTTGTCATCGACTCAGTTTATCCCATCATGCCCGATTCCACTGCACGAAACGTCCACGTTATCGTGAAACAGCTGGCTGAAGAACTTTTGTCTGACACAGCCTATTATTCCACCCAAGAATTACAACTTAGCAGCAATACACTTTTTGATGGCGATGTCACTTACTATGCCGACAGCCTGAAACTGAAACTCAACGAGAACGCATTCAGCATGTTGAGAGACTCTTGTTCACAAGCCGACTTCCTCCATCGCAGTAAAGGCATAGCCATCTACCTGGCCGACAATGCACAAACCATGTTCACCGTGGATCTTGCCGCCACCAACACCCGACTGACACTTTACTACCACTACAGCAACAACCCCGAATCTCCATACAACTACACGTTCACTATCAATAGCGAAGCTTCTCATGCTATGCATTATGGGCATACCTATAATGGGTCAGCTCTCGCCCCCTTTGCAACGAACCGCAAGGACAGCATTGCCGGCACCGAGAAACTCTACCTAGAACCGCTCGGCGGCACACGCATCAGACTGAACATGCAGTCGTACATCAGCGCATTCCGTGAAAAACATCCCTACGCAGTAATTCACTATGCCGAACTAGTGCTTCCCACCCACTCCGACAGCGACACATCCACCCCCGTGCGTATTCTGGCGCTCAAACGAGAAGCCAACGGAACATCCACTTACGTGACAGATGCCAATGTGATTACTAATCAATACACATATTCTGGGTTCGACGGATTCTATAATCGCGAAAAGAAGCAATACCGGCTGCGCGTCACCCGCCATCTGCAAGAACTTCTGCGAAGCGGCAAAGACTATGGAACAGAGCTGATTATTGACGCACGCCGCTCCTCAGCATTCCGCGCCATCATCAATGGCACATCCACCGATAATCCAATTCACATCGATTTCATTTATTCCGAATAATCACACTTTATCATGAAAAAATACCTCCTTGTATCTCTTTTGAGCATCGCAGGACTCTCTGCTAACGCACAGATTCATTACGAAGAAGCATACGCAACTCACCCCGAACAAGCCTATGTGGCTGGAACACTCAGCGACGATAGCGTACACATCGGCAATTGGACTTGGTGGCATCCCAACGGACAAGTTTTCCGCAAAGGAAAATACGACAACAATGGGCACAAGATTGGCATTTGGAGCACCTACTATAACGATGGAACCAAACATGAGGAGATGGTCATGAGCGGAGATGGCGTGAACCGCACTTGGTATAGCAACGGGGCTAAACAGAGTGAAGTGACCGTTGTGAACGGCAAAAAGCAAGGAACATTCATTTCTTGGTACATTAATGGACAGCAGAAAGACGAAGTGCCTTACAACGATGGTGTTCGCGAAGGCGCTACTAGAGAGTGGCACGAAAACGGGCAACTGAAATTCGAAGGTACCTATGTGGATGACGAACTAGAAGGCCAAGCCACTTGGTGGACCCCGCAAGGCAAGAAGGATCAAGAGGGACGCCTAGCTCATGGCGAACAAGAAGGTGAATGGCTTTTCTATTGGCGCACCAACGGCAACCTGGGAATCAAAGGTTACTTCTCGGCAGGCAGCGAAACTGGTACCTGGACCTACTATTACGAAACAGGCGAGAAATGGCGTGAAGGCAACTATTCCAAAGGTTACAAGAACGGCCTTTGGACCACTTGGTATGAAAGCGGGCAAAAATTGCACGAAGGTGACTATGTGAATGACAAAGAAGAAGGCACCTGGACTGCTTGGTACGAGGATGGGAAAGTCGATTATACCGGCACTTTCCACAATGGATTAAAAGAAGGTCTTTGGAAAGGTATATACGACGACGGCTCTATACGCTATGAGATGAACTATCGCAACGATATCCAACACGGACGCACTGTTCGTTATCACCCCAATGGCAAAGTGGAGATATCCGAAAACTATGCCAACGGTGAACGACATGGAAAATATGAGCGTTACAACGTGGCTGGATATCCCGAAGAAACCGGAAACTTCACTAATGGAAAGAAAGATGGCAAATGGATTTGGTACGACAAATACGGCCGCGAAGGCATCGTGGCACAATTCAAATCGGGCATCATGACATCCATGGAAGACCTCACTCCTAAGAAGGGAACCAAGAAATAGATAACTTCTTATAAATTTGGATAATCCCAGTTTCGCAAGCGAAACATACGGACTGAAATACTCGGATTTCTAGTGAAAATCCGAGTGGTTCAGTGAACCTTTCGAGAAAAGTCAATATTATCAGAAATTGCCGTGTATTAAAAATTCCCGGAACATCTCTGTTAATTTCTTTCAGTCATTCTAGCAGAGCTTGCTCGGCCAGGAAAAACAAATTTTGGAGATTACAAATAGATAGACCATCGCACATGCACATACTATTGGCATCCAAATCCCCTCGTAGGCGCGAACTTTTAGCGCAGCTGGGGCTCTCCTACTCTATTGTAACTATCGACGTGGAGGAACGTTTGGACTCACCCGTTCCCGCGCATCAAGTGGCCGAAAACCTAGCCAAAATCAAAGCACTTGGGTACACAGAAATGATGAAAGAAGATCAAGTGCTGGTGACAGCCGACACAGTAGTGGTGCATGGCAACAATGTGCTGGGGAAACCACGCAACTGCGAAGAAGCCCATGCCATGTTACGATCCATATCCGGCCGCCAACATCAAGTATATACTGGTGTTTGCTTACGTAACAGAGATGGGATAATACAATCTTTCACCGAATGCACTGATGTGAAATTTCGGGAACTATCCGAAGATGAGATTGACTACTACATCCGCAAATACCAACCCTACGATAAAGCAGGTGCCTACGGTATCCAGGAATGGATAGGAATGATAGGTATAGAGCAGATACACGGATGTTTCTATAATGTCATGGGGCTGCCTCTAGCTCGACTATATAGAGAACTCCAACAATTCGTTGATAGCAACCACCCGCTCGTCCACGAGTTGTCGTAACACAGCTCTCACATCGCGTTCATCAAGCTGCGGCAAATACTGCAACAATTGGTCACCACTCATCGGAGCGGATGCTAGCAAATCGAGTATCATCCGTCTCAGATTTGGCTGTTCCTTGCCTTTATTATGCTCCGTTATACACAAATCGCAGCACCTGCAACTGGCACTATCCTCCTCGCCAAAATACGACAATAGCAGCTGGCTTCTGCACCCTTCCTCGGCAAGCACATAACGCTCCATTGATGCCATACGGTCATAGGCACAGCGTTCAAGATTTTTATAATTCTGATCGCTCAAATAGAGATCCTTCTCATTGATGCGAGGTGAGGTGAAAATAATCTGAGGCTTCAGTTTCTTTGGCATATAGACAATTACTTTCAGCGCATCAAGATGCAAAAGAAACTTCCGTACCTGTTCTTCACTCACCATCAATCTACTGGCAATCAACCTTTCTGAAATAGGCACAAACTCACTAAAGACCCCTCCGTAGAGCCGCAGAAGTATTGCCACAAGATCACTATATCGTGGCTGATCTAACTGAAAACGATAGAGAGCATCTCTATCAATATTAATATACAACTTTGACTCACTTTCCTCGCGTTCAGGCAAAGCTATGAGTCCCTCACACTCAAGAAATTTGGCAGCATTATAGAGGTCAAGCACACCAAGATGATAAACACTACAGATTCCATCCAAATCGAAATCAAACTGGCAACCTTCACCCGAACCGATAGGCACTTGATAATAGTTGGATAACGCACGATAGACATTAGCTATCAATTGCCTAGACGGATAGGTAGAATTATGTAATTGGTGCAGCAATTCCAAATCGGGTTGATCAAAGAGTAGAACTGCATAAGCTCGCTTACCATCTCGTCCTGCACGTCCAGCCTCCTGGAAATAGGCCTCAATGGATGGCGGAATATCCAAATGAATGACAAATCTGACATCGGGTTTATCGATTCCCATGCCGAAAGCATTAGTGGCCACCATCACACCAACATCATCCTTCATCCATCTGGCCTGAGCCAAGTCTCGCGTCTTCGTATCCAATCCTGCATGGTAGTACGCAGCAGAAATGCCATTCTGAGAGAGGAATTCTGCCACCTCCTTGGTGCGCCTCCTGTTCCGGACATAGACGATTCCGCTGCCTCCAGTTTTGTTGATAACACGCAGCATCCTTCCAAGCTTATCAGCTTCTCTGAAAACCATGTAGGACAGATTCTCCCGCATAAAACTTGACTGGAAGAAATTGTGAGATGGACGAAAATCAAGATGACGCATTATATCCTGCACTACAACTGGTGTAGCAGTAGCTGTTAGCGCCATGACAGGTGCCTGTGGATGATACGCTCGAAGGCGCGCAATTTCCAAATAAGGCGGACGGAAATCGTATCCCCACTGAGAAATACAATGGGCTTCATCCACCGCTATCATCGACACTTTCATTTGCTTGAAATGAGCAAGAAACAGGCGTTGCTGAAGACGTTCAGGAGAAACATAGAGCATCTTCACTTTCCCGTAGATACAATTATTCAGAATGATTTCTTGCTCGATGCTTGATGTACCAGACACCAAACAAGCCGCCTTGATATGCCTGCTAGTTAATTGCTGCACCTGATCTTTCATTAATGAAATCAAAGGAGATACGACCAAACACAACCCTTCCATGGCCAAAGCCGGAATCTGATAACAGATTGATTTACCACCTCCCGTAGGCAACAACACCAAAGTGTCATGACCTAAGAGGATGGAATGGATTATCTCCTCTTGCAAAGGGCGGAACGAATCATACCCCCAATATTTTTTTAGTATTTCTTGCGGTGCGACCAACAAATAGCAGTATAAATGAAAAAACCAGCAAGAATCGCTTCTGCTGGTTTGTGTGGGAGTAATTGGATTCGAACCAATGACCCTCTGCTTGTAAGGCAGATGCTCTGAACCGACTGAGCTATACTCCCTCAAATTAAGTTATCGAGCCACATAATCTCTCTCGAAAACGGTTGCAAAATTACAACTATTTTTTGACATGACAAAATATTTTTTTTATTTTATCCGTAAGCAATGAGTTTAGTATCTCATAATTAACCAAAAACACGCACAAAAAAATCGTTTCACATACAGAAATATCAAATCAGATATGGCCTAAACGGCAAGTCTTTCTCTAGGAAATGGTCAAAAAAAAGCAATAATCGAACCCAAAGCAATCATTTAAAATAAATATTTTACTAAAATACAGCAAATTGCCAACGTTATTATCAGAACGTAAAGCCTTCGAAAGGTCGTTAATATGAATACTCTTATTATATATTTTTCTTTGTATTTGAAAAAAAAATCGTATCTTAGCAATCAGAAAAAATGAAAGAAAAACGTTGGATTTTAAGGAAAGATTATGATATAGAGGTAGTTGACAATCTTGCAGATTCGTTAGGCGTTGACAAAATTATCGCAACACTCTTAGTGGAGCGCGGTGTGACCACATTTGATGAGGCCCGATGTTTCTTCCGACCTAGTCTCGACCAACTTCATGATCCTTTCCTAATGAAGGATATGGATCGCGCCATCGCCCGGATAAATGAGGCGGTACGGCGCCGAGAGCGTATTCTTGTGTATGGCGACTATGATGTTGATGGCACTTCGGCAGTTGCGCTAGTTTACTCATACCTGCTCTCTTTCCACAAAAACATTGATTTTTACATTCCAGACCGCGATACCGAGGGATCAGGAATCTCCACCAAAGGCATCGATTATGCAGCCGAGACAGGTGTAAAGCTGGTAATCGCACTAGACTGTGGTATCAAAGCCATGGAGAAAGTGGCCTATGCCAAAAGTTTGGGTATTGATTTCATTATCGGTGATCACCACTTACCCGATGGGTATAACATTCCCGAAGCTGTGGCGGTACTAGACCCAAAACGACTGGACTGTCCTTACCCATTCAAAGAGCTCTCCGGCTGTGGCATTGGATTTAAAATCGTGGAAGCACACCAAGAGCAACGCGTGGGCGTGAGACTTTGCGACAATCCACATGAATTGGATGCTGTACGTAGAGAGAAAAGAGATAGCTTGAAGCTAAGGTTGCTCAAATATTTGGATTTGGTGGCTGTGAGTATTGCGTCTGACATTGTGTCGATTATGGGTGAAAACCGAGTGCTGGCAGCTTATGGGCTGAAAGTCATCAACACCCACCCTCGACCCGGCATCGAAGCTATCCTCACCTATGGTCATATTGCACGCCGAACCGAATCAGACATGCAGCAACATCCTGAAGAAAAAAGCTATTTCTGCAAAGAACTAAATGTAAACGATTTAGTATTCCTTGTTGGACCTCGTATCAATGCAGCTGGTCGTATTCGTAGTGCATTTGACTCCGTTCGATTGCTTTTGAGCGACGATCCTACCCAGGCTATGGAATTGGCAGAAGAAATAGATGCCTACAACAACGAACGCAAAGACCTAGATACTGCAGCAACCGAAGAGGCCCGACGTCTTGTGGAATCTGGCAACAACTCCAAGAAATTCATCATTCTCTTCAACGAGAATTGGCGTAAAGGAGTAGTAGGCATAGTGGCCTCGCGACTGGTTGAAGCCTACTACAAACCCACCATTATCTTCACCAGAACACCCGACAACATGCTCTCAGGTTCAGCACGCAGCATCAAAGAATTCGACATCCATGCAGCCCTTGAGCAATGCAGCGACTTACTTGAGAATTTTGGTGGTCACAAATACGCTGTAGGCGTGACCATCAAGCCTGAAAACTTTGACCGCTTTGTGGCGCGATTTGAAGAGGTTGTGGAGCAAAATTTGAACACCGAAAGCCAAGTGCCCGAAATGGAGATTGACGCACAGATAGACTTCGGGAAACAGATTACGCCAAAGTTTTTGCGCATACTCAAACAATTCAGCCCATTTGGCCCTGACAACAACATGCCAGTTTTCTTGAGCAAAGACCTTGTGGACACTGGTTATGCCCGAGTAGTGGGTGGAAAGCATTTAAAATTCAGCGCTATTTCCCTCACGGTCCGATCCAGGCCATATCCTGCTATTGGATTCCAAATGGCATCCCACTATTCCAAGATGCACAAAGGCACACCGTTTACGCTCTGCTACACTTTGGAAGAGAACTATTGGAACGGAAAGACCGACATACAACTCAATGCCAAAGACTTAATCTTTGACGAGAATTAATTTTTTTTACTTTTTTTAGAAATACATTATGGCTGACGACAAAAAGATCATTTTCTCTATGGTAGGAGTGGGAAAACTTATTCCCCCAAGCCGCCAGATATTAAAAGACATATACTTATCCTTCTACTATGGTGCCAAAATCGGCATCATTGGACTCAACGGATCTGGTAAATCATCTCTTCTCAAAATCATTGCTGGTGTCGATAAAGACTACCAAGGCGAAGTGGTGTTTTCTCCCGGATACAGCGTAGGATACTTAGAGCAAGAGCCCAAACTAGACGATTCCAAGACTGTAAAGCAAGTGGTGCAAGAGGCCGTTCAACCCATCGTTGATGCGCTGAAAGAGTATGAAGAGGTGAACAATGCATTCGGCGAACCCGATGCCGATTTCGACAAACTCTGCGAACGCCAAGGTGAACTCACCGAGCTACTTGACCAATATGATGCTTGGAACCTCGACTCTCGACTGGAACGCGCCATGGACGCACTTCGCTGCCCTGAAGAGGACCAACTGGTGAAAAATCTCAGTGGAGGAGAACGTCGCCGTGTGGCACTCTGCCGACTCCTACTCCAAGAGCCCGACATCCTACTCCTCGACGAGCCCACCAACCACCTTGATGCGGAGAGCATCGAATGGCTGGAGATGCATCTGCGCCAATACAAGGGCACTGTTATTGCTGTCACCCACGACCGCTACTTCCTTGACAATGTGGCTGGATGGATTTTGGAACTGGACCGTGGCGAGGGTATTCCCTGGCAGGGAAACTACAGCAGCTGGCTTGACCAAAAGACCCAGCGTCTGGCCATGGAGGAAAAACAAGAAAGCAAACGCCGCAAGACGCTGCAGCGCGAATTAGAGTGGGTTCGCATGGCGCCTAAAGCTCGTCACGCCAAAGGCAAAGCCCGTTTGGCAGCCTACGACAAACTGATGAACGAGGATGTGAAAGAGAAAGAACAGAATCTAGAAATCTTCATTCCCAACGGTCCTCGTCTTGGAAACAAGGTGCTGGAAGTGGAAGGTGTGAGCAAAGCTTATGGCGACAAGCTCCTTTACGAAAACCTCACTTTCAGTTTGCCCCCTGCCGGCATTGTGGGTGTCATTGGTCCCAATGGCTGCGGTAAGACCACATTGTTCCGCCTGATCATGGGATTGGAGAAACCCGACGCAGGAACTTTCACCGTGGGAGAAACTGTGAAGATTGGATATGTGGACCAGCAACATGTGCAGATTGACCCCGAGAAGAGCGTCTATGACGTTGTGAGCGAGGGCAATGAGCTTATCCAAATGGGTGGCCGCATGATTAACTCCCGTGCATACATCTCACGCTTCAACTTCACAGGCACAGACCAGAGTAAGAAGGCTGGCGTGCTTTCGGGTGGAGAACGCAACCGTTTGCACTTGGCTTTAACCCTCAAAAGCGAGGCTAATGTTCTGCTCCTTGACGAGCCTACCAACGACATCGATGTCAACACCGTACGCGCATTAGAAGAAGGCTTGGAGAACTTTGCCGGATGCGCCGTAGTTGTCAGCCACGACCGCTGGTTCCTTGACCGCATTTGCACTCACATTCTAGCCTTTGAAGGCGACTCGCAGGTCTATTTCTTTGAGGGCAACTATTCAGAATATGAGGAGAATCGCAAGAAACGCCTTGGCGACGACACGCCCCATCGTTTCCATTACAAGAAACTACAATAATTTTTTCGAGCCTCTCATGAAGAAGTATTGTATCTTAGGGTTGCTGCTGTTATTGGTATTAGGGCAAACCCATGCCCAAAACGATTCGCTAACCTACCAAGTCGGCATCGACACACTTTCGGGCAAACTTTTGTGGTCCAAACATCCTGTTTACGACTCCCGCGACCACCTGGCTGTAGTGGTCACCTATTCCTACGGCGAAGACGGTACGGTGGTAGAACGTGTGCTCCAAAGTTTTGACAAGCACGAATACAAACTTAGAACCGAGCACTATACTGCCGACGACGAACTACTCTTTGTGGAAGAGTATCGCTGGTGCAGATTCAAGGAAGGGGAACAGCGGCGTGCCCGCATGATGCGCACAATACAATATGAGGAAGACGGCACAGCAACAAAGTCCACATACCGATATTTCTATCATAGGGGGGAAAGGTACATCTTCTTCAATGGCAAACGAATACATATACCTGCCTATGCTGGCAACCAAACCTTATCAACCAATTGACTGATAAGCAACAATGACTCAATTTACTCATCTACACGTTCACTCGCACTACTCTATGCTTGACGGCATGAGCAAAGTGCCCGACTTAATAAAGAAAGCCAAAAAGAATGGCATGTATGCCCTGGCGTTGACCGACCACGGCAACATGTTTGGTATCAAGGATTTGGTTGACACTTGCAACAAAGAGAATGGCAAGATAAAAGATGCCATCAAGGAACAGGAAGCCATACTCAAGAACGACGGTGCCACCCCCGAGGAAAAGCAAGAGGCCGAATATCAGATAGAGCAACTCAAAGCTCAGATATTCAAACCCATCATCGGAACCGAGGCCTACTGCGCCCGCCGAACCCTCTACGATATGGACAAAAGCGTGAAGGAAATCAACCCCGAAAACGGGCGCGAGCGTATTGTAGATTCCAGCGGCTACCACCTCATCCTTTTGGCCAAAAACAAGCAAGGCTACCACAACCTATGCAAGCTTGCCTCTATCGCCTACACTGATGGATTTTACAACCGTCCCCGAATTGACCACAACGTGCTCCAGCAATACCATGAAGGACTTATCGTTTGCTCGGCATGTCTTGGTGGAGAAATCCCCCAACTCATCCTCAAAGGCGACATCGCCAAAGCCGAAGAGCAAGTAGAATGGTTCAAAAGCATATTTGGTGACGATTACTATATTGAGCTTCAGCGCCACAAAACTGACAAACCCAACGCCAACCGCGAGACATTCATTCAACAAGAGAAAGTCAACCCTATCCTCATAGACATTGCCCGCCGGCACAATGTAAAGTTGATTTGCACCAACGACGTGCACTTTGTGGAAGAGGACCACGGCGTGGCTCACGACCACCTCATCTGCGTGGCCACGGCCAAAGACTATGCCGACCCCAACCGCTTGCACTACACCATGCAAGAATGGCTCAAATCGCCCGACGAGATGGCCGAGATTTTTGCCGACATTCCTGAGGCTCTGGAGAATACGATGGAGATAGCCAACAAGGTTGAAATTTACAGTATCGACTCCGACCCCATCATGCCCGTATTCGACATCCCCGAAAGTTTTGGCACCGAAGCCGAATACCGCAGCCGAATCTCCGAGAAGGATCTCTTTGACGAATTCACCCAAAACGAACGGCACGAAGTGGTGCTCTCCCAAGCCGATGCCGAAAAGAAAATCAAGAAACTCGGCGGATACAACAAACTCTACCGAATCAAATTCGAAGCCGACTATCTAGAGCAACTAGTCATGGCTGGAGCCCACAAGCGCTACGGCGACACCCTTACCGAAGAGCAGATGGAGCGCATCATCTTTGAGCTGCACACCATCAAAACCATGGGATTCCCCGGTTATTTTCTCATCGTGTCCGACTACATTCGAGCCGCCCGCGAGGAACTGGGTGTGAGTGTGGGACCCGGGCGTGGATCTGCGGCAGGCAGCGTGGTGGCCTACTGTCTGTGGATCACCGATGTTGACCCGCTCAAATACGACCTCCTTTTCGAGCGATTCCTCAACCCCGACCGAATCTCCCTCCCCGATATCGACGTAGATTTCGACGATGCGGGACGCGGAAAAGTGCTCGACTGGGTGACCCAAAAATACGGCAAAGAAAAAGTTGCCCACATCATCACCTACGGCACCATGGCCACCAAGTCGGTCATCGCCGATGTGGGGCGTGTAGAAAAATTTCCCCTCTCCGAAGTGGCTCACCTCAAAGAGCTCATACCCGAGAAATCCTTCCCCGACAACATCAAAGACGAGAAAGGGAAATCGCCCAAAGTAAACCTCAAGAACTGCTTCAAATACGTGCCCGAGCTGCACGACATCATGGACCACGAGAGCGACGAGCGCAAAGAGCTGCTCACCGTAGCATCCGAACTCGAAGACACCAACCGCCAAGTGGGCATCCATGCTTGCGGCGTCATCATTGGTGCCCAAGACATCACCGACATCGCCCCCGTGTGCACCATCGACGATAAAATATCAGGCAAGACCCTTGTCACCCAATATGATGGACATGTGGTAGAGACTGTCGGCCTCATCAAGATGGACTTTCTGGGGCTCAAAAACCTCACCATCATGAAAAACGCCGTTGCCATGATCAAGAAAGGGCACGGCGTGGACATCAACCTCGACACCATCCCCATCGACGACGAGAAAACCTTTCAGCTCTACTGCGAAGGCAACACCGTGGGTACATTCCAATTCGAGTCGGCCGGCATGCAGAAATACCTCCGCGAGCTTCAGCCACACGTTTTCGAAGACCTCATCGCCATGAATGCCCTCTATCGTCCGGGTCCCATGGACTACATCCCCGACTTCATCGACCGCAAACTCGGCCGCAAACCCGTCACCTACGATATTCCCTGCATGGAGAAATATCTCAAGGACACCTATGGCATCACTGTCTATCAGGAGCAGGTCATGCTCTTGAGTCGCCAGCTGGCCGACTTCACCCGAGGCCAGAGCGACACCCTGCGCAAAGCCATGGGCAAAAAGCAGATTGAGAAGATGAACGAGCTGGAAAAGCTCTTCTACGAAGGCGGTGAGAAAAACGGACACGACCACAAAGTGCTCAACAAGATTTGGGAAGACTGGAAAAAGTTCGCCTCCTATGCGTTCAACAAATCCCATGCCACCTGCTATTCGTGGGTTGCCTACCAAACCGCCTACCTCAAAGCCCACTACCCTGCCGAATACATGGCTGCCGTCATGACCAGTGCGCAAAACGACATCTCACGCGTCACCGAGCTCATGTCCGACTGCAAAAAACACGGCATCGACATCCTCCCGCCTTCGGTCAACGAGTCCGAGAAAGACTTCTCCGTCAACCATGAGGGCAAAATCCGTTTCGGACTCCAAGCCATTAGCGGCATGGGCGAAGCAGCTGCCGACGCCATCATCCTGGAGCGCGAAAAAAATGGCCTCTTCCAGGACATCTTCGACATCCTGAAGCGTGTTGACCTTCGCACCGTCAACCGCAAAAACATGGAAGTCCTCATCAAAGCGGGAGCCTTAGACGGCTTGGGCGACATCCACCGAGCCCAATACTTTGTCACCGACGGAAAGGAGGACAACTCACCCACCTTTATCGAGAAGATTGTCCGCTGGGCAGCCCGCAACCAAGAGAACGCCAACAGCGCCCAGATGTCCATCTTCGACATGTGCGACGACATCAAATCCGAAGACCACCCCGCAGTGCCCAAGTGCCCAGAATGGAGCCTGGTAGAGCGTTGCCGAAACGAGTTCTCGGTGGTGGGATTCTACCTCTCCGCCCATCCTCTTGACGAATACAAATACGAAGTCACCAATTTCACCAACACCAAATGCACAGAACTCCATGCCCCCGAGAAACTGGTGGGCAAAGAATTCCGCATAGGCGGCATAGTCAGCGAAGCAAAATCGCTCACATCCAAGAAAAACGGAAACCCCTATGGTGTGCTGAAAATTGAAGACTATTCGGGCGTGGCCGAAATAACACTCTACGACAAAGACTTTCTCCGATTCGAGAGCTACTTCAAAGAAGGCCTCTTCATTATCGCCAAAGGCACATTCAAACAATTCACCCGCCTCAACCCCGACGGCACCACCACAACCAGCAAACCCAAAATCAGCATACAAGAATTTGTGCTGCTGAGCGAATCCATGGACCGCTTCGCCAAACAGCTCAAATTCAAAATCAACAGCAAATACGTCACCGACGAATTCTGCCAGAAACTCCACACCATCGTCAAAAACAGCCCCGGACACATACCCATGGAAGTGCAAATAATCGATACCGACCTCGACCTATCCGTCACCATGAAGACACGCGATGTGAGAGTGGATGCCAAGAAAATGGTCAAAGAGATTGACGAAATGGTGGGCATCGAAAACATTCAACTGGTATCCAAAATATAATCCCGCATGGCCATATCGCTCTCCACACTGGTATCACCCGCTCCCTCGCCCTGGCAGATAGACCACAGCACGCCACTGCTGCTGCTGGGCTCATGCTTCAGCCAAGAGGTGGGCAGCCGCATGGCTGCCGGAGGGCTCAACGTCCTTTGCAACCCCTTTGGCACCCTCTACAACCCTCTATCCATACTCCGCTGCCTCACCTTGGCCACCCAGGGGCAAACCATCACCCCACAACACCTCATCCAGCACGACGGAGTATGGCACTCGTGGCTGCACCACAGCCAATTCTCCCACCCCGACATGCAGCAGACCCTTCACGCATGCAATCAAGCAGTTGAGCAAACCCGTGCCTTCATCCTGCAGCAGCCCACCGTCATCATCACGCTGGGCACAGCTTATGCCTTTTACCTGCAACCCAACCCCCAAGTGGGCGCAAACATGGAAAACCAAGTAGTGGCCAACTGTCACAAACTCCCTGCACAATGGTTCCTCCGAAAGCGACTCACCGTATCTGAGGTAGCAGCCGCCCTCATGCAGATGGCCCAAGCGCTACCCCAAAGCCGAATCCTATTCACCGTAAGTCCCATCCGCCACATGGCCGACGGTGCCCACGGCAACCAACTCAGCAAAAGCACCCTGCTGCTGGGCATCGACCAAGCAATCAGTCAATCCCACCTTTGTTCCTACTTCCCCAGCTACGAAATAATCCTTGATGAGCTGCGCGACTACCGTTTCTTCGCTCGCGACCTATGCCACCCCTCCGACCTGGCCACCGATATCGTGTGGCAGAAATTCCAAGACACCTACATGAGCGCAGCCACCCGCCAGCAGCTGCGCCTCTGCGAAAAAAAACACAAACAAATGATGCACCGCCCCCTAATCGAGAGCAGAGTATAGCGTAGGGTGCAGCCATTCAATTCAATTATTCACAAATATCGTCCGTTCACTCATCACAGATCACTGAAAAAAACAAACCTCAAATCAACAATATATGTCCAAGAAAAATATCGCCCTCGTCATGGGCGGCTATTCGGGAGAGCACGACATCTCCATCAACAGCGGCTGCCAGGTGTATGAAAACCTCAACCACGAAAAATACAATGTATATAAAATAGTTGTTGAACGCAACGGCTGGTATTGGCTCACCGACGACGGGCAGCACCGCCCCGTTGATCGTGGCAACTTCACCGTCGAAGGGGTGGACAAATTCGACCTCGCATTCATCATCGTCCACGGCAACCCCGGTGAGAACGGCGTGCTCCAGGGCTATTTCGATATGCTGGGCATCCCCTACACCACCTGCGGATTCTACACCTCGGCACTCACCTTCAACAAAGGCTACTGCAACCCCGTAGTGAAAAGCTTCGGCGTAGTATCCATCGCCAAATCGCTCCTGCTCTACGGCAACCGTCCCATCTCGCCCGACGACATCCTCCAGCAGCTGAGCCTTCCCCTATTTGTAAAACCCGCAGCCGGCGGATCCAGCGTAGCCACCACCAAGGTCAAACAAGCCCAAGACCTCATGCCCGCCATCCAAGAGGCCCTCACCGAAGACTCCCAAGTGCTGGTAGAAGAATTCATCCAGGGACGCGAGTTTGACTGCGGCGTGCTCCGCACCAAAGATAAAAAATACGTATTCCCCGTCACTGAGATCATTCCCACCGGTGGACACGAATTCTTTGACTATGCAGCCAAATACGACGGGTTCAGCAACGAAGTGACCCCCGCCGAAGTGGAGAAATCCGTGAGCGACCGAATCCAAGAAGTATCATCCCAGCTCTACGACCTGCTCGACTGCCGCGGCATCGTGCGCTTCGACTACATCTACGACACCGCCAAGCAAGAACTCTTCTTCCTTGAAGTCAACACCATACCCGGACAGAGTGCCGAGAGCATCGTCCCCAAGCAGGCTCGCGCCATGGGCATCAGCACAAGCCAACTCTACGAGATGGTAATCCAAGCAACCATTTGAGAATGATAAAGTTTGTTGATTTGTTGATTTGAGGAAAGGAATGTAGTGTAGGGCTGTAGCCCCCAATTCAACAGACCTCAAATCAACAATTCAACAAATCAACAAACTAACAACTACAAACTCGCTAAAGCAAATGCACAAGCACAAGAAACACCCCCTCTTTCTACTATTATGCTGCATTTGCCCTATTATGCTCTGCGCCCAAACGCCGTGCACCGACATCCGCGTGCACCACTACGACACCATCTGCGAGGGGATGGAATACAACTTCAACGGCCGCATGATCAACTACGAAGGAGTGTTCTTCGACACCCTGCCTCGCGCCCACTCTACCTGCGACAGCATCATCATCCTCCATCTGGCCCTGCTGCCCTACCCCACCGGCACCATACGAGCCATCCACCACTGCGCCGACAGTCAGGCCTACCGCCTCGTATCCAGCTCCGAACAATTCTATTACTCATGGACTTCCCAGCCCGAAGACCCCTCACTCCTAGGGCAAGAACACGCCGACCAAGTGTGGGTGAGACCTAGCACTCCCACCACCTATTACCTCTACATCGACTACCGCCCCTCGCCCCAATGCCCAGCCACGGGCAGTATCACACTCAACCCGCTGGAGCCTGTAAAAGCCAGCATGTACATCTCTGTTGACCAACTCTCATACGACCGCATGACATTCACCGCCAAAGACCTCTCCCTGGGCACACGCGAGTGCCAATACGGCGGATGGTCGGGCCGCCACTGGTACCTCAACGGCCAACTGCAAACCACCATCGAGCAAACCACCTCCTTCGAGGTCAAACCTTGGTGGGGCGACAGCGTAGAAGTAAAATTAGTAGGCTACACCCCCACCTGCGCCGACTCCGTCACGCGCATCATACCCTTTCACCACGTATCGCTCTATTTTCCAAACATTTTCTCACCGTCCCAACCGCCCAACCACCTCTTCCTCCCCACCGTCCAAGGGCTGCTCGAATACAGCCTCACCATCTACGACCGGCAAGGAACCATCGTTTTCCAAGCATCCGACCCCCAGCAGGGCTGGGACGGAACCCGCCGCGGAACGCTCTGTCCCGCCGGCACCTACACCTACCACTGCCGCTACCGCGAAATCTCCACTCCCACCGGCTGGCAAAGCACCTCGGGCACAATAACGCTAGTGCGTTAGCCGTTTTTGTGTGATCCAGCAATAGTCTATCCCCACGGCGCACCACCCCGCACCCGAAACGCTACAATCAAACATTACAATCAGAAATAAAAAAGGCTCTCCGAATAGAGAGCCTTAGTGATTACTTTTGGGAGGTCGCTTCCGGATTTGAACCGGAGTAGCAGGTTTTGCAGACCTGTGCCTAGCCCCTCGGCCAAACGACCTTTTTGCTTTAAAAGCGGTTGCAAAATTACAAACTTTTTTTCAAACAACCAAATTTTTTTTATCTCTCACATGCTACAATGCTGATAACGAGTAAAATAAATTTTCTCTTACCACATCCACCATTTGGTGCACTCAAGCGGCCAAGCGACTGCACATATCTCATTTTTCCACCTCCATTCACTTCAATTCCAAGCATATCACCCTAACTAGCATCGTATCAACCAATTTCAATATTCAAAAAAGTAATTATCCGCATGCTGGTGATGCTGCGAAAGGCTTAGGCGACGCAATTCACACACCTCGTCTTGCGAGAAATCATTCTCAAAAACGCTGTTGCCCTCCGCATATTGGTGCCAACCAACAAATATGCAATATAAATTCCACTTCTGCGTTATATTACCCACAACCTTAAAAAACAAAAAACTCAACATGGAACACAAAGAACAAGTGCTAGACGCAATGAAGAAAGCAGGCGAACCACTCAACGCTGGCAAAATCGCAGAACTCACCGGCTTAGACCGCAAAGATGTGGACAAAGCCATGAAGCAGCTCAAAGAAGAGGGTGCCATCATCTCCCCTGTCCGCTGCAAATGGACTCCCGCCGAGTGATCATGGCATGAGGAATTTCCCTTTCCACCGACTCCGTCAGCCGTAGCACACCCCCGTCTTTGGCACACCCCTCTAAAGAGGGGACGGCTGACGCATCCACTATATGGACATAGATGGCGCTCTCGGATTTTCACTGGAAATTCTCGTTTTTCATCCCCTGCTGAGGCTTGCCTCAGCAGGGGTTTTGGTAAAAATTAATTCATCCAGCAGGTTGCACCAGGCAGCATTTGTTGGTAGAACTTAGGTTGACGATTCAAAGCTGTTGGTGCATAAGATTACGAACATTATTCTATACCCACAACATTGCGTAAGACAAACTGATGATCCTCATCAAGAACCAAACAAGACTTGTCGTAATTTATTGAAAAGTGTAATCCTTCGCACACAAGCGTATCTTCCATTTTTTTGAATTTTGATATACAATATATATCTTTCGAAGAAACCAGATAATACGATCTATCGAACGTTGCACCATACGCATAAAAGCAAGGGAGCGTTACAGTATTCCTTATGCTTCCATCCAGGTTATATTCAATCAGTCGCAAGAAATATAGGTCGGTATAATCATTCCCATACTCATAAACTATGCTAAGCAAATATCCGTCAGGAAAGTCTATCCGGAAAGCCGAATGAAAAAGAAAATAAGGCACAGGCTCGAAATGACAATAATAAGAAGAGTCGATGAGATAACCGTATCCAGCATAATCAGGAAAAAAAAAGGTCGGTACGGTATCCTGCCCATCAATAACCTTAAAAAGAGTTAGGAAATTCTCAAAAGAACTGCTTGTTGTCGCCATGGATTTCATACTAAAAACCGAGGGTAAAGCAGCCCCATTCCGTTCTCCTTTTTGTGGACTGGTGACGAACTGTCCTTGAGCACATGAGAAGAACAAATACATGACGAAAAACGACAATAAATACTTCATGCTCTATTGAGTTCTAAATCGCATTACTTCACCACATGCTCTATCACTTGTCGCCAGGTGGTTTTCTGCCCATAGCGGAGTATGGAGCGTCGATAGACTTTGGCGGCAGCCCAGGTGCAGAGGGGGAAGGTGGCCAGGAGTAAGGCCATGCTTAGCACTATTTGCCAGATGGGCACGCCAAAAGGTATGCGAAACAGCATGACCACGGGCGAAGTGAAGGGTATGATGGAGAGCCACTGGCTGAGCGAGCTGGATGGCGCGTTGAGCAAGGCCGGCAGCAGGAGCAAGGAGAGCAGCAGCGGCAGGGTGAGCGGAACGGTGAACTGCTGCGAGTCGGTTTCGTTATCAACCATCGAACCCACTGCGGCAAAAAGTGACGCATAGAGGAAGTAGCCGAATATGAAATAGAATAAGAATACGCCCAATAGCAGGCCGAAATTGATATTGGCCATGCCCTCAACTAGCTCTCGCACAGAGTTGTCAACCCCCAAGCCGGCTTCATATTGCTCGGCCTGGATACGCGCGGCTTGGAATTGAGCCGTAGCTTCGGCTCCCTTGGTGGATATTTGGCTCACGGGTTTGGATTGAGCCTGCTCAAACAGCCCCGAATTGGCCAGGCGCAGCCCGCCCATGGCCACACCCGAGAGCGCCACCCACAGGGCGAACTGGGTGAGCCCGATGAGACCCACGCCCACCACTTTGCCCATCATGAGCTGGAAGGGTTTGACGGAGCACACCACCACCTCTACGATACGGCTTGATTTTTCTTCCATCACGCCACGCATGACTTGCGAGCCAAAAAGGAACACGGCCATAAACACCAAGAAGGCCAGCACTATGCCCACCACCGACTTGACTTGCAAGAATCCGTCGCGCCCAGTTTCAATATCCTGGGTGCGCAGCCGGATGTGGGTGGAGGTGAGCAAAGCATAGTCCTCGGGGGTGATGCCATGAACGTCGAGCAGGATGCAGTTGCGCAGGATTTCTTGCAGTTGCACGTTGACATCGGACTGCACGGCCACGGAGGGTGCGTCGGACTGGTAGTAGAGGTAGGCTTGCTGGGGGAGCGTGGTTTCGCGAGCGGGGATATAGACGATGGCGTCAACGGAGTCGTTTTGCCGCAACTGGCGGCGTGCATATTCGAGGCTGCCGCCCTCGTAGTAGGTGATATTGCGGTGGGAGCGGAACTGGCCGCTGAAGATGCCGCTTTGGTCCACCACCATCACGCCGGCGTGCTCGATGGGGCGAGTGGCCAAGATGATGGGTATGGCGTAGATGCCGGCCAGTAACAGCGGCACCACCAGGGTGAGTATCCAGAATGAGGGTTTGCGGACGCGGGTGAGGTATTCGCGCTGGATGACAAGGAGTATTTTATTCATGGCGGGTGACGGTGTTGATGAAGATGCGGTCGAGGTCGAGACCGGGATGCTGGCTGCGGATGTGGCTGAGCGAGCCAGAGAGAACCACACGAGACTGATCGATGAGGGCTATGTCGTCGCAAAGTTCTTGGGCGGAGGACATATTGTGGGTGGAGAATATGATGGTGGCTCCGAGCGACTTGAGACGGAGGATCTCGCGCTTGAGCAGATCGGCGTTGACGGGGTCAAACCCGCTAAAAGGTTCGTCGAAGATGAGCAGCTGGGGCTGGTGGAGCACGGTGACCACGAACTGCACTTTTTGCTGCATGCCTTTGGAGAGTTCCTCCACCCGGCGATTCCACCAAGAGGAGATTTCGAGGCGGTCGAACCACTGGTGGAGCCGACGTTCGGCTTCGGCCTTGTCAAGTCCTTTGAGCCGAGCCAGATAGATGGCTTGTTCGCCAACGCGCATTTTTTTGTAGAGGCCGCGCTCTTCGGGCAGGTAGCCGATGGTGGCCACATCGGCATCAGTCATGGGATGGCCGTCGAAAAGTAGGGTGCCCGAGTCAGGGGCGATGATGTGGTTGATGATGCGGATGAGGGTGGTTTTGCCAGCCCCGTTGGGGCCAAGCAGACCAAAGACTGAGCCTCGGCGCACTTGCAGACTCACATCGTTGAGCGCGCAGTAGGAGCCAAAATTTTTGGTGATATGCGATATCTGAAGCATGCTACTTTTTGTATTTTTTGGGGGTGAAGGGCAGGCGGATGAGCAGCACCTCGGCCAAGAGGGAGATGAGCGCAAACACCACGCACCACCGCCAGAGGGGGATGCCTTGGTGGCGCTGGCGGATGTAGTCCGACATCGATTTTTGGGCCGACGGCACTACGCTGCATTGGTCGAGACCGAGGCGGCGGATGAGCTGCTTGACTTCGGCGGGGGCAAAGAATGTCAGCTGCGACTCTTGTCGTGAGTGGTTGAACGAGAGCACTTCGCCCGGGGCATTGGGCACAGCAAGGTGGTAGTTGCCGGCGTGAATTATCTGGTCGTGAGGCATCATCACTTGCCGAGGGCCTATCCTGCGGATGTCGGGAATAATGTCGGTGAGGCCGTCGGAGGAAATGAGGTGGGGCACAGCGCCAGCCGGCAGCTGGGCAGAGAGGGGTATGGGGCTGCTGGCGGAGAGCAGGTTGTAGGGGGCTGGCAGCGGAGAGGCGAAGAGGGCCATATTGTACAGCGTGGGGACAAAGAGGGCTTGCTGCACAAAATCGGTGAACTGAGCCAGCAGCGGGGTGCTGAAAAGGTAGAACGAGCCCAGGCCGCAGGGGGTGTGGGCCAACAGCGTGCTGCCATCAAGCAGCGGCAAGATGGGGCGCGACACGGCACTGGCGGCATAGGAGGTGCGGTAGTGGCCGTGGACGGAGGGCAGCTCCATGTCATCGGTAGGGCCGCTGAACACGCCACGGAAGAGTTCGTGGTCAGTCACCACTTCTTTGACGCGGGTGTCGCCCGAAGACCAATCGCCCAGAAGGGGCGCATGCATGGCGGCGAGCAACTGATTGTAGGCGGCGGACTCTATCTGCTGCCCAGGTATCATCACCAGCGAGCCGCCTTGCTGGACAAATTCCTGCAAGGTGTGAATCATGCCCGTAGAGATGGTGTGGAGCTGGTCGAGGATGATTATCTGATGGCTTGAAAGGCGGGCATAGTCAACCTGCGAGGCTGGCACTTGGTGGTAGTCCACCAGCGAGTCGGTGGCAAAAAGGCGGCGCAGGTAGGGATTCTCGCCGTTGCCGCTGATGCAGAGGAGCGACACCTGCTGGAGCACGGGCAGGGAGAAGTATAGTTTGTCGTCGAAGGTGATGGGGTAATCGGTGGTCTCCACATAGCCTTGGAGCGACTCGGCCTCCTCGATAACGAAAGTGAGCTGGGCAGTGGCAGAGCCGTTGGCCGGCATGTCAACAGAGGCGAGGGCGAGCTGCTGATCGCCCACAAAAAGGCGGATGGGCAGTTTTTCGACGGCTTGCTTGCCAAGGTTGGTGAGGGTGACTGTGGCGCGGACTGTGGCGCCTCTGAAATAGGCGGGACTGTGGAAAGAAAGACTATCGATGAAAATGTTGGACACATCGGTGCCCCCCAAGGGGATGAAGGTAGAGAGGACGGTGCTGTCGTTGGGGTAGTTGGCCAAGTCGGCGGTGGTGCGCTGGAAGTCGGAAACGATATAGGCGTGGCGGTTGAAGGTTGGCGCCGAGGAAAGGAATTGATGCTGGCGCAAAGCAAGGGTGGAGAGTTGCACGGAACGAGGGCTGACAGACACCTGATCAACGGCGGCTAGGAATTCTTCGCGGCTGAGCCAGCGGAACTGGCTGCCTGCAGCCTCGTTGGTGAGGAGCTGGTATTGGTCGCCGGGGCCATAAGCGGCAGCTATCTCGCGGGCTTTGGTTTTGGCACTTTCTATCAAACTGCCATCCATGCCGCCGCACTCCATGCTGTATGAGTTGTCGATATACACACTCACAGCGGTGCCTCCAGCATGGGATTGGCTGTGGCGGCTGGGGATGACGGGGCGACAAAAAGCCAGCACGAGAAACACGATGGCCAAAATGCGGGCTGCCAGAATGAGCAGCTGCTGCAGCCGATGCTGCTGACGTTGCTGGCTCTGGAGCTGCTGGAGCATGGCCACATTGCTGAAATAGACTCGGCGATAACGCCGCAGTTGGAGCAGGTGGATGGCTATGGGGATGCCTATGGCCAGAAGGCCAAACAGGAATAAGGGGGCGGTGAGCATAGGCTATTGGGCTTTCTTGGGTTTGAGACTGGAGAGGTGCATCTGGCAGAGGTGGGCGATGCCGCACTCTTGGCAGTGGGGTTTGCGAGCCTGGCACACATATCGGCCGTGGAGAATCAGCCAGTGGTGGGCGATGGGTATTTTTTCGGCAGGGATATGTTTGACCAATTCGCGCTCGGTTTGGAGGGGAGTTTTGCTATTGTGGGTGAGGCCAATGCGGTTGGCCACACGAAACACATGGGTGTCAACGGCCAGGGCTGGCAGGTTGAAAATAACTGAGGCTATCACGTTGGCAGTTTTGCGTCCCACGCCAGGGAGGGATTGCAGCTCGTCGATATCCGAGGGTACTTCGCCGCCGAAATCGGACTCCAGTTTTCGCGCCATTCCGGCCAGATGCTTGGCTTTATTGTTGGGGTAAGAGATGGATTTGATGTATTCAAAAATCTCTTCGGGCGAAGCCTGGGCCATAGCGGCGGGGGTGGGATAGGCCCGAAACAGAGCGGGGGTGACCATGTTGACACGCTTGTCGGTGCATTGGGCGGAAAGAATCACCGCCACCAAGAGCTGGAACGGGTTTTCGTAGTTCAACTCCGACTGGGCTGTAGGCCTGGCCACTTCGAAATAGGCAATCAGCTGTTTGAAACGATCCTGCTTGGTCACTAGTCGGCAAAATTGAATTGTGCTACAATGGGATAATGGTCGGAGATATTGGTCTTCACCCGCTTATAGGACATGGTTTGCAGCTGAGAAGAATGGAAGATATAGTCAATGCGATAGGCAGGATAGGGGCCGTGGTAGGTGGTGCCGATGCCGCGGCCTTGCTCCACATAGGGGTCTTGCAGGTGGTGGGTGATTTGCTGATAGATGTACGACGCAGGGGTGTCGTTGAAATCGCCGGCAATGATGAGGGGGATGGTTGTTTTCTCGATGAGAGGCTTCAGCTGGTCGTTCCACTCCTGCTCGTGGGTTTGGGTTGTCTCCTTAAATTTGTTCAGTATCCTGCGGGCGGAAGATTTGTCCAGCTCGGCATGAGAGATTTTTTCCAACTCGTGCAGGTCATCCACATCCAGCTGATAGGAGTCGAGGTGCACAGCACAGATGCGCACAGAGTGGCCGTTCTTGGTCAGGTCGGCATAGAGTTTCGATGACTTGTCGGCGTAGAACACTTGGTCGAAAGGATATTTGGAGAAGATAACCACCGGCGACACCCTTCCGCTGCCATGCATGCCGTGCTGGTGGATGTAGCCATATTGCTGCAGACTGTCGCGCAGCCGATTGGAACTGGTGGCAAAGCACTCTTGGAGGCAGAACACGTCGGGGGCCTCGTCGCGCAAGATTTGATAAAACATCACCAAGCCCGAATCACGGGTCATGAGTGTGTCTTCATCCAGTCCCTCGAACCCATGCGCGTTGAATGTCATCACCTTGAGGGTATGGTCGGTGGGATCGGCATCGGTGGTGCCACCCACCTGGAAAAACAGGGGCACAAAACTCCACCGCAGCACAATGGTGGCCGTGGAAAGAAGAAACTCCCATCTTGAGAGACACAGCCAGATGATGATGAAAATCAGATTGACTAGCAGCAATGGGAAATAGCCGTAGCTGAGAATCGATATTTTGGGGAATTGGTGGGGTGCCAGCCGTCCGGCCATGGTTGACAACAGCAGTGCCACCACAAAAACGATATTGATAATTAGCAGAATGCCTCTAAAAAATTTCTTCATATTGCATACGAGTATTGTTTGCAAAGATACGAAGATTTCTTTAATTATAAATATTTTAATCGGCTGGTTGGATTTTCGACAATCCAAAGCCTGCTCTTCACTCATACTTGGGGCATTCTGAACCAGCAAATTGCGGGTTACGGCTGCTTGACGATTGTGTAATTTCGGTATCTTCCATCACCAAACTCCAGCCGCACGCAATAGACGCCTGCCGAGAAGGGTGCTAAGTCTATCCTGGATCTGCCATCAGAGCCTGGCTGCCGCAGCAATTCATGCCCACTTGCATCGGTCAGCACAAGGCTGCACGCAATTCCTTGCGGGTATCGAATCTCAATCCATCGGTTGGTCGGATTTGGGAAAGCCCAAACGGACATAATACCATTCTCTTCAACACATTGCTGCTCATTCATGCTGGGCAGATACTCGTTCAAGTCAATCTTAAAAAGTTGTGGATCACGGGTAACGCCCATGCTGCTGAACCGCTCGCTCGATAAATAATAATTACGTCCATCAGCGGTGGTAATGCCTTCTATCTGCGTGCCTAACCCACAATCCAAATCCAGTCGAATGCTGGAGCCTCCCACCAAGTCCATACCGACGAAATCATAGCACAAATACACAAAGGGTTGGCACACCGAGTTGTAGCCGCAAAATACCACCGTGTGATCTTCTTGCCGATAGCTCACCCCTGTGATAAGGCCACCCACGTTCAAGCGGAACTGAGGCGAAGCTGTATATGAGCCCGGCTCATTGGGCACCGTGTAGCAAACCGTCTGCAGCGACAGCCACTGCTTGGTGAAAAGGTAAATCGTGCCCTCATGCACCAACATTGCCTCGCAGTCAAAGTCGGTGTCGTTGGCCTTGCCCTGTGCGGGGTAATTGGGATAGACGAAGGCAATGGTGTCAAAGCAGATATTGCCCGTCAGGAGCGCAGCCTTGCTCAAGCGGAGAATCCGCAAATCGGTGCGGAGAGCATCACCCCGGTTGTTGCCGAAATCTCCAAAATAGAGATAGTCGTCGTCCTGAGTCACTTCTTCCATGTCGGCAATGGAGCATCCCAAATCGAGGGTTGCCGATATTTGGGCGGTGAGTGTATCCACGGCATAGAGCACCAAGTTCCCATGGTCGTTGCAAGTCCACAGCTGGCCCTGCCAGCAAAAAAGGGTGGATGAGCCCGAAACCCGGTCGTCCAATTGCCCGATTGGGGTGGCCGATACCGTGTTTTGCACCATCTTCAAACCCTGTGCATGCGAAGCCATCACACTCACGCACAGCACCATAATCAACAGATAAAAGCATCGTTTCATATCCCAAATATACAAATTCTTTGCATATTAATTATTAATCTAAAAATAAAATCGTATCTTTGCCATCCGATATGGAACAATACAAATCCTTATATCCACCTGAAGGAGAAGAGCTTGCCGCTCTTATTGAAAGACTCACCACCAATGAGTACTTTCCTGCTCCCGCACTCAACCTCTTTCCCGAGCAATCGGTAGATGACACACGCCGCCTAATGCTCTCGTGCCAGAACGTCGATGAGTTCCAGGCCAAGGTCATGTCTCGTGTGTGCAAATTTGTGGTCGAGCGCACCTCGCAAGGATTTTCTTATAGCGGACAAGAGATTCTCGGCCAACGCCCATATCTTTTTGTGTCCAACCACCGCGACATCACCTGCGACGCCATCTTGCTCGAATATATCCATATCCTCTCCCACCAACCCACTACCCATGTGGTCATTGGCTCCAACCTCTTCGAGATGGACCTCATGGCCATGTTGGCTCGCCTCAACAAGATGTTCGCCATCGGACGTGGAGGGAATCCCCGCGAGTACTACCGCAGCCTTATGCAGATGTCCGGCTTCCTCCGCCACCTTATCACCGAGAAGCACGAGAGTGCCTGGATAGCCCAACGCAACGGACGCACCAAGGACGGCATCGACCGCACCGACCCCGCCCTCATCAAGATGTTTGCCGCCAGCGGCGACCGCAGCAATCCCGCCAAAGCCCTGGCCGAGATGAACATCGTGCCCGTGAGCATTTCCTATGAATGGGAGCCCTGCGGCGTGGCCAAGGCTCGTGAGACCGCCCTTAAGATGCAGGGACCCTACACCAAGCAGCCCGGCGAAGACACTCAGAGCATCATCGACGGCGTGATTAAGAACAAAGGCCGCATCCACTTCACACTCGGCCAACCCCTCTCGCCCAGCGAACTCGAGTCCGCTCAAGGCGATTTCGACGAGATTGCCCGCATCATGGACCGCCGCATTGCCGAAGGCTATCACCTGTGGCCCAACAACTATATCGCCCACGAACTTCTCACCGGCACTCCCAACAGCAACTATACCCCCGCCGAGCGTCAAGTATTTGAGAAATACATCGATGAAGCCTGCGCCAAACACGATATCCCCCACTTCCGTGAGACCCTCCTGCAGATTTATGCCGGAGCCATAATGAGTGGGGAAAACAAATCAACAGATAAACAATAAACAAATCAACAACAATATGCTAGACAAACTCGAAGCCATTTACGCACGATACCAGGAAGTAGAGCAGCAGATGAATGACCCTCAGGTCACTGCCGACATGAAACGTTTTGTGAAACTGAGCAAAGACTACAAGGACCTCCAGCCGATCGTCAAGGCCTACAAAGACTACAAGGCCCTCCTCGACACCATTGCCGAGTGCAAGGAGTTGCTCAGCACTGAGAAGGATGACGAACTGCGCGAGATGGCCAAGATGGAGCTCAACGACTGCACCGAGCGCCGCGACCAGATGGAAGAGGAAATCCGCATCATGCTCATCCCCGAAGACCCCACCGACAGCAAGAATGCCGTGGTGGAGATTCGCGGTGGTACTGGCGGCGACGAGGCCAACATCTTTGCCGGCGACCTCTTCCGCATGTACAGCCGCTTCTGCGAGAAGAAGGGTTGGAAGATTGAAATCCTGGATTTCAACGAGGGCACAGCTGGCGGCTACAAAGCCATCTCCTTTAATGTGACTGGCGAGAAAGCCTACGGCGTACTGAAATATGAGAGCGGTGTCCACCGTGTTCAGCGTGTGCCTGCTACCGAGACCCAAGGGCGCTTGCAGACTTCCACCGCCGCCGTGGTGGTGCTGCCCGAGGCCGAAGAGTTTGATGTTGAGCTGAATATGAGCGATGTGCGCAAGGATACTTTCTGCGCCTCCGGTCCTGGTGGTCAGTGCGTCAACACCACCTATTCCGCTGTGCGTCTGACCCACATCCCTACCGGCATCGTGGTCAGCTGCCAAGACCAAAAGTCACAGATCAAGAACCTTGAGAAAGCCCTTGTGGTGCTGCGTACCCGCCTCTACGAGCGAGAATATAATAAGTATATGGAGGAGATGTCCTCCAAGCGCAAGACCATGGTAGCCACCGGCGACCGCTCCGAGAAGGTGCGCACTTACAACTACCCCCAGTCCCGCGTCACCGACCACCGCATCGGCCTCTCCCTCCACAACCTGCCCGCCTTCATGGATGGCGACATTGAGGAGATGATCGAAGCCCTCCAGCTGGCCGAGAATGCCGAGAAGATGAAGGAATCCGTGGGTTGATCTCCGCTATGAGCACTGGAGAATTAGCCAGAAACATTACAGGCCTAATATTGGACCTCCTGCATAAACACTATGCAGGAGGTCTTCCTATTGCTGGCTACGACAAAACCACCCACTTCCGAGCCCGCTGGAATGCCATCATCAGCGGTGTGTTCATGCTGGCAGTTGGCTTGCTTTGCCTTGCCCTACCATACTTCATCGTGCGCGGCACCGACGAAATATGGGCCATCATAATAGCATTTGGCAGTATGCTTTTTATAGCCTATGTCGCTTTCGAAAGAGCCGTCTATTATTTCAGATTTTCAACCTCTCAAGTCATCACAGGCCCCGATGGTCTGCGCATCTATGGATACTCCACCTGCGACCTCCGCAAAATCAAGGATGAAGAAGACCTGGCCAGCCGCTTCCGCAAACGCTCCAACAGGTGGGTACACCTCACCTGGGCACAAGCAATCCGCATAGTACGCTTGCGGCTCAACCAAGGCACTGGCTCAGCGCTAGTTATCCACAGCGCCACACATGGCGATATCCTTCTCGACCTCGACTGTTTCCCCATGCGAATCATTCCCGAAATAAGCAAATACAAGCAAGTAGAAGAAATCTACAGCCTAGCAGAATACCACAACCCACACTATCACCACCGCCCCACTAAGAAAAAGCGCAAACGCAGAAAAAGATAGCACAACTTGTTGATTTGTAAAACTGTTTTCTGTTGATCTGTTATCGCGAACACAATTCAACGAACCACAGATTAACACCCATCCCACCCAACCTGTCGGTCACAACCGACACATTTCACCAAAAAGTGTCGGTTATAACCGACAGATTTTACTAAAAAGTGTCGGTCACAACCGACACTTTTCTTGTAATATCAAAAAAAAATTGTACTTTTGCAAAAAAATTGATTGATATACTATGGAGAAACTATTTGCAAAGAAGGACCAACTGTTACGACTTACATCCATGGAGATTGTACGAGACATGATGAATCTCATCAATTGGGACGCCCAACTTATCTGCATCCGAGGGCCTCGTGGCGTGGGCAAATCCACCCTTCTCCTGCAATATATCAAAAGCCACTACCCTGACATGAGTACCGAGGTACTGTACTGCAGTCTCGACTCGGTTTATTTCACCAACCACAGATTGATTGACTTGGCTGAACAATTCTATCAGAATGGGGGCAAGCACCTCTTTCTCGACGAAGTCCACAAATACGACACTTGGAGCAAGGAGGTAAAGGAAATCTACGACCTATACCCCGACATGCGAGTTGTGCTCAGCGGTTCTTCGGTGTTGAACATTATGAATGGCGATGCCGATTTGTCAAGAAGATGTGTTCCTTACGAGATGCAAGGGCTCTCTTTCCGCGAATATCTCACATTCTATCATCAACTTTCATTCCCCAAAGCTACTTTGGAAGAGATTCTAGAGCATCCACAGCAGTTGTGTGGCCAAGTTTTGCAGCAGTGCCATCCGCTACCACTTTTCAAAGACTACCTAAAAAATGGTTACTACCCATTTTATCTACGCCATTCCGAAGACTATTACACACTCATCGAGCAAATTATCAGCTATGTGGTGGAAACCGAACTGCCGCAGGTGTATAACGTAGATATCTCCATGGTTCGCCGTATCAAGGCTATGCTAGGATTCCTAGCCGACAGCATTCCATACGAGGTGGACGCCGCAAAACTCAGCACCACCATCGGTGTACACCGCACTACTGTTGTGGGATACTTGCACATGCTTAACAAGGCAAAAATGACCAACATCATTTTCGCCGACAATAAGTCGCTGAAGAAACTACAAAAGCCAGATAAAGTATATCTTGAAAACCCCAACATGCTGTATGCCATCACCTCAAGCAATGTCGAGATAGGCACAGCCCGCGAAACCTTTGTTGTCAACCAACTGAGATTCCAGCACGACGTAGAATATGGAAAGGATCGTGGCGACTTCAAAATTGACGGACGTTATACCGTTGAGGTTGGTGGACAAAGCAAGAAATTCTCCCAAGTGGCCGGCATTCCAGACTCTTACATCCTAGCCGACGACATCGAGACCCCCTTTGGCCGAAAAATCCCCCTCTGGCTCCTCGGATTTCTATACTAACACCACTTTTTGTTGATTCGTTGCGGCCAACGCAATTCAGCAAATCAACCCATCTCTAACCCCTCATGGCAGCCGAAGCAACCTAAACCATTAAAAAACAACTGATTTATATTGCTCATTATTGCAAATTTAGCTCAACGAATTGGAGTATGTTTCAAGAATTAACATTCATTTCCAACAGATTAAGGAAATAAAAATTAATTCCTTTCGTTATTATAAATATGGATTCCATATTATATACCTTTGCTATCAAATGAAACTATGGACAAAAGACTAAAAGAAGCAAACTGCCGTTTCCTTTCCTACAGATTCAGCGAGCACTGCATGCTGAATTGCGTTTCCACGGTGTAAAGTCAGCCGAAACTGTTTGACAATCATTGGAGAGCAGATACAACATACAAAAGACCTAGCAATTGAACATCAAATAATGCAACAAGAAAACACGCCAATAAAAGTTGGATTACTTGAACTCCTTTACGGCA
>JAKSMP010000019.1 GCA_024400505.1 Bacteroidales bacterium | reverse complement strand
TCTCGCTCAGCACACAGGTCGTGGTGTTGGGCATCAGCTTCACAAAGTTCTTGTGCGCCTGGCGCACCAGCGAGGTACGGTCGGCCAAGAAGAGCACATTCTTCACCCATTCGTTCCGCATTAGCACATCCACCAGCGATATCGCCACGCGGGTCTTACCCGTGCCTGTGGCCATCACCAGCAGAGCCCTGCGGTGCATCTCGTTCAGGTGCTCGCACACTGCTTTGATGGCCGTCTTCTGATAGTCTCGGTCGGTGATGCTGTTCTTGATCTTAAAGTCGGTGATCTTGCCCCTCTTCCTGCGGGCTATCAGCAGCATCAGGTCTTTCTCCGTATGGAAGGCATAGAGTCGCCTTGGCGGATAACCCAGCCCATCTATGATGTAAGTCTCAAATCCGTTGGTGTAATATATCACAGGCCGCACCTTGTATTGCTTCTCTAGGCAGTCGGCATAGAGCTCTGCCTGGTGTTTGCCGGCGGTCGCACTCACACTTGTGCGCTTGGCTTCTACCACAGCCAGGGGCACTCCGTTCTGACCAAACAGCACATAGTCGGCATAGCCCTTCTCGTGGGTGTTGGACATCCCGAACACCTCCACCTCCACACAGGCAGTAGAGGGGAGCACTTTGCCCTTCTCGTCAAGCACATTCCATCCGGCCTCGCGCAGCATCAGGTCGATATACAGCTTGCGGGTCTCGGCCTCGCTCAGGCAGCTCGTCGCATCAGCTATAGGAGCCGGACTCACTTGGGCGGAATCGACTGTGGAGACAAATTGCATGGAGGGCTGCACCTGTTGCGGAGGTTGGGCATATATCGGTGCTGTGGTAGGTATAAGGGTGCGGTCAAATGGTGCCAACGACTTCAGCACACCCAGCTTCAGAAATGCCCCACCCACAAAATTATATAGGTTCAGCAGGGCAAAGAACGACTCTTTCTTCGACACCTTGCCCGAATGGGCTGCAGCATTGCCCACCTTGCGTATGTAGTGCACAGCCATCATCAGCTTGTCGTTGCCCACAAACTCCTTAAACGGTTCGCCATCCACCATCTCAAACAGCGATTCCTTATCGCCAAGCTCAATCCCTTTGATGGCATATATGGCCCGGGCCATCCACTCCAAGGCCTTGCGGCTGTTGATGGCCGAGTTCTCGGGGTCGCTCAGCTGCGTCATCTCTGCCGCATGGCAAAAGCGGTAAAGGTCGCTGAGCTCGGATACGGATTGTAGGTAGTCGAAGTTTTGCATAATAGGGCTAATTGACTAATTTGACTAATTTGACTAATTGGGCTAATTTGACTAATTAGACTAATACCCATCTTTCTTAAGCCTGTATTCCCTTCTGGCCTGCGACATCTTCTCCCTCACGCCCCCTTCCTTCACAAAGTCAGCCTGCAGACGGTTGATGAGTTTTCGCAGCACCACATCTTCTTGGTGGATGAGCGTAATGGCTATATTGGCAATAGTGGCTGCCGAACGCACTTGTATCTGTTCGCGATAGTAGGCAGAGTCGTTGTGGGCGGCGCACACGCGGCGGGTCTGCATTGAGCGAGGGTCATCAACCGACCAAAGTTCGAGATTGCGCACGCGGAGATAGTCTTCGTAGTCTATTAGCAACTCTTGCAGGCTGGCACGGGCCACATTCATCAGTTTCAATTCAGTTTCGCTGCTGGTGGTGGAAGCCGAAGCACCTTCGGCAATGTTCTGCTTGCCGCTACGGGCGGCCTGCACCATTTGGTCGATGGTGCGGTCTCCTTTTTCTAGAAATTGGTGGGCAAAAAAGTAGGTGATGTCGTAGATGCACTCAGCCTTCTGGTAGGCAATGAGGTCTTTGTAGTTGCCCTTCTGCTTCAGAAATTGATAGTTGTTCTCCATGGTGTAAGTGCTTATTCTCCAAACCAGTAGTCCATCCTTGCGTCGAAGAGCAGCTGAGCCTCCTTGATGCTTGCGGTTATCAGTTCTTTTTGCCTCTCTATCGCCTCAACCTTTTGGGCAAAGGATTGCTGGAGGGGGAGAGGGGGGATGGGAATCTTAAACCTCTTAATATCCTTGACATTAACGTGAGCCACTGTGCTTGCCACATTCTTATCCTTTGCTTGACTTAATACCACCTCGGATATTAGAGCCCTGTGCAAGTACGAATTGTTAACAATACTGTTATTCGCTCTAAACAACATAGTGCGTTGTCCCAAGCAAAACTGCCATCCTTCAGGTAATATCACAGCGTCACCAAATGAGCCTTCTCTGCCGTATATGATGTCTCCTGCTTTAGGAATTAGTCTCGATACTCTTTTCTGGTATTCTTCTTCAAACACATATTGCATAGAGTCCCAATGTATAATGCCACCTTTCAGTTCACTTGTTCTTATACATGGGTACGGTGTAGGAACTCCTGCTTTTATTGGTGTTGTGTGTGGACAATCGACTATCTTATCACAGACATCTATCAAGTCCATTTGCCCCCACTTTTCAAAAATTGCATCTGGATCGCCGAACATATCATAGAAGATGGATTGGGCGAGGGTGTCGAGTTCCTTCACCTGCTGTTTCTTCTTCTCTATAATCTCACTCACTTTGTCCAACTCCGCAACAATCTGCTGTTGAATGGGAAGTGGGGGAACGGGGATGGGGATAGTTTCAAGATTCTTTCTGCTAATCCTTTTTCTTGTAGAACCTGTTGTATTGTTGCTTATGAGTGTTGCGTATTTAGAACTCCTCGAATAATAGACAAATGTCTTTGGAAGATATGACTTGTCGAACCTAATAATTGAACAGTCCACAGCGGTAATCATCCTACTGTCCGTATTGGGTATTATACAAGCACGTCCAACAGGGTCAGGAAGCCTTGACACCAAGCAATCACCCTCAAAGATTTCAGTGCAACCTAATCTATTAAACGTTTCTTCGGAAATATAATGAGGCTTGTCATCCTTTGATTTGAACACACCATTTCCAATATTTCCTGTTTGTATAAGACGGATGCCGTCCTCGGACTGGTCTTTACTCTCAATCCAATCGCCATCAGCAACTAAGGAAGCGACTTCCCCCAACTTCTTATTTTCCCAATCGTGCTTCATAACTACATCATCTTTTTGAGTTCAACCATAGCAGCGTTGATCTCAGCTTCGAGGCTTTCGATTCTCCCAAGAATCACCTCGGGCTGCTCGTACTCTACCTTCACGCGTTCTACCTCTTTGTATTTGTTGATGCTTAGGTCGTAGTCGTTGGCTCTAATCTCTTCCACAGGCACCAGGAAGGATTGCTCCTTGCGTGTTCTGCCTTCCTCGCCTTGCAAGTTCTTGAAGCGGGCTATCACATCAGGGATATCGTTCTCCTTCACCTCATCACGTTTCTGGTCGAGGCTGTAGCCGTCGGCTTTCATATCGTAGAACCACACCTTGTCGGTACCACCTGCGTTGGTCTTGGTGAAGATGAGTATGGCCGTGCTCACACCCGAATAGGGCTGGAATACGCCGCTCGGCATCGATATCACAGCTTGCAGACGCTGATTATCTACAAGCTCCTTGCGTATGCTCTTGTGGCCTGTGCTGTTGCCGAAAAGCACACCATCGGGCACAATGCTGGCGCAACGTCCACCCACGGTGAGCATTCGGGTGAAGAGGGCTACAAACAGCAGCTCGGTCTTCTTGGTCTTGGTGATGGATAGTATGCTCTTGCTCACCGACTCATTGTCCAAGCTGCCGGCAAAGGGCGGATTGGCAAGGCACAGGGTGTAGCACTCGGTGTCGGTATTGTCGGACGACAGGCTGTCTCTATATTCGATGTCGGGATTATCCACCCCGTGCAGCATCAGGTTCATGGCTCCGATGCGGAGCATCGTCTGGTCGGTGTCGAATCCGTGTAGCATACTGTTCTTATAGTGCTCGGCATTATCCTTTTTGAGCAGCTCGGTCTTGTAGTGCTCCTGCACATACTTGGCACTCTCCACGATAAATCCAGCACTGCCCATAGCAGGGTCGCAGATGGTGTCGTTCAATGTGGGTTCCATCAGCTCCACCATCATACGGATGATGTGGCGTGGGGTACGGAACTGGCCGTTGTTGCCGCTGGCGGCCATCTTGCCCAGCACATACTCATACACATCGCCCATCGTATCGCGATTGTTCATATCCAGGCTGCTCACCCCTTCCACAATCTTGACCAAGGTTCGAGGGTTGGGTATCAGGAATGTGGCGTTCTCCATAAAGCGGCTGTAGGCACTCTCCTTGCCCTCGCTGAGGTTCTTGATAAACGCGAAGGCATCCTTGCTGATAGTTTGGAACATCTTCTCGGCTTCGAAGTTCACGAAGGTACGCCAACGGAGGTTGCTGTATGGCTCATCACGGTCGGTGTCGGGGTTGTGCCAATCGCCTTGCTTGAAAACAGGGTCTTTCACCTTACCGCCAAGCATATTGGCAGCAGCTTCTTTCTTCACCTGGGCATCATCGAGCATCTTCATAAAGAAGAGGTAGGTCATCTGTTCGAGGATGGTAATAGAGTTGGTGATGCCACCTGTCCAAAAGGTGTCCCATATACTGTCGATTCGGTTCTTTATTTCGCCTGTTATCATATGTTCTCTTTTATTGCTTTTCAAGCAATAACGTCAGAAAAGTCATTTTATTATTTGACTATAACCATAAAAAAAAATCCCCAAGACTCGTTGGAAGAATTAATCCTTGGCACAAGCCCTTGCTGAGACCAGCCTCAGCATTAAGACTGAAGGAAATTACTAGAAAATAATCAGAAATTACTGTAAATTAAAAATTTATGTAATATTTCTGTTGATTTCTTTCAGTACAAGACACTCCACGCGCAAGAAACTGGCACTGAACTATGTGGAGAACCACAGGTTGACTTCGGCCCACATGTGTTGCGGATAACTTTGGCAGATGGTTTTCGATGAGTTTACTTGCTTACTCTTTTGGACGTGAAAATACATGGCCTTGGAAATGTCGAAATTAATTTTGCCAGTTTGCTCAACTTTTGTATCTTTGCATAACAGTTGTGTGTGATAATGGATTTTGTAATGAGTTGGTTTTTAGTGTGAAATTGTGAAAGATATTTGCAGATGCATTTTTAAATAAAAGATTTTTTTAAATTCCCAATTGAGTAATACCATATAAAAACAGTCAACAATGAAAAAGACCATTCTTTATGCAATGCTCCTTCTGATTGGCACCGTTGCCATGGCGCAGCACCGCCACGACCCTCAACATTCACACTCCTCGCAGCGTACCGTGTACGATGATCGAGCCACGCTTGTTGTCACTGCCCAGATGGGTGAGCGTTTTGTGGTGTATGTTGATGGCGACCGAGTGAACCGCAACCCGCAGCAGCAGGTGGTGGTGGACAACCTGGACTACAACATGCACGACATTTATGTTGTGCTCACCTCGCCCGAGGACAAGATTACGATGACAACCTTCCGTTTGGTGAACCGCCGCGAGGAATGCCGAGTACACTTCGACCGCTTCAACAACAGAGTGGAACTGCTACTGCCTGAGCAGATAGCCCAGCAGATGCAGATGCCCAACCCGATGGAGCGTCCCGTGATGCACCAGCCCGAGGTGCATGTGGTGCAGCACTGCTCCGACCAAGAAGTGGACCAAATGGTGGCCGCCCTGAAGAGCGAGACGTTTGACTCCACGCGCGAGAAACTGGCACTGAACTATGTGGAGAACCACAGATTGACTTCGGCCCACATGTTGCGACTGGCACAGGAGTTCGACTTCGACTCCAACAAGCGGGAGTTCCTCAAGAAAGCCTTCTCCTACTGCGTTGATCCCGAGAACTATGCCGTGGTGGTGGGCTGTCTTACATTCAAGTCCGACAAAGAGGCTATTCTCGACTTCATCGGTCGCCGCTAGGGTGCCCTGCTACACAAAAAAAACAAGGGCGGCGGTATGCGATGCCGCTCGACAAAATAATCTGATAAAAGAAAAAGACCGGTGTAGAGCCGGTCTTTTTCTTTGTAGGAGGATATTTCACGCCTCGCTTTTCATAAGGGTATTCCCCATTATATTAGCGTTATTGAGGCAGTTTTATTGATCCAAATCTGCGTCGCGAACAAGGCGAACTGATGCGGGCCAATATCTCCTTTCATACTTATCGTCAGCCATGTCGGCATGGAAGTCAATCATATATGCATCTAAACTACCACTTTGGGATGATAACCAGTAGTTTCCTGCCCATGCCAAGTACCAAGTATAATCAGTGAGGTAATAATATACACCATCGTTACTGGTACCATTATTAATAGTAAAACCAGCCGCAGACAAGAATACGGCACCAGCATCTTCCATCAACTGCCATTCATCAACGGTGTAGGTGTTGCGTGCATAGTTTCTCTGGTCGTTTGTAAACCCTCTATTGAAAGTAAGCCCTTCGGGGAGGGTCCAATCGTCAGGCAACAGTATCAATCCATTGAAATAATGATTGCTGCCGAAGTCGATTCTGCCACTAGCCACTTTTTGGTTGGCATTGGGGCGGGTATTTCTGATATAGCGCCACTCTTCTTTGGTAAGTGTGCGCCACATGCCAGCTTGGTTGCCGCCATTGCTGATGGGGTTATACACGCCCCAGTCATAGTTGGTGTTAGCTATATTTTGGTTCTCGGCATAATACTCTCGTGGTGTTATTTGGAGCGGGTGGGGCATAATATTGTTGTAGCCGCTGGTTCCCCAGTTGAAGAGGTCTATCCAACCTACGTATTGATTTTGGATTTGCCAACTATAGTATGTGGTATTGTTAAAAGGACCTACGAAATCATACTGATGCTCGGCAAAACGCCACAAGCCGTTGGTGACATTGTATTGCAGATTGCCCTTGGAGAATCGCACCTGATCGCCATTAGCATTGATGGTGAAGAGGCCGGTGAGTGAACCCTCAGCCACATTGGGGACAAAGGTCATCTGGCTGACGGAGGCGGGAGTGTATTTGCTGCGCTCCACCACCACAGCATTTTGGCTCTGCTTGATGCACATCAGGCCATTGTCGGTAACCACTTTGATGGCCATGTTGGTGTAGGTTCCTGCGGGCAGATAGATATAGAAGTCGTGGCCACCCTCGATACTCTGGGGAGTTTCGCATTGAAGGGTGATGCCATCCTCGGTGTCATCCGATAGATTGCTGTTGAAAGTGGCAACGGGCACCCCTGATGTCATGTCGATATCGAAGATACCAGCAATGGGCTGGTCGGCAGTCACCTTGATGCTGCTCACCATCACTTCACTCTGGTTGAGGGTGATTTTCAGCAGACCGCAGAGGTTTTTGAACTCGAAGTTGGTGTTGTTGGAAACAGCATACATCGGGAAAACTTCGAGGCTGCCATCCGAAGACACCTGGCGTGATTGAACCAAGAAGGAGCCGGCATTGTGTGCGCAAACGCTGGGATAAATTGCATAGTAAGGGCCATCGGTGAGGTTGCCTTCCATATAATTAAGGGTGGCAAAGGTGGCATTATCCTCTCTGGGGGTGGCAGAATACCGTGCGAAGCCTTCTTCGTCAAAGACTGTCACAATATCGCTATTTTTCCATTTGATAATGCTGCCATCGAGCTGGATCTTTGCACTAGATTGCTCAATAGAAGCTGTAAACTGGGCAGGAGCTCCCTCATCCTTGGAGCAGGAGGTGAGCGACACCGACATCATTGCCAATGCGGCAAGGGCAAGTAATATTTTCTTCATAAATAAGTAAGATGTTTAAAGGGGTTGTTGATTAATCAAAAAAGGCACTGCCCGAAGCTTGTCCGATTTCTTCTGTGCCCAGGATGGTCTCAGTTACAGGTTCGCTGGTGTGAGAAAGGGCAAATCCATCTTCAACCATACATTTGGTTACTGTCACTTTAGGTGACACATAGCTGATTTTGTTTTTTTTCATAACTGAAATATTTATGTTAGTAATTATAGATGACTTATGATGATACGTTTATTGTGCAAAGATATGCATTTTTTATCATTTACAATACTTTTATTTAACATTTTTTTTAATAATTGTTTGGCATAGGTGATTTTCAGTATTCTACACGACAAGTAAGAGCCCTTCATTCCAGTGGTGGATGTTGATAAGTATAACTTGTGACTTGTTGGATGAATGAATTTGAATAATCATTACTTTCTTCCAGCCGTAGAAAACAGCAGCTATGCTGCGGTGAAAAAATGAGCATTATGCAACAAAATCGTGGCTGGTATAGGAGGGGTGGATTGATACCATCCCGCAATAAATTATGGTATGCTTTATATGGTGGTTCACCATAGAACCGCTATAGAGCCACCATAGAGCTGCCGTGGTTTTGGCTTCATTCACCCATTTTGCTTCGATGGCCGCCCAATGGGGGTCCGATCGGCCTTCGATGCCGCTTCGATGCTTCTTCGCTGCCGCTTCGCTGCCGCTTCGCTGCCGCTTCGCTGCCGCTTCGCTGCGGCTTCGCTGCGGCTTCGCTGCGGCTTCGCTGCTTCTTCGCTCATTCTTCGCTCATTCTTCGCTCATCCTTCGCTCACGCTTCGCTCGGCTTCGCTCGGCTTCGCTGAAAGGGCTTCTGGATCGAAGAATGAACCTTGTGGCATCGAATAATCATCCTTCCTGCATCGAAGCAGCCCCCAAGGAGGTATTTGGCGTTATGCAACAGGAAACAATCTTTCAGCCATTGCCCAACCTGAATCGATGCTTCGCTCTCCCAACAACGGAGCACCGCAGGAGCCATCGATGGTAATGCCAAAACGTTTCTTGAAGTTGCCCTAATGGCATGGCGACTCCTGGAGAGCACCAAATTTTTCTGCTTTTTCTGCTTTTTATTTGTATCTTTGCAATTGGTAATTGCTGGATATGTTTGTGCGATAACGGATTGCAAAAGCATTGGCAATTATGGGAATAGCGAAGATTCTGCCCCGAAGCAAGGGTAAGGCTTGGGGGCTGAAAGTTCTGAAAAAATAAACGTGAATTGAAATGAAAATTGGAATCATCATAGCCATGGACATCGAGTATCGCAAGATGATGGATGTGCTTGGCGGAAAGCCTTTCGGCAAAATAGGAGAAAATGAAGTTGTGCTTTGGCAATGCGGCATTGGCAAGGTGAATGCTGCTGTGGGCACCATGAAACTTGTGCAGGAGTACCAGCCAGATTGCATTATCAGCACTGGTTTGGCAGGAGGCATTGATGCCAGCCTGCGGGTGATGGATGTGGTGGTGGGCGCTGAGACGTGCTACCACGATGTGTGGTGCGGCGAAGGCAACGAGTATGGCCAGGTGCAGGGTCTTCCGGCTCGTTTTGCGGCCGATGGCCGATTGCTGGCGGCGGCTGACAGGGTGGCTGAGCACAGCGATATGAATGTGAGAAAAGGACTGATTTGCACAGGCGACCAGTTTATTACCGACCGTACCAAGCAAAGCGAGATAAAGGATCGTTTCCCCGACGGCTTGGCCTGTGAGATGGAGTCGGCCGCTATAGCACAAACTTGCCACTTGCTTGGCGTTCCTTTTTTGAGCATACGCGTGATAAGCGACACCCCAGGCCACACCGATGACCATCAGATGCAGTGGAGCGAATTCTTGGCCTGCATGAGTGGCCGGTCGTTTGGTTTTGTGCAAGAGTTTTTGCATGCCATCGGATAAGTGACGTGCTGGGTATGGCTGCTGTGCCTTGCGTGGAGGTAAATGATGGTGCTGGAGTCTTGCAGGCCGCCTTAGGGAGCGAGGTGTGCTGATTGGGCGGGCATTGTTGATTTTTTTTTCGCAAGTGTACAATATTAGCCTACTTTTTTTGTTATTAATTTGCTTTTTTGCAAAAAGGCCCCGTAGTTCAGCTGAATAGAACGTCGGATTCCGGTTCCGAAAGTCGTGGGTTTGAATCCCGCCGGGGTCACAAAGGTGAAACATAATATTGGTGTGCAGGTGTGGTGAAGTGGCTAAGGGAGATTGCCTTAGTGCGGCTTTCTGTGAAAAAAAAGTGTTGCCTGCCTATCATGGTTTTTGTGTTCACCGAGGAAACATAATCAATTAATTAAATGAGTACCATTGTGTCTAGTTTTCGCGAGTCTAAGCCATTCTCACAGATGGTGGGGCTGCTGTTTTTTTTGATTTTGGGATTTTTGTTTGCCACGGGCTTGATGGTGCTGTGTCCAGTGGATATGGAGGCCGTGGCTCCAGGGCGGATAAGACAGATGCTGTGGGTGCAGGGCGGTCAGCAGCTGCTGATGTTTTTGATGCCCGCTTGTGTATGGGCGTGGGTGTATCAAGGCAATGCTATGCGGTATTTGAAGGTGGACATGCGTGGCAGGAAATGGTTGCAGGGATTGGTGGCGATGGTTTTGCTGCTGCTGTTGATGCCCATCAACGATTGGGTGACTTATTGGAATGCAGCTTGGAACTTGGGACCGCTGGAAGAGACGATGCGGCAGATGACGGAGCAGTCCACCCGTATAGTTGGGAAGATGCTGTCGCTCACTGGCGTGGGCGATTTTGCGCTGCAGCTGTTGGTGGTTGCGCTGGTGCCAGCCTTGTGCGAAGAAGTTTTCTTCCGTGGATGCTTGCAGCAGGTGCTAGGCAAGTGGTTTGGCAATGGACATGTGGCTATAGCTGTCACGGCAATCATATTCTCGTTGGCGCATGGCGATATCTATGGTTTTGTGCCTCGTCTGCTGCTAGGGTGGCTGCTGGGTTATTTATTCTATTTGTCGGGGTCGATGGTGGTGAATGTGATGGCTCATTTCTTCAACAATGCCGTGGTGGTGATTTTTTATTATCTTTTCCATCAAGGACACTATTGGGCCGATCCTACCGCGTCGATGATGATTCCATTGGCAACCACGATCCTCTGTACATTAGCTGCATGTGTGCTGTTTAAAATGTACTTTGTGAATAGGGAAGAAAAAGCATTAAATAGTGGAAAATTGAATCGAAAAAAGACGAAAAAGAAGTGATTCGAATGGCTATATCTCAGATAATTATCACTTTGTTGCGCGAAAATGTAAACAATATAATTTGTTGAAATACAATTTTGTAGGGTGTAGATTGTTGAATTCTAGTGCGAAAGGAGAAGAAAAAAAGTTTTCTATATCATTTTTTTTTGGTAATTTTGCAGCCAGTTTTCGCCCATGATGGGTGCGGAAAATTAATAGAATAAAATACATTGATTAAGAAATAAACAGAGAAAATGACTAAGGCTGAAATAGTTGCTCAGATTGCACAAAAGACCGGTATCGAAAAGGTTGCCATTATGGCTACTGTGGAAGAGTTTATGAATGTTGTTGAAGAGTCCATGGCAGAGGGCGAGAATGTTTATCTCCGCGGTTTTGGTAGCTTCGTGATTAAGAAACGTGCAGAGAAGACTGGTCGCAATATCTCCAAGAATACCACCGTTATTATCCCCGCACACAATATTCCTTCTTTCAAGCCCGCTAAGACTTTTGTCAACGACGTGAAAGAGAACGTGAAATAAGAAAATTTTAATTATCAATAAATAAATCTGTTATAACATGCCTAACGGAAAAAAACACAAAAGACACAAGATGTCAACGCACAAGCGTAAAAAACGCCTGCGTAAGAACAGACATAAGAAGAAGTAAGTAATTACTCTCTTCGAGTCTAAAAATCTAACAACTAAAACAAATTACACTACAACGGATTGTCCGTTAGTATGTGTAATTTGTTTTTTTGTTGTGAACATGTTAACAGTAATATTGACCTAAACATATTTAATGAATAAAGAATTAGTAATTTCGGCGAATGAGGGTGAAGTGCAGATTGCCTTGCTGGAAGATAAGCAATTGGTGGAACTGCACAAGGATAAGTCTGGCACTAAGGTGCAGGTGGGTGATATCTATGTGGGCAAGGTGCACAAGATTATGCAGGGGTTGAATGCTGCATTTATCGATGTGGGCGAGGATAAGGATGGTTTTGTGCATTATTTGGATTTGGGGACCAATTATGGGTCTGTGGCCAAGTATATGAAGCTGGCTATGAATGGCGACAGCGCGATGAATACCTTGGCAGGTTTCAAGCCCGAGCCAATATTGGAGAAGACTGGCAATTTGGCTAATGTGTTGAAGGTTGGTCAGTTGGTGTTGGCGCAGGTGGCAAAAGAGCCAATCTCGACAAAAGGACCCAAGTTGACTGGCGATATTTCCTTTGCCGGCAGATACTTGGTGCTCACTCCTTTTGTATCGAGGATTTCTATTTCGTCAAAGATTAAGGGCGCAGAGGAGCGTGGCCGTTTGCGCCGATTGCTGCAGAGTATCAAGCCTGAAGGTTTTGGTGTGATTGTGCGCACTATTGCCGAAGGCAAAGGGGTGGAAGAACTGGATGCTGATTTGCGTCAGCTGATGACGCAGTGGACCAGTTTGACTGAGCGACTGAAGCATGTGACGGGTCCGGCCAAAGTAATCTCGGAATTGAGTGCTACTTCGGCACTGCTGCGCGATGTGCTGACGGATGATTTCAATACCATTTACGTTGACAATGAAGATGTCTATAATGAGGTGCAGCAATATGTGAGCACGATAGCCCCTGAAAAGGTTGAAATTGTGCGCCATTATAAATTGGAGACGCCCATATTTGAGCAATTTGGAGTGCTCCGTGACATCCGTAGGGCTTTTGGCAAAATTGTCACCATCCGTTCGGGTGTGTATCTGTACATTGAGCATACCGAAGCCATGCATGTGATTGATGTCAATAGCGGAAATCATGTGAAGTCTGGCACGGGGCAAGAAGATACCGCTCTGCAGGTGAATGTGGAGTCGGCCAAGGAAATTGCCCGGCAGTTGCGACTGAGAGATATGGGCGGTATTGTGATTGTGGATTTTGTGGATATGCAGAAGGCTGAAAATCGCAAAGCGCTCTATGATGTGATGTGCCAGGAGATGAGCCGTGACAAGGCCCGCCATACCATCTTGCCTTTGAGCAAGTTCGGCTTGATGCAGATCACCCGCCAGAGGGTGCGCCCAGCCGTGGAGGTGAATGTGCAGGAGAAATGCCCCTTCTGTGATGGCACTGGCACCATCAAGTCCAGTTTGGTGGTGGTGGATGATATTGAGTCGAATCTGCGTTATTTGATTAATTCTCAAAACGAGAAAAAACTCACTGTTATCACACATCCCTACGTTTTTGCTTATCTGACAAAGGGTATCAACAGCATTAGGCTGCAATGGGTGCGCAAGTATAAGATTCGTTTGACAGTGAAGCCGTCGGAGACTTACGGATTGTTGGATTATAAGTTCTTTAATGCAGCAGGGGATGAAATCTCGATGTAAGAAACATTTGCTGCTAATATTGGCTCTGCTTTGGCTGCCCGGCATCGTGGCTGCTCAGGGTATCGACGTGTCGAAATATCAGGGCAAGGTGAATTGGCGCAAAGTGGCTAAGAGCAAGAAGGTGTCATTTGTGTATATCCGTGCCACGGAAGGAACCTCCATTCGTGATGATTACTACAAGGCCAATGTGGATTCGGCCCGCAAGGCTGGGCTGTATGTGGGTAGTTATCATGTGTATAGCAGCAAGACCACCGCTTCGCAGCAGTTCAATAATTTCAAGTCGGTGGTGAAGAAGAACAAGCAGGATCTTATCCCGGTGTTGGACATAGAAGGGTACCACAGCGGGCGATTGAATATGGAGCGGGTGGATAAGTTGCTTTCACTCATGGAGAATTATTATGGGGTGAAGCCGATGATATATACCAGTGAGAAGGTTTATACTGAGCATTTCCAAGGCAAGAAGTACCGGTCCTATCACATCTTTGTGGCCAAGTATAAGGGGTCGCCATCAATCCGTTATACTTTGTGGCAACATTCTAAGACGGGGCGAGTAAGCGGCATCAGCGGCGATGTGGATTTGAATAAGTTTCATCCCAAACACAGCATTTACGACCTGTATATGCCAAGTTTGAGGAAGAAGAAGTCGCAGGAGGCTGATACAACAGCCGCTAAGAGCGATAGCACGCTCACCAAGAAACCTCAAGATTCTATTTCCTCCAAGAAATAACTGTATTCAAGAATTACAATCAGCCCCTATTACATGGTGAAAACTTTGCAATAGGGGCTGTTTCGTTCACTTCCATTTTTTTATTTTAAAAACTCATTATAATTCAAAAAAAATCGTTATCTTTGCAGTCTAAAAATGAAAACAAAGTTGTCCATTTCCTGATGGGGAATGATGATTTTGTGTATTTGATTATTAACGAATTAAATGGTAATAATAAATATTTATGCAAGTAAGTAAAGTAGGACTCGATTTCGAAAAAGTTGAGCACGCACGCGGAGTTGCAAAGAAAATTGCTGACCAGGTGCAAGATTTTGTCGTAAATTACACGACTGTAGCAGTAGAGCGTACGATTTGTCGTTTGCTCGGTATCGACGGCGTTGATGAGAATGAGGTTCCTCTGCCCAATGTGGTGGTGGATGACCTGAAGAGCAAAGGCCTGCTTGGCCAGGGCGTATGCTATTTCTTGGGTAATGCCATCTTGGAAACTGGCAAGACCCCTCAGGAAATTGCCGAGGCTGTTACCGCTGGCAAGCTGGATATCACCCAGCTTCCCATGCACAATGCTGAGGATATCAAGAAAGCCCTCCAGCCTTATATTGATGAGAACGTGGCACGCATCCGTGCACGCCGTCAGCGTCGTGAACATTATATCGAGACTATCGGCGAGGGTTCAAAGCCCTACCTCTATATCATCGTGGCCACCGGTAATATCTATGAAGACGTTGTACAGGCACAGGCTGGTGCTCGCCAGGGTGCTGATATCATCGCTGTGATTCGTACTACCGGTCAGAGTTTGCTCGACTATGTGCCTTATGGTGCTACCACTGAAGGTTTCGGCGGTACTTTCGCTACCCAGGAAAACTTCCGCATCATGCGTAAGGCATTGGATGAAGTGGGCGAGGAGGTTGGCCGTTACATCCGTCTCTGCAATTACTGCTCTGGTCTTTGCATGCCTGAGATTGCTGCCATGGGTGCTCTCGAAGGTTTGGATGTGATGCTCAATGATGCACTGTATGGTATCCTCTTCCGCGATATCAACATGCAGCGTACCCTTATCGACCAATATTTCAGCCGTATCATCAATGGTTTTGCTGGCGTTATCATCAACACGGGTGAAGATAACTACCTTACTACTGCAGATGCATACGAAGAAGCTCACACCGTTCTTGCTTCTGACTTCATCAATGAGCAGCTGGCTTTCGCAGCAGGTCTGCCCTCGGAGCAGCAAGGTTTGGGCCATGCATTTGAGATGGATCCTCAGCTCCAGAACGGCTTCCTCTATGAATTAGCTCAGGCTCAGATGCTTCGTGAAATCTTCCCCAACGCACCGCTCAAATATATGCCTCCTACCAAGTTTATGACCGGTAATATCTTCCGCGGCCATATTCAGGATGCGCTCTTCAACATCATTGGTCAGTGGACCCACCAGGGCTTGCAGCTGCTGGGTATGCCCACCGAGGCAATCCACACCCCCTTCATGAGTGACCGTTATCTCTCGATTGAGAATGCCAAGTATATCTTCAACAATATGAAGGATATCGGAGAAGAGGTTGAATTCAAGGAGAATGGTATTGTTCGCAACCGCGCCAAAGAGGTGCTGGACAAAGCCACCAGCCTGCTTGAAGCTATGGAGCAGGAAGGCTTGTTCACCGCACTTGAAAAGGGTATCTTTGCTGACGTGAAGCGTCCGAAGAATGGCGGTAAGGGTCTCGACGGCGTTACCTTGAAGTCCGACAATTATTTCAACCCATTCGTTGATATAATGAAAGGTAAAAAATAATCAGCTAATAAGTAGTAAGAATTTAGAATTAAGGATTTGCGGGCTTGCCCGGTCTTAATAAAAATCTCAAGAATATATGAGCGAAGGTTTATACTCAATGGAAGCTAAGGATTTCGACAAAACCTTAGACCTTACCAAGATAAAGCCATACGGCGACACAATGAATGATGGTAAAACTCAGTTGAGCTTTACCCTGCCTGTGCCTGCAGGCGACGAGGCCATCGAAGCAGCTAAACAGCTGCTCAAAAAGATGGGCTTTGAGAATCCCCTGGTGGTGTACAGCAAAGAGCTGACTGAGGGTTTCACTTTCTTCAACTGCTATGGCAGCCTCACCCACACTGTTGACTACTCCACCATCCATGTTCCCAAGGTGGAGAGCGACAAGATGGAGATGCACGAGTGCGACGAATACATTCGCGAGAACATCGGCCGTAAGATTGTTATTGTGGGCGCTAGCACCGGCACGGATGCACACACTGTAGGTATTGATGCAATCATGAACATGAAAGGTTACGCTGGCCACTATGGCTTGGAACGCTACGACATGATCGATGCTTACAACCTGGGTTCTCAGGTGCCCAATGAGGAGTTCATAGCCAAAGCCATCGAACTGCATGCTGACGCACTCATCGTGAGCCAGACCGTCACCCAGAAAGATGTGCATATCAAGAACCTCACCGAATTGGTGGAAATGCTTGAAGCCGAAGGTCTGCGTGATAAGGTTATCCTCATCTGCGGTGGTCCTCGTATCAGCCATGAGTTGGCCAAAGAGTTGGGCTACGATGCTGGTTTCGGCATGAACACCTATGCCGATGACGAAGCCTCCTATATTGCCCAGGAAATGGTCAAACGTGGAATGAAATAATAATAGATTAATAGAATCAAAAATTATTAAATAATATTCACAATGGAAAAAAGCGAAATTAAACCCTTTATCGCCCGTCGTGCTGCCAAGGAGCTTCAGGACGGTGATGTCGTCAATCTCGGTATCGGTCTCCCCACCCTTATCCCCAACTTCCTTCCCGAAGGAGTTCATGTGGTGCTCCAATCCGAGAACGGTATGATTGGTATGGGTCCCACTCCCGCAGAGGGACAGGAAGACCCCTGGTTGATCAATGCCGGTGGTGGTTTCATTACTTATACTGATGGAGCTAGCACTTTTGATAGCGCAACCTCTTTCGGCATTATCCGCGGTGGCCACGTGAACGTCTCCGTTCTCGGTGCCATGCAGGTGGACGAAGAAGGTGACCTTGCCAACTGGATGATTCCTGGCAAGAAAACCCCTGGTATGGGTGGCGCAATGGACCTCCTCGTTGGTGCCAAGAAGGTGATTTTGGCCATGGAGCATACTGCCAAGGGCAACCCCAAGATCTTGAAGAAATGCACCCTGCCTCTTACCGCTAAAGGCCAGGTGAATATGATTATCACCGAGATGGGTGTGATGGAGATTACCCCTGAAGGTATCGTGCTGAAAGAAATCAATCCCGAATTCACCGTCGAGCAGGTGCAGGCAGCCACTGAGGCTACCCTCATCATTGCCCCCGACCTGAAGGAAATGAAGTAGTTATCCACATTGGTGATTCCCGCTGATTGGGTATTGGTGGGAATCACCTATTTAACCTCTGTTTTATGAAAAAGTTTTTCTTGTTGGTAGTTGCTATGGTAGGCCTGATGGCTGCCCAGGCTCAGCATGTAGAATTCAAGTGGCACCGCATGTATGGTGTGGCTGGCTACGAGTTCAACACCAACATCAACACCACCAATTTTAATGATAAGGTGACTCTCCACGGTATCTATGCTGTGGGAGGATGGCAGATTCGCAAAGAGTCGGGCATTGGCATTGGTGCATCTTATATGTTCGATCCCACTGGCGCATTCACTCAGTTGCCAGTATTCATGGAAGTGCGCAGCCACTATCTGCGTAACCGCATCACCCCCTTCACCACCTTCCAGGTGGGTTATTCAATCCCGTTAGGCACTTCCAGCACTGGCGACAATCGCATCACCATTGCCAAGGGTGGCCCCACTTGGGGATTCAATGTGGGTGCTCGTTTTGCCTATACGCGCAAGATGGGTTTCTCCGCTTATTTGGGTTACCAAGGCATCTTCTTGCAGCGTGTTGACCGCTACGAAGATTCTCAACTTGCCTATGGTGAGCCTCTCCTGCTCCACAACTTCAAGTTTGGTGTTGGCTTCCATTTTTAATCGATCATAGTCATGGTCCATCGTGGGTTCTTGAAATCCCACATTCGTTATTGTGCATAATTGAACCCACTTTGTTAGGATCTATATGAAAAAAATATCATTGCCTATTCTCTTGCTGTTGTGCCTTAATGTTCTTCAGGCGCAACAGCTTGAAGGCACTGAGTCTTTGCGCATGGCGCCTCGTGCCAATGTCATTACTTATGATGCCGAGAAATCTATTGAGCATCTGATGTATGACAACTCGTCGTACATTTACCCCTTGGATGACGATTGGCAGATGGGCAGCTACGATGGTAGGGTGAGTTTGTCTCAGTCCTACCTTTTCCCCAAGGATTGGAAAGGTTTTCGTATTTTCTTCCGGATGGTGTCTCCTGCCGGTTATGGTTTGTATATCAATGACAAGTTGATAGGTGTTTCGCACGATTGTGCTTCCATTACCGAGTTCGATATCACCGAATTGCTTCGTTGGGGCAAAGTCCACACCCTAGAGATGCGTTATGCAGGAAAGGATGATGGGGAAGACTTGGAAGATTTCCCCCTAGTTAATGATAAAGTAGAATCCATTTTTCAAGCATCACTTTTGCTCAAACCTGAGCTCAATATTCAGGATTATCTGATTGAAACGGAATATGATGCTGCTAGCAAGCAGGGCAGCTATCGTTTGGAGGCCGATTTATTCAATCAGAAGCGCAAAGGCAAAAGTTATATAGAACTTGAAATTTGGGATGCCAAAGGCCATCAAGTGGATAAATTGGGCAAATGGTGTTTCTTCGACAAACGGAGTGAATCTTCTCAGGTGATTAAATCAGAGATTCCCAATGTGCAGCCCTGGAATGCCGAGTCGCCCCGTCTGTACACCGCCGTCATCCGTCTTTATGACGAGAACATGAATCTGCAAGACTTGGTGGGTACGAAATTTGGATTCCGCTCATTGGGTGAGAAAAATAGTATCACCATTAACGGACGAAAAATTACTTTCAAGGGTGTGGTTATCAACACTCCCATCATCAAGAGTGAGGCAGATGTGAAAAGGTTGCGCTCTGAACTGGTTCAGATGAAGTGCAACAATATCAATGCCCTATACGTTACGGGTAGCAACCCTTATTGTGAAAAACTATTTGAGTTATGCGATGAGTTGGGATTCTATGTGGTCAGCGATGTGGTGATGAGCCCTGCAAGCAACAGGGGTAGTGCCGTGGCTGCAGATCCCAATTACAGCGAGTTATTTAGCGACCGTGTGCGCAGCATGTATGGACAACTCAAAAATCATCCGTCCATTGTTGCATGGTCGATTGGCAATAGCTTGGATAACGGTGTATGTATGCAGGGGATTTACCGTACCCTCCATCAGCTTGACTCCAAGCGTCCGGTCATTTACCCTGGTGCGCAATATGCCGAGAATACCGACCTTATTGCGCTTCCGCACTCCACCCCAACCATGCTTGGGCAGTATATCTCCAAAGGTCAGTCACGCTCATTCATCATGAGCAGCTATGGCAGTGCAGAGGGTAACAACTTTGGCGGTATCGTTCCGTTATGGCAGAAAGTGATTGACCATCAGTCTATCCAAGGCGGTTTCTATGAGATATTTGAATGGTCTGAGCTTGCCAACAAGCCCTATTTGGGTGAACTCAAGCAACTCTATCGGCCCATAGATGTGCGTCTCACTGCTACCAGTGTTGATGCTGCAGAGTTCCTCATTACCAATCTGAGTGATTTCCGCTCCATGGCCGACTTCCACTTGGATTATGTCATTTGCTCCAACCTTAAGCCCAATATCGTTTCGGGTGATGTGGCTATGGCTTTGAAACCCGGCGAGAGCAAAGATTTCAAACTCAAAGTACCCAAATTATTGCTGTATGCAGGTGAACAATTGTATATTAAATTTACTTTGCGCCAGCGCGGCAATTCGTCAGCAGTACCCAAGAATTGGGTTCTCTATACAGAGCAGATTCCGCTTCCTTCAGATAATATGCCTTTGCAGCCCTATGTTTGTCACGAAGGGACGGCTCTGCAGATAGCAAAAGACTCAGCTCGCCAAACTGTGATATCCAATAATGTTGTCTCACTTACATTTAACGATAGTTTAGGCGCAGTTACACAATTAAGTTTCCAGGGGCATCAATTGCTCACCCGTCCAATCCAGTTGTCGTTTATGCGCAATCCTTCGCCCAACGATATGCGGGATCCCAATGGACTCAAGCATTGGAACCGATTCTTGATGGGAAACGTCCAGACGGAAGTGGTGGCATCCACTTGTCGCCAACTGGATGATGGCAATGTGGGAATTGATGTGATGACACGATATAGTAGCGATCGTGGTGATGTCCTTTTTGATATCCGTCAGGCTTATCTAATCTTGCGTTCGGGCGATGTGCTCATCGGCAACGATATTACCGTTTCTGACCAAATTCAGTCATTGGCAAGAGTGGGAATGACGATGGGCTTGAGTAAGCAATTGGACACTGCTCAGTGGCTCGGTCGCAATGTGGAAAGTTACTCCGACCGTAATGCGTCAGGTTTGATTACACAGCAGCAAGCACCTATCTCGTCATTGCACCAGCGTTATGATTTTACTGGGCAGCACCAAGGCAATCATGCGCAAACCTCTTGGGTATCGTTCTTTAATTCTTCTTATGGATTATATGCCGACATCATAGATACGCTTTGCAATTACTCCATCTATCCTTTTGCCGATGAAGATTTGGCCATTTCCCAGGATGAATCCCAACTGCCAGATCCATCCGATTGGACATTCCATCTGGACTATCGCATGGCTGGTGTGGGAAGCTCGGTGGCTGGAATTCCCATTGCGCCCACAGACTTGGTGAAAGATCATAAATATTTATTCACGATTCATCTGCGCCCTTATGACTGTATGGAATATGCGCCACAAGATTTCCGTCGGATTGTGTACCCCAAGGTGGTGTCGAATATAGTGGAAATGCCAGTCATCAGCAAGAATCGTGATAGATTTGACGGCCCTATGCAGATTCAGATAGCATGTCCCACCAAGGGGGCTGAAATACGATATACTTTGGATGGAACTGTGCCTACTGAAAAATCTGCACTTTATACGAAGCCCTTCACCATCCAAAGCAGTCTGGTGGTGAAAGCACGTGCATTCAAAAAGAATGAAGCTCCATCCTTTGTCGCCTCTGAGCAATTCTCATTTGATTATATCGTTTCGTGCCATTTTGCTAACAAACCAAACACTCCTTATAATAAGAATGCTGCCAAGGCATTGTTTGATGGCGAGATGGGCGACATCAATGACTTGTCTCATGGTTGGCTGGGTTTCTCTGGACGCGATGTGCAGGTGGACCTAGAATTGGGCAAACCCATATCAATCCAGCAAGTCAAGCTTCGATTTGCTCATGTCCCTGAGGCATGGGTGTTTGCGCCACAGCGTGTGGAAGTGGCTGTATCGGCAGATGGCAAAACATTTACACCATTTGTAGAGGGTGAAATTAGTTATGACCCGAATGCAGAATCAATGAATTCCATGCAGTTGCAAATGATTAATATACCCATCAAGGAGGACCAAGTACGCTATGTGCGTATTGTGGCTCATCCCATCGCTCGTATTCCCCAATGGCATAGGGCAAAGGGTTTGAAACCTTGGATTATGATGGACGAGATTGAAGTGGTGGACGACCTGAGCAATACCAGTCAGTCACCCGCTGATAGCAATAATTCTAAGTAAATTTATATTACCCGAAATAAATGAACAAATCTCATTTTTTGATACTCATAATGCTGGCTGCCCTTGTCAGTTCGTGCAATGTGGAGTTTTCCCCCAACGCTGAATGGAAAGATGTTCCATCTGTTTATTGTGTGCTTGATCCCGAAGAAGATACTGTTTGGGCTCGTGTTCAGCGCTGTTATTTGAGTGAGGATAACTTGTATCAATACTCGCAGGTGTTCGATTCCATCAATTATGCTCAAGGTGATATTAGTGTTCAACTTTTGGCATGGAAAGGTGTGCAAGAATCCAACAACGGCATCAGGCGGACCGAACAGTTGGTTCATCGTTGGGATATGGAATATACTTTGCGCAGAGTCAAACCGGAAGGTGCTTTTGCTTCTGGTCCGCAACCTATGTTTTATTGCGTTCCTGGCCACTATACCCTTCGGGCGGATACCTCTTGTGTGTTCCAATTGGTTGTTACGCGCACGTCCACAGGTGATACACTAGCATCAGCATTCACTACCTTGGTTGGCTTTGTGCCATTTACTATTAATGGTCGTGATACAACAGAACATGTGGTTGATTTGCCTAATGATGTGCCTGGACGTCATTTTGCTTTCATCCCAAAGACAAAAAATGAGATAAAATGGTACACACTGCCCCGAGGCCGTCGTTATCAGCCACACATTACGTTCTATTATCGTAAAAAAGGCGATACGCTGAGCGTCGATATCCCTGGCGATTACCTTAATAATCAATACAACTCATCCATTTTGTCCTCGAAGTCAATTACCCAAAGCCGATTCCTTTCTGTTGTGAAGTCTGCATTGGCAGGAAACAAGGACACATTAATGAATGTCAACCATGTGGATGTGATAATCTATGTGTGCAATGAAGACTTGAATGCCTACTTGGCCTCACAGGATGTAACAATCACAGCGGGTCAAGACTTTCAGGTATATTCCAATATCGAAGGAGGCGTGGGTGTTTTTGGCTCTCGCAGAAGCCATATCCGCGTGCAAGTTCCTTGCGATTCGACTGGAAAACCGGACTATCTGCCTGCTCAGTTAAAAGATTTGGGTGTGGGATTTTATGGTCACTTTGAATAGTATGCTATAATGTTGTATTATAGCTGCTTATAATTTAGTTGCAAAAAAACTCCTTATATTTATTATATATATCAAAAAAAAGTTGTAATTTTGCAATTCATTTTGAAATAATAAACAAACAATAAATCAATTAATTACACTAAAGAAAATGAACATTTCAAGAGAAAATTTAGGAGATTTGGACCTTTCCATAAAGATTGAGATTGCAGAGGATGACTATGCTTCCAAGGTTGCAAAGCAACTTAAGGAGTATCAGCAGAAGGCCACCGTACCTGGTTTCCGTAAGGGCAAAGCTCCTATGGGTATGATTCAGCGTATGTACAAGGCTGCTATTGTGTCCGATGCTGTTCAGGACCTCCTGAGTGAGTCTCTCTACAAATACATCGAAGATGAGAAACTTGAGATTATCGGCTCTCCTCTCTCCAATGATGAGAAGACTGGTACCCCCGATTTCGCTAATGCTAAGGATTTCACCTTCTTCTTTGATGCCGCTCTCGCACCTGAAGTAAAGATTGATTGGTCTAAAGTGAATACTACTCTTTGCTCCATTAAGCTTACCGCTAAGGATGTTGACACTCAGATTAACGATATCGCTCAGCGTTTTGGTAAATTTGAGACTCCTGAGGTTGTTGGCGAAGGCGATTATGTATATGGTAAAGTTGCAGAACTTGATAAGGATGGTAATGTTAAGGAGGAAGGTTTCAATACCTTCTGCTCTTTCCCTCTTACTGACCTCAAGGATGCCGAGATGGCTTCTCTCTTTGTAGGTAAGAAGGCTGAAGAGAAGGTTGTTTTCAACCCTGCCAAAGCTTTCACCGCTAGCAATATCGAAAAGAACTTCCGTATGGATGCAGCTGCCGCTAAGAAATTCAAGGCTGATGTCGAATTCACCCTCAGCGGTTGCTCCCACATCACTCCTGCCGAACTCAACGAAGAACTCTTCGAGAAGGTGTTCCCCGGCGAAGGTATCAAGAGTGCTGATGATTTCAGAAATGCAGTTTCCGCTCAGATTGAAAAAGCCAACGATGAACAGTGCCAGATTCTCTATGTAAACAATGTTCGTAAACAACTCCTTGAAAACTTCGACGCAGTCATGCCTGAGGCTTTCCTCAAACGTTGGATTCTGGCTCGCAGCAATGAGAATGATGTCACCGCAGAGAGCATTGAAGCTGAATGGGCAGAGAAGTATGTTCCTTCTCTCAAGTGGGAACTGCTCGATGGCGCACTCAATAAGATTCAGTCTATTGAGCCTACCCATGCCGATATCGTAGCCGCTATCATGGACATCCTCCGCAAGACCGACCTCAAGAAAGAGGAAGAGGACGAGAAACAGTATGAAGAGCGTCTCACCCAGGCTGCCAATACCATCGCTCGCGATCGTCAGAACGTTCAGCAGTTGGCCGATAAACTCTATGTTGAGAAGACCTTCGCACTCTTTAGTGCACAGCTCAAGCCCGAAGTAGAGAAAGTATCTGCTAAGGAATTCTCCGAGCGTTGCAAATAAATAGTCACCTAGTATATTTCATTATACATCCAGAAGCCCCGAACCATCGTTCGGGGCTTTTTTAATATGCATAGGGGCAATAATCAGTGAGGTTGATTCGTTAATACAAATATGAACCTGAAGCAAAAACATGAACTTAACTTGCGTGACCTTGGCGGTATCCAGCTAGCAGACGGAACGGTACCATACGGACGCTATTTGCGAAGCGGAAAACTATCAGTCTTATCACCTCGATTGTGTCAACAGTTGTGTCTCAAATATGGCATTGGATGTGTCATTGATTTGCGCACTCCGTTGGAAATAGAAGAGTATCCAGACCCGCTGCCCGAAGGGGTTCGATATGTACAAATGCCCATTTTCTCCGATGCCACTATAGGTATCACTCGAGAGAAAGGGTCCGACCCGATGAAGATGATACAGCGGTTTAAACAGCATCCCGAGATGCTGTTATCTCAAATCCCCGATTTCCAACAACTTTACCGTACTATGGTAACTTCTCCAGAAAGCCGTCGTCAGTTGGATCAAGTAGTAGCGCTACTTCGCCAGAATGCCTCACAGGGTATTTGCACCCTCTTCCATTGCACAGCAGGCAAAGACCGTACTGGAGTGGTGTCCATGGCCTTGCTACTAGGGCTCGGCGCAAGCAAAGAATCGATAGTGAAAGATTATCTGCTAACCAATCGTAATGCATTCTTTTCCACCATCCGCAAATGTATAGGCATATTTCTGCTCACCCGAAGTTGTCGATTGGCAAGAGCGGTGTGGAAACCCTATATGGTAAAACGAGAGTTAATAGAAATAGCTATAGATAGCTATCAAGTGTCAGCCTCTACATCGTTGTAGTGTGCTGCTATAACTCTTTCTTCACCCACCTAAGGTCGAGGGCGTTGAGTGCGTTTGTGCGGAGCCCATGAACGTTGTTGTGAGTGAAGTGTATTACTTGATCGTAATATAGAACCACCACTGGTGCATCTTGCATGATGAGGCTGTCCATCTGTCGGTAGATTTTGGCGCGGGTGGATTCGTCGGTAATGGCTTTAGCTTTCTGATAGAGTTTGTCGTAGGCTGGAGAGGAATATCGAGTGTAGTTGGCACCAGCAGGACAGCGGTTATGACTGTAGAATAATGATAAATAGTTTTCGGCATCAGGATAATCAGCTATCCAACTACCACGAAACCAGCTGCTCTTTCCTTGTGCGATTTGCTCGCGCAAGGTGGCTGGAGGATTGACATCCACCTTGATATTGATGCCTAGGAGTCCAAGTTGTTGTTGTATGTATTTGCAAAGATCCAGATAACTACTGGTTGTAGCAAGTGTGATGGTGGGAAGACCTTGGCCTTGGGGGTAACCAGCCTCAGCCAATAGTTGAGCTGCCCGCTGAGGATTATATTCATAGCCGTAAGTACCCACGGTGTCGAATCCTGGCAGTCCACAGGGAACCATGCCACCTGTGCCTGGGGTGCCAATACCATTGCGCAGATATTTCATCATCTTTTGGCGATCGAACCCCATATTGATGGCTTGTCGTATGCGACGATCGTCAAGAGGCGAAGGTGTTGATTCCATACGAAAACCGAGGTACTCGGTGTTGAGGAATGGTGTGGACTCCATGTGGATGCGGCCAGCATATTTTTTGCGCAGCTGTCCTGTACGAGTGAGGAGTTCGTCCTTGTATGATGCATCGATGGAATTCAGAAAGTCGAGATTTCCTTTTACAAATTCTAAGAATGAGGTCTGTTTGTCAACTATAAAAGTCACGGCCACGGCGTCGAGATAGGGTAGGGGCTGGCCTAGGCTATCAGATTCGAAATAGTGTGGGTTGCGACGGAGAACAAGTTTGACATTTTCTTTCCACAACTGGAGCTGAAAAGGGCCTGTACCGCAAGGATGTTGGCGGAAATCGGCTCCATAATGCTCTACTACCTCGTGGGGTACAACTGAGCAATAGGCCATGCCTAAAAGACCCAGGAAAGGGGAGAAGGGTTGCTTAAGCTTGATAACAAAAGTGCTATCATTAGAAGCAAGGAATTCGTCCACCTCGCTAAACACCCATCGTCCAGGAGAGGCCACATCAGGGTCAAGAATGCGGTTGAAGCTATAAAGAAAGTCATTAGCAATCACTTGACGGGTTGAATCGGGCGTGCCGAACAATTCCGATTGATGAAAGTAAACATCATTGCGCAGCGTGAAAGTGTAGGTGCGTCCATCGGGGCTGATGGTCCATGATTGGGCTATGGCTGGTTGTGGTTGAAGGTGCTCATCGAGTCGAACCAGTCCGTTGTAGAGTTGAGTGCACCCCCAAATGAGTGCTTGGTCTTTTGCAAAAGCGGGGTCAAGGGTAGCGATGCCAGCCGATTCGTTGTAACGGAAAATCTGCAAGTGACTGTTGTCGGGAATTGAGCAACTGCCAAGAAGGATTAATAAGAGGAATAAATAGCAGAATCGATTGAGCATCAGTCGCGGAGGAGTTTTTGCGCAGCACACTTGGCCTGGCTAATGATGTCTGCTTCGTTGTCGATTTTTCGATGATGCATTACCATTTTTCCGTGGCAGAATACAGTATCTACGCAGTCGCCATGAGCGGCATAGAGCAGGTTGGCAAGTGTGTTGTTATTAGGGATAAAGGCTATATTATCGGTGCTAACCAGCATAAGGTCGGCTTCTGCTCCTACAGAAATTGAACCGGCATTAATGCCCAATGCATGGAATCCATTGGATGTGGCCACCTGCAGCATCTCTTCGGCTGGAAGGATTGTGGGGTCTTGTCGGATGCCTTTTTGCAGATACGACATGAATTTTGCTGCATCGATCATGTCGAGGTTGTTGCTGGAAGAGCAACCATCGGTGCCGAGGGTGACGTTTACCCCAGCATCGCGCAACTCGCAATATTTGAAACTGTGACCCGAACCAAGTTTGAGGTTGGAACAAGGGTTGTGTACAACAGTGGCGTGGTGGCTCCCCAAGATGGAAATCTCGTTATCGGAGAGATGGAGGCTGTGCGCTCCTGTGAATCGACCTTGAGTGAAATCCAACACACCCAAACGCTGGAGCAATTCGTAGGGGCGGCAATTGCGTTGGCTCATACAGTCATCAACTTCACTTTGTGTTTCCGACATGTGAATATGGTATAATAGGCCGTATTTCTGTGCCAAACGAGCCAGGTGAACCAAACCTTCGTCGGAGACAGTATAGATAGCATGGGGGGCAATGGCCAAGTTTACAAGGTGTTTGTATGGCTCCAATTCGCATAACGTTTCTTCAACTACTTGCTCATTTACAGAAAGGCCATCGCCAAAAGCGGTAATGCCAAGCGTGCATCGAATTCCCATTTCAGCAGCTGCTTTAGCTGCGGCCGGGATATGAAAATACATATCGGAGAAAAGGGTAGTTCCGCTTTTAATCATCTCAAGACAAGCCAGTTTTGTACCACTATAGACGATGTCGTAGTCAAGGTGTTTCTCTTTGGGCCAAATCCAGTCGTTGAGCCAAGTCATGAGGGGCAAATCGTTGGCAAATCCACGGAAGAGGTTCATAGCTGCATGGGTATGCATGTTGGCAAAGGATGGGAATGCAGCCAAGTGTGACCCATCAATGATGGTCGCATCGGGAACCGAGGGAGTCTGTTTGCCAATGGCCGCAATGGTGTTTCCTTCAATGAGAATATTTGTACGCTCTTGATTGAGCAAGATATTCTGAATATAATATGCCATGTCTTTTATTGAACCAGAATTTGTATTTCGTTATTTTGACCACGCAAAACGCCACCTCTAATGTCATATATCACTTCATTGCCATCGGGTTGGATGAGTTTTATTTGCCCTTGACCCAAGGCGGATATGATTGGGGCATGGTTCTGCAGCATTTCGAATTTGCCATCGATGCCGGGAAGGTGTATTTGGGTGGCTTCGCCTTCGAAAAGGGTGGCATCAGGTTTTGTGATTGTCACTTTCATAGAGATCGGTTATTTGGTCTCAGCCAATATTTTTTCACCTTTCTCTATGGCCTCTTCGATGGTACCCACCAGCAGGAATGCCTGTTCGGGGAGGTAATCCACATCGCCATTGAGAATCATGTTGAAACCTTTGATTGTGTCCTCGATATTGACAAACTTGCCCGGAATGCCGGTGAATGCTTCTGCCACATGGAAAGGTTGGGAAAGGAAACGCTGTACGCGGCGAGCTCGCGACACCACTAGTTTGTCTGATTCACCCAACTCTTCCATTCCCAAGATGGCGATGATGTCCTGCAACTCGTTGTATCGTTGAAGGATTTGTTTGACTCGTTGAGCTGTTTCGTAGTGCTCTTCGCCCACAATATCGGGGGCCAGAATTCGTGAAGTGGAATCAAGAGGGTCAACGGCAGGATAGATACCCAGCTCGGAAATTTTGCGGGAAAGTACGGTTTGGGCATCGAGATGGGCAAAGGTGGTAGCAGGCGCGGGGTCGGTAAGGTCGTCGGCAGGGACGTAAACAGCCTGCACAGAGGTGATGGAACCACGTTTGGTGGATGTGATACGCTCTTGCATCATACCCATTTCAGTGGCAAGGGTGGGTTGATAGCCAACGGCAGAAGGCATACGCCCCAACAATGCCGATACTTCGGAGCCAGCCTGGGTGAAGCGGAAGATGTTGTCGATGAAAAGGAGGATGTCACGTCCACCAGTTTTTTCATCGCCATCGCGGAAATATTCAGCCAATGTAAGACCAGAGAGCGCCACGCGTGCACGAGCTCCAGGGGTTTCGTTCATCTGTCCGAAAACCATTGTGCATTTGGAGTCTTTCAATGCATTGGCATCTACTTTCGACAAGTCCCAACTGCCTTCTTCCATGCTTTTAGCAAACTCGGGTCCATAATTAATAACGCCGGCTTCAATCATTTCGCGCAGCAAATCGTTACCCTCGCGGGTACGCTCGCCCACTCCGGTGAAAACCGACATGCCAGAGTATTTTTTAGCGATATTGTTAATTAATTCTTGGATGAGCACGGTCTTGCCCACGCCAGCTCCGCCAAAAAGGCCAATTTTACCTCCTTTGAGGAAAGGCTGGATAAGGTCGATGACCTTGATGCCGGTGAAAAGCACCTCTTGTGAAGTGGCCAGATTCTCAAAACGTGGGGGCTCGCGGTGGATACCATAGCGTTTGGTATGGATAGGGTCGGGCATTCCGTCGATGGCTTTGCCAATGACGTTGAAAAGGCGACCATTGATATTTTCACTTACAGGCATAGAGATTGGTCCACCGATGGAGGTGACTTCCGTACCGCGTTGGAGACCGTCGGTGCTGTCCATGGCTATGGTGCGCATGGTATTCTCACCGATATCCTGCTGGCATTCCAGGATAACTTCGGCGCCATCGGGGCGAATCACTTGTAGTGCGTCGTAGATGTCGGGGAGTGGGGTTCCTTCTTCGAAAGTGACGTCAACCACGGCACCAATAATCTGAGAAATTTTGCCTTTAACAGTTTGTTCCATGTATATATTTTTTTGTTCTAGAAGGGGTCAATTATTGTATTATTTTATTTTGCGAAGATACGAGAAAAATCGCAAATAAATATGTTTTATTATAAAAAAAATTAGAGAAAGTGATCTATTCTGTTGGTTTATAGAGTCTGCCGGGGAGGCAATACACAACCTTTTTGAGCTCCAAATCTGACAATATTGCTGCTATTTGAGGCAGGGATAGGTTGCAGTTGGCCTCTATTTCTAGCATCTCCATCTCTTTGTGGGTGCGCAACACCTCTAGCACAGTTTGTTCGTTTGGCGTGAGTTCGGCAAAGAGGCTTTTTTGTGTTGCCCGTTGTCGGCGGTTGGTGATTACACCCTTCCATCCCATTTGGAAATAAATATCGCCTGCATTTCGAATCATGATGGCCCTATTGTTAACGATGAGATTGTTGCATCCTTCCGAAAAAGCATCGCCAATGCGCCCCGGGATGGCAAAAACCTCGCGGTTGTAGCTGGAGGCAATATTAGCTGTGATGAGTGCTCCGCCTCGCTCTGCAGATTCTGCCACCACCGTGGCATCAGCCAAAGCTGCCACTATTCGATTTCGAGCAGGGAAGTAGGCCGGATTGATGGGAGTGTCCAAAGGATATTCGGTCAGCAAGGCTCCCCCTTGATCCAAGATTTTTTTTGCCAAAGGGCGATTCTGACTGGGATAGATGGTGTCAAATCCGTGGCCTAAAACTGCCACTGTGGGCACATCATTCTCTACTGCGGCAGTGTGGGCTGCTGTGTCAATTCCGTAAGCCAACCCGCTTACAATAATCGGTTTGTCGCTTGCCATTTCCTCTACCAATCGGTAGGTGTTTTGTCGGCCATAGTCTGTGCATTTTCTCGACCCCACCATAGCCACCGCTCTGTCAGCGTTCAGTGTACACGATCCCATTTTGTAAAGTAGGGTAGGGCAGTCTCCACATTCTTCACGGTTGAGCCTCTGTGGGTAGTCTTCGTCGGTGAAAAAGATGGGTTGTATTGCGTGTTTCTCCAATCGAGGTATTTCTTTTTCAACTTGTGCCAGGGTGGTTCTGCTTTCAATCGCACTTACAACGGAAGTGTGGCGAGGAAATAGCTCCTTCAGTTGTGCGTGCGACATGTCAAAGAGGGTTTCTGGATCTTTGCAAATAGTCATCAACTGGCGGATGCTTTTGTCACCCAGTCCAGGGATGAGTTTCAGCGCTATTGGATAGGGATTGATTGTCATGGATTAAGGTGTTGGCTCACCAGTCGAAGGCTGGCAAAAGATTGGTCTAGCAGTTGTTTGCATTCATTTGGTTTCACCCAGCGGCATTCTGTAATACCTTCCTCCAACTGAGGCAAGGTGGGCTCGTTGAGATGGGTAAACATTTGATACCAAGTGGTCTGTTTTATGTGCCAACCGCCGTATTTATCGTAGATATGGTATGTCTTGGCGATGATTGACCCCTGCGTCAGCTGGCTGATGCCTGTTTCCTCTTGCACTTCGCGCAAGGCGGCATTAGCTATAGTCTCTTGAGGCTCCACCATCCCTTTGGGTATATCCCAATGTCCTTCTCTGTAAATCAGCAGGTATTCCCCATCGGCGTTTCTCACCAGGCCCCCCGCTGCTTTCACAAAAGTGAACTGCTCGTGCAACGCTGCACATATCCCTCTTATATCCTGGTTATACCATACCCATACGTCCTTTCCCTGTTTGAGTGTGTCTAAGGCTTGGATAAAATAGGATTCATCATAGATTTCAAAGCCAATGGGTGGGGTCTCCTCCACAGGTGGCGTGGCTTGAGACAAATGGAGGTAGTGATCGAGGTATGAGATGGTCAAATTGGGCATAGCATTGTGTGTGCGTTTATTGTGGATTGCTCAAAAACGCTGTTAATAACGAGCTGTTTTCGAAAATATTTTCTTAGTTATAAAAAAAAAGTGTATCTTTGCCTTATGAAAACTAACAACGATAAGGCCCTGCAGATGGCCTCTTTTTTACTGCAAGTCAAAGCTATAAAGCTTAATAACGAAAATCCTTTTACTTGGGCTTCTGGCCGCAAATCTCCTATTTATTGCGACAACCGTGTAACCCTCTCATATCCCGAAATCCGCACCTTCATCCGTCAGAGTTTTGTGGATGTAATTAATGCCAATTGGTGTGGTATTGATGTGATTGCAGGTGTGGCCACTGGTGGTATTGCCCAGGGTGCTTTGGTGGCTCAGGAACTCGGTCTCCCCTTCGTTTATGTTCGCAGCGAAGCCAAGAGCCATGGTTTGACCAACCAGATTGAAGGTGAAATCCATGAAGGACAGAATGTCGTGGTTATTGAGGACCTCGTTTCCACTGGCAAGAGCAGCCTCATTGCTGTGGATGCACTCCGTGCCAAAGGATGCAATGTCAAAGGAATGGCAGCCATCTTCACCTATGGTTTGGATGTGGCTAAGCAAAACTTTGAGAAATCACAGGTTGAACTCCGCACCCTCACCAATTACGACACCTTGATTCAGGTGGCATGCGAGCAGGAGTATATCCGTGAGTCTGAGCAGGAGTCTTTGGCCAGCTGGCGCATGAACCCCGAACAATGGAGCGATGCTCACATGAAATAATGCAATGCCCAGTCTTTTCCTCATCTCCAAAGTGAAGAAATTACTGACATTAGTAATAGGCTTACTCAGCTGTGCCCTCCTCAGGGCACAGCAGGTTAGCAATCAGTCGTTTGTCCTCAACGGCGATACACTCACCATCACCTATGACCTCGACCGAACAGCTGATATCTGTGTGCGTGTGGCCCTTGATGGTGGCCCCTTTACAGCTCCTTTGGAAGGTCTTACTGGCGATGTGGGTAAGGGAATAAAGCCTGGTGTTGGACTCACGATTACAGCCGTCCGCTTGAAAGAAATTAGGGGTGTAGATTCTGCCTCACTGCAATTTCTTGTCGAGGTTGACGATGGCTCCGTCATGATTTATGTGGGCAAAGAAATGTTTCGCATGATGCCAGTCGAGGGCGGTAGTTTCACCATGGGTTGCACACGCCCTCGTGGTGAAAAACATACCTATGCCGACGAATTACCCACACACAAGGTCACTCTTCCTAATTATTATATTGGTCAAACCGAAGTCACTCAAGCCCTTTGGGTGGCTGTGATGGGGGAGAATCCCTCCAAATGGATTGGCGACAGCCTTCCAGTAGAGCAGATTTCGTGGAATGATGCTCAAATCTTCATTGCTCGCTTGAGTCAACTCACTCAGCTGCATTTCCGTATGCCCACCGAGGCAGAATGGGAGTATGCAGCCCGTGGAGGCAATCGGTCCAAGCACACCCCTTATCCAGGTGTCCAGAGCCAAATATGGGAAACCTGCTGGTATGGGGGCAACAGCAATGGGCACAGTCATCCTGTGGCACAGCTTCGCCCCAATGAACTAGGTCTCTTTGATATGGGCGGAAACGTGCTTGAATGGTGTAGCGACTGGATGGAGTCCTATACCGACCAACCCCAGACAAATCCACAAGGACCTCGCACCGGCGAGAACCGTATCATGCGCGGCGGTTGTTTCAACAGCCCCACTTGGGGTTGCAGCGTGTTTGAGCGAAACTGGTATTTACCCGACTATGGCTATAGTTATTTCGGTCTCCGCTTGGTGCTCGATACCATTGACCGCGATGAAGAATGATTCTCCATTAATACACTTGCAAACATTCACATTCATAACGCTAAACGATTAATCTATAATTATTATGGAAAAAATTCAAGTTAAGGACAGAATGTTCAAACTCTACATGCCCGAATCCGAAATTCAGGAACATGTCAAACGTGTGGCTGCAGAAATATCGGAGGATTTCAAACACAAGAAACCCATCCTTTGCCCTGTGCTCACCGGCAGTTATCTTTTTGTGGCTGACTTGACCCGCTATATTGAATTTGATGCCGAAGTGGCATTTGTGCGATACTCTTCCTATTCTGGCATGAGTAGCACGGGTAGCGTAAAGAAAGTGCTCGGATTTCCCGAAAAGTGCAAAGGGCGCGATGTGATTATCGTCGAGGATATAGTAGATAGTGGCATCTCAATGGAATACATGATTGCCGAACTCCAAAAACTTGAACCTGCTAGCATCTCCATCTGCAGTTTCTTTTTCAAGCCTGGCAATTTCCAGAAAGATTTCCATGTGGATTATGTGGGCAAATCTATCCCCAATGATTTTATTGTAGGCTACGGCTTAGATTACGATGGTGTAGGCCGTACCTATCGCGATGTTTATGTGGTTGATGATGAAGATTAGTACTCGTTTACGCTTTTCTCTATTCCTTTGCACCATGCTTTTAGCGTCGGTGTTGTGGGTGGGATGTCATCCCGAGCCCGAAGAACTTGTTGTCAATGAGCAGATGTTGGTGGGCACATGGGTATATTCCAACAATCCCAAAGAACATTGGCGTTTCGATGCCGACAAACGTGGCGAGACTTGGGATCTCTCCGATGATGTGCAGGAGGGCGAAGGCACCCGTTTCAATTGGTCCACTGCAGGCAGCAAACTGATGATAGACCTCTATGGCGAGATGGGGCAGCATGTCTATTACGATTACACAGTCATTTCGCAAAGCGAGCATGACCTCACCTACCAGGACATCTATGGTAATACTCGATCGTTCACTAAAAAATAGTATCTCCAAATGAAAAAAGGTTGGAAGATTGCGCTCATATCCATTGGTTCATTGCTTGGGACGGCAATCATTGTCATTGTTATAGCTCTATGGCTAGTGTTCACCCCTGCGCGTCTCACCAGTATTGTTAATAAGCTGGCTGGAGGTATTCTTCAGTGTGAGAATCATTTCGAGCGCGTGGAATTGTCCCTTTTCAAGACCTATCCCAACTTGGGTCTGAAAGTGGATAATGTGGTGCTTATCAACCCCTACCAAATCCCATCCGACCATCCTTTGGCTGCCAAAGCCCAACCTAACGACACCCTTGCCCACATCTCCAGCCTCGTGGTGGGCATCGATCTCAAAGCCTATCTCCACGACAAGGCTGTGGTGGTTCGCGAACTTTGGCTCGACGGTGTGCAAGCCAACCTCTACACTGCTCCTGATGGATGGAGCAATATCTCTTCCATCTTCAAATCTAGCGACGACCAAACACCTTCCGAACCCACCTCTTCCGAATCCACGCTTCCCCAAATTGACTTACAGAAAATCACCCTTCATGATTTTTCTGCTCAATATTGCAACCTCCAACAGCAGATGTTAGCCCGCCTCCATCATGCCGAGCTTCATCTCCAAGGTCAGTATCACGACCCCGCACTCTCAGGCAAACTATTATTAGTCTTGCCCCACCTCATGGTGGACATGCGCGACAGCCTAGGGGCTCCTTCCATTTATGCCAATCTTCACAACCTTTCCACCCGCTTGGATGGGAAAGGTACCATCAATGATGTCGAAGGTTGTCTGAAACTTGCTGTATCCAAAGGTGATGTGTCTATTGGTGATGATACCTACACCACCTCTGCCATGAACGAGTCTCGCCGAGACCTCGTTTCCCTCAATGTCCCTTTCCATGCTGACATGGATCGCATGGCATTTACTATGGGTGAAAAAACCACCCTCCAATTGCTCAACTATCAGGTTGGCATTTGGGGCGATGTCTCTCTTCCTCACGACCAAGGTCCTATGCAAGTAGATGTCCATTATGCCACCGACCGTTGGCAAGTGGCCTCTCTGCTAGCTATCCTTCCTTCGTTCATCACCCAGAGTCTTGATGGTATGCAAGTTGATGGACGAGCCCGCATCACTGGCACCGCCCAAGGTCCAGTTTCCGATGGACAGCTGCCTCGCGTAGCTGCTCAGGTGGAATTTACTCATGGCTTCTTCTCCGCTCCCAAGATGCTCCCCATGCCTGTGCGTCAAATTGATGCCCTCCTCACGGCCAATCTCAATCTCTCTTCATCTGTAGATTTTAAAGGTCCATCTACTGTCGAAATCGATCACATTACGGCCACCGCCAACCGCAGCAAGTTGTCCCTCAGCGGCCAAGTGGACGACCTTCTTGATGATATGCTCATCGATGCCGACATCCAGGGGCAGCTCCACTTGCCCGACCTCGCACCTTTTTTGCCCGACACAATGCACGTCTCCTTGGCTGGTTCTTCACTTGCCAAGCTGCATCTCCATTCTCGCCTCTCTGCTATCACCGATATGGCTTTGGAGGATGTGCAGGCTCGTGGCACACTAGATTTCAACAAACTCGATGTCATTTACGACAGCATCCACGCCACTTCTCCTCGTCTTAAGGTGGCTCTTCAACTGCCCGTCAAGCAAAATCGCAAGCAGCGTAATCATCTCATTGGTGCGCACATTACGGGTGGTGAACTCCATGTAGATATGGCCAATACTGGACTCAACGCGCAACTTGACGACCCCGATATTCGCGTCACCCTCCCCAATATCCTAGATCCCAATCAGCCTCTTGCGGCTTCATTCAATATCGCCTCCAGCCATGTGCAGGCCGAAATGGACTCCATGCTTGTCTATTCCGATACACTCACACTTCGTGGAAGTGTGCGCAACGACTCCACCCAGCAGAATCCGCTCCTCCAGTGGCATCCCGATGTTGATATCGACCTCCAGCGAGGTGTGTTGGCTATGGCCAATATGGATGAGCCTTTGCGCCTTACCCATTTCCAGTTCAACTACAAACCCGAGGTGTGTGATATTTCCCATGCCGACCTCCTTTGGGGCGTGTCCGACTATCACCTCTCTGGCAAAGTATATAATATAGAAGATTGGCTCAACCACACAGCCATGCTTCATGGCGATCTCCATTTCAACTCCCAGTATGCCGATATCGACCAGTTGCTCACCATTCTCAGCGGTATGGGCACCGAGCCTGACACCTTGGCTCAACAACGGATAGAGGACAATGTGCCCAAGGAAGCCAATCCTTTCATCGTGCCCAAGGATGTCCGCGTCACCCTTCACACCAACATCAATCGATGTGTGGCCTTTGGCAATGACCTCAACGAGTTGGCTGGATCCATCACCGTCAACGATGGCGTGGCTGTACTCGACCAGGTGGGTTTCACCTGCAAAGCAGCCCGCATGCAACTTACGGGCATCTACAAATCGCCCCGAGTCAATCATCTCTTCACTGGCATCGACTTCCATCTCCTCGATATTACCGTGGAGGAACTCATCGCCATGGTGCCTTCCATCGACACCCTTGTGCCTATGCTCAAAGCCTTCCAAGGTCGAGCCAATTTCCATCTGGCAGCCGAATGCAACCTCAATGCATTCTATCAGCCCAAGATGAGCACCCTTATCGGTGCTGCTGCCATCAATGGCAAGGACCTAGTGGTGATGGACAATGCCACCATCGCTTCCCTAGCCAAACTCCTTCAGTTCAAAAACTGGCGTGAACACGACAACAACATTGGCATCGACAGTCTCAGTGTAGAGGCACAAGTATTTCGCAAAGAAATTACTGTGTATCCTTTCCTTCTGGGTTTACACAATTATCAGCTCTGCATCGGTGGCCGCCATACTCTCGACAACCTCTGCAACTATCACCTCGAACTCATCAAATGTCCCCTTCCAGTGCGTCTGGCAGTGGATGTCAACGGCAGTCTGTCTAAACCCAACATCAAACTTGGCTCAGTCCAGTATGGCGAGATGTACAAGCCTGAGAAACGTGATGAACTCCAAACCCGCACACTCGAGCTCAAGCGCCTCGTGCGTCAAGCCCTTGAAGCCAATGTGCGATAATTAGTCATCCTCTAAAGCGATAAAAAATATCATGTCCGCATTCGCATCCCCCACAGCATGGAACTGGCTCATCCAGTTTTTCCTTATTGTAGTGGCCCTTCTGGTGGCCAACCTCATCCGCTGCAACGTGCCGCTGCTCAAGCGCAGCCTCCTCCCCTCCGCCCTGTTGGCCGGCTTGCTCATCCTTCTGTTCAAGCTCTTCCCCTTCTTTAGCCATGTGGTTGACAAGGGAGCCATGGAGATAGTCACCTATCACGCATTGGGCCTAGGTTTCGTGGCCATGGCACTCAAAAACAAGAAAATCAAGTCACAGACTACCACTCTCAAAGTGGTTGAAACCGGTGCTGTCACCGCCAGCAGCTATATCATCCAAGGCCTGGTGGGGTTGCTCATCACCATACCCCTCTTCCTTTGGTGGAATCAATCCGATTTCTTCTATGCCGCTGGTCTGCTCCTCCCCATGGGCTATGGTCAGGGACCCGGTCAGGCACTCAATTTTGGCGTCACCTACAGTCAGTGGGCCGAAGGTCAGGGCATCCTCTTCCACGGTGCTGATTTTGGCCTCAGTATTGCCGCCACAGGTTTCATCGTGGGCAGCATTGTGGGAGTTATCTATATGAATGTTTTGCGTCGCAAAGGCAAACTGATGAAACGCCAGGGAGACTATCAAGAGGTTTACACCCTCCAGGACTATGAGTCCGAGAACGAAATTCCCCACGCTGAGTCCATTGATAAGATGACTGTCCAGATATCGCTCGTATTGCTCGTCTATGCCATGGTATTCCTTTTCATGTATGGCGTTGAGCAGCTCTCTCTGGGTCAGTTTGGTGTCAAAACACTCAAACCCATGTTCTGGGGATTCAACTTCCTTTGGGGCACCATCTTTGGCTCTTTGGTCAAGGTGGTCATCAACCGCCTCCGCAAGAGTCATCTCATGCAGCGCGAGTACATCAATAACTACACCCTCGACCGCATTGCCGGTGTCTGTTTTGATTTCATGATTGTTGCCGGCACAGCCGCCATTGACTTCAACAACCTTCGAGGCATTTGGATGCCGCTGTTGCTCGTTTGTGCCGCTGGCGCCATTGCCACCTTCCTCTTCGTTCGACTTTGTTCCAAGCATCTCTACCCCGATTATCCTTATGAAGGCTTCTTCTCCATGTTCGGCATGCTCACCGGCACCGCCAGCAACGGCATGATCCTCCTCCGCGAGATCGATCCCAAATTCGAGACCCCTGCAGCCAACAATTTGGTCCTCCAAACAATCCCGGCCATCGCCTTCGGATTCCCCATTCTGTTGCTCATGGGCTTTGGCCCTCAGAGCATGCAAAGCTGCCTTATCACCTTGGGCGTCCTAGCCTTTGCCTTCGTCCTCTTTAGCCTTTTCATCTTCCGCACCAAAATCTTCCGTCATAAAAAATAATCGACTATGAAAAAAATCTTCTTCTCTTTCCTCGCCTTCAGCCTTTTGGGGCTGGCTGTCCAATCCCAAGATTCTGCCAATGTGCGCCGTGGATGGACCTTTGGCGTCCTCCCCAGTTTCTCATACGATGCCGACCTCGGTCTCCAGCTTGGCGCGCTGACCAACATCTATTATTTTGGCGATGGCGCCATCTATCCCGAGTATTACCACTCGTTCTATGCCGAGGCAGCCTATACCACCAAGCACTATGGTCTCTTCCGCTTCAGCTACGACTCCAAGTACCTCATACCCAATCATCGATTAAGCATCGACCTCACCTATATGCCCGACCAGATGTGCGACTTCCTGGGCTTCAACG
>JAKSMP010000018.1 GCA_024400505.1 Bacteroidales bacterium | reverse complement strand
TGACAAGTTTTTCAAAAGAGTGACGAGAAATACCCATCAAAGCAATCGCTTTGGCAGCAATAAAATATTCTGCCGGTATTGCTGTATGTTCCTTCTTTCCCATTTTCGTGATAAATTGATGCTATGTGCATCGATCTACCACTTGCGAGAGCGCATAAAAAAGGCATGAACCTTCTTATGCGTTCGTCGAGGCTGCCTCGGAATGGAACCTCATCCTCCTATAAGATATGCTCATGCCCAAAGGCACAAACATTGAACTCTTACAAAGGAGGATAAGACTCACTTCTACCAAGGAAGCTAGCCTAACCACTATTCTTTGTGTTCTTATTCCGATAATAGTTTCCGAGGCTATTCAGACGAACGCAAATAATAGTCAATGCGCGTTACATTTAATATGTTATATTAATGTTCTTTCTGTTTTGTTTTGAACAACTTGTTTCAGAGGGCTCTATAAACTCATTTTGCCTTTAAGGTGGCATAGAGCCCATCAATCCACCTTAAAGTTTTATGAACCTTGCCTGTTTGGATACTGCGTTTCGGCTAGGCTGTATCCAAGTGCAAAGTTGCACAATTTAACTATGAGTAAAATCGTTTTGCGACTGCAAAGATACGAATTTTTTTGTTAACCTCTAAAAATTGGATGGTCTAAGTTTCGTTGGCAAAACTTACGAGCGGAAAGGAATTACTAGAAATTAATCGAAAATTGCTGTTTATTAATGATTTTCGAATTGCAATGGCGCTCTCAGATTCTCACTGAGGATCCTCGTCTTTCAGACGTTCTGGCCGAGCTTGCTCGGCTAGAAAAAACAAATTTTATGACTGCCTTTTGATTGATGGATTATTTGAGTGGGCGTTTTCCCGCTATGGTGGCAGCATACTGCGGCATTACCACGGCATTATCTTGGCGTTATGTTTTCGGGCAATAGGGGAGAAGGGGGTGTCGTGGGTGTCGCGGTGTCACGTGTCATTTGTATATGTGGATTTGTGGTTGGCGTGATCCTTGCCCATAGGAAAGAGGCTGCCCAAATAAGTTTGACACCTGACACCTTGACACCCCACGCTGATGTTTGGCCGCATATCTGTGGCGAAACTATGGAAAAAAGAAGGGGAATTTCTATGGTCATAAAAAAAGTTGTATCTTTGCATCACCCCAAAACAAGGAAGACTCTGTTTTGCCATCCTTGTTTTGTCATGCAAATTTGTTCGGTTTGTCAATCTGATCAGTTTATCCGGCCGCCCAATGACAAGTTTTTTAGTTTAACCAAGGGGAAATTGACAAGCGATTTCGGGAAATGACAGAGTCATTCACCCACAAGGCTTCGCTGGCCGCCCAATGGGGGCCGATCGGCCTTCGCAGCTCCTTCGATGGTTCTTCGTTGCCGCTTCGTTGCCGCTTCGTTGCCGCTTCGTTGCCGCTTCGCTGCTCCTTCGTTGCTCCTTCGCTGCCGCTTCGCTGGTTCTTCGCTCATCCTTCGCTCACGCTTCGCTCAGCTTCGCTCGGCTTCGCTGAAAGGGTATCTGGAGCGAAGGATGAGCCTTGCGGCATCGACCAGTCAGCGTTCCCGCATCGAAGCAGCACCCTAGGAGCATTGCAGCATCCTGCAAGCAGCAACCGTCACCCAATGTTTGGCGATGCTTGCCTGTTCGACTTTTGGGCGGTGCGTATCCCTTGCCGGAAGGCTGTTGGGGTGATGCTCTCGGGGCGGAGGGGGAAAGATTGTGTGTGAAGATTGTGTGTGAAAATGCCTGTTGCAAAGGCGTGATATTGAGGTCTGGAACGGGCTCGGGTTTGTGCTATTGGCGGATGCTGGTTTTGTGTTCACGCTTGATATTATAATGTACTATATTTTTATATCTATTGAATTGAATTGCGGTGTGTTAATAGTTGTGAAAAATGGTGTGGTTTTCAACAAAAATGTGTTGATAAAAATGTAAGTGGCTGAGTTGTGTTGATTTATGTTGTTAACAACTATCTGTTGATTTCTTGGCACGAAAAAGGGGGTGCAGAGGGGTGAAAAATGGGGTGGGGGATCCAAAAAAAAGATGCGGAGAATGAAACTTTTTTGAGTTTTGTGCGTAGAATAATGGCAGAAAAAAACTTTTTTTGGAGATTTTTGGTATTAATTGGGAAATTCTTCGTATCTTTACAACTTGTAAAATAATATATAAAAATGGCTTTAGTGCTTGGAACTGAGTATTGTAAGGTCGATTCTAACGGTCGATTCAAGTTCCCAATTGCTTTAAAAAAGCAGTTGGAGAGCTCGGATTGTCGTTTTGTGGTCCGCCGAGCATTCACAGGAGAGTGCTTAGAGCTGTGGACGTATGAGAGTTTCCAGAAAGAAGTTGCCGAGCTCCAAAAGAGGTTGAATCCGTACAACGTCGAGGACAAACAAATCCTGCGTCGGTTGACCCGCACCAACGTAATGGAGTTGGACAGCAACGACCGACTGATGATTCCCCCTGAGCAGAAAAGCTTGTTGAAAGATGCCAAGGAGATAGTACTGCAAAGCACCGGTGAAAACATTGAAATCTGGGAACGCAACGCCTACGAACAATTGTTTGAATCAGACAGCCAAGATTTTATCATGACTGTCAATAATAGACTGGGAGCAAAGCATGAACTATCATCTGCCGGTGATGCTGAATGAATGCATCGAGGGATTGAATATCTGTCCTGACGGGACTTATGTGGACGTGACCTTTGGCGGTGGCGGCCACTCTCGTGCTATTATGGAGCATTTGGGTGCCGAAGGCCGGCTGGTGGGTTTTGACCAAGATGCCGACGCCCTGGCCAACGCATTGGATGACTCCAGATTTGAGCTGATCCACGAGAATTTCAGGTATCTAAAGAGCTTTTTGCGCTTGCACGGCATTCGCAGCGTGGATGGCGTATTGGCCGATTTGGGTGTGTCGTCGCACCAATTTGATGTGGCCGACCGTGGGTTCTCCACCCGTTTGGAGGGCGAGTTGGACTTGCGTATGGATCGCCGCCAGGAGTTGACTGCCCGCGAGCTTGTGAATAGCGCCGATGAGCAGGAACTCACCCGCCTCCTGCGCCTCTATGGCGAGTTGCCCAATGCCTACCAGATGGCCAAAGCCATTGTGAAGGCCCGGGCAGAGAAGGAGATTGTCACCACCTTCGACCTGCGCGAAGCGGTGAGCCGCCATCTGCCACGCGGAGCAGAGAATAAGTACTTGGCCATGCTCTTTCAGGCACTGCGCATAGAGGTGAATGGCGAGTTGGAGGCCCTTATGGCCATGCTTCAGCAGGCCCAGGAAGTGCTCAAGCCCGGGGGTAGATTGGTGGTGATGTCGTATCACTCGTTGGAGGATAGGCTGGTGAAGAATTTCTTCAAGACTGGCAATTTCGAAGGCAAGCTGGAGAAGGACTTCTATGGCAATCCCCTCGTGCCGCTGAAACTGGTGAGCCGCAAAGCCATTACTGCCAGCGATGAAGAGTTGCAGATGAACAATCGCGCCCGCAGCGCAAAACTGAGAATAGCAGAGAAGAAATAACTAAATTGCTGAATTATAACATGAACCAAACGGACAATATAGAACACAATTCCGAAGAGCCAAAAGCGCACAAGAAGGTGAGTTTGTTCAATCTCACATTGGGCGGCGGTTTTTTGCAGAGCCGCTGGTTTGTGAAACAGAGATACGTGTTGCTGATGGCGCTGGTGGGATGTTTGGCACTGGTTTATATGCGATACAAAGCCGAGTCGCTGAGCAAAGCCAAGATGGCGGCATTGGAGCGCAGAGACAATTTGCGACAGTCGCATATCGAGATGCAGAAACGTTATCAAGAGACCATCAAGATTTCGAAGATAGCAGAGCTGCTGGACTCCACCGGAGTGCGTATCACAGCCGGCCCCCCATTTGAGATTTGAATCGAAAACGGGAGGAAAGAAATATCGAATGCCTGGATTAAAGGTGAAAAAACAAAATACACTAACAACAGAAAACGAATAAAACGACTTGGAAAAGAAAAATCATAATGGGTGGCTGCACGGATGGTTGTTTATCATCTGGCTGGTGCTGACGCTTGTCTGCGGTGGGCTCATCGTGCGCTCTACCCTGAAAACGCAGCTGATCGATGGCGAGATGTGGCGCGAGAAGGGCGCACAGCGAGAGATGGAGCAGCGTGTGGAACCGGCCTGCCGTGGCGCGATACTCTCCTCGGATGGCAAGGTGCTGGCCACAACGGTGCCGGTGTGTGACCTTTGCCTGGACTTGGGCCGCTGGCCTAAGGTGGACCGCAAAGGAGCCGTGGTGATGGAGCATGGTGTGCGGGTGATGGAGAGCAATATCACGGATACTATGGCTTTCAAGGCCAACTTGCACAAGGTGTGCAAGATACTGCATGAATCGTTTCCCAACCTGTCGGAGAAGCACTTCTACAACCGTGTGATGAATGAATATAGAAAGCCCAAGCCCAGCCGTTGCTTCTATGTGTGCCGCAATGTGCCTTACTCGCAATGGGACAGCATCCGCCACATGGAGGGCTGGAAACGCTGTGTGGTGACGCTCACCTCGGATGGCAGCGTGACGCGCTATGTGCGTGCCCACATTTACGGCAATTTGGGCGAGAACACCGTGGGCTTCTATAGCGCCACCCAGAAGAAAGGTATCTCGGGGTTGGAGGGCTACTACGACTCGGTGTTGCGCGGCAAGGACGGCATATATAACTGTATCCGACTCACCCGCGGTGTGTGGCTGCCCCAGGAGGATGAGAATGTGCCTTTGGAAGACTCCACCCTCACCCAGCGCAAAGAGGATGGGCACACGATTATTGCCACCCTTGACACTCGATATCAAGACATTGCCGAGAATGCTCTCCGCAAGTCGATGAATCAGTATGGTGGTAAGTATGGCTGTGCTATCCTGATGGAGGTGAGCACAGGCTATGTGCTGGCATGTAGCAATTTGCAGCGCGATGACTCTGGCGTGGTGAGCGAGGCCTTGTGGAACAATGTGGCAGTAAGCCACAAGTATATGCCTGGCTCTACCAACAAAACGGTGGCTATGCTGTCCATGCTGAACGACCGCAAAATATCGCTCGACACCACCAAGCGTGTGCGCGCTGGCGGCAAGAAGACCTATTCTGCCAGAGGCGGCGTGATTGACGACTCGCACGGCTACAATACCGACACTACCAACTTGGCTGGTGTGCTGGCCAAATCGTCCAACATAGGCATGTGTGAGCTGGCCTGGGAATATTATCGCAACCGACGCAACGATCTGCGAGACGGTATGCTTGATATCTTCCCCTATGGACGACTGGGTGTGGACCTGCTGGAAGTGGAGCCCAATACAGGCATCAGAAAAGATCTGCGCCACGACCGCGATTTCTTGCTGCTGAGTTTCGGCTATACGTGTGAGACTACCCCCATGCAGATGATCACTTTCTACAACGCTTTGGCCAATGATGGCAAGATGGTGAAACCTTTGTTTTGCCGTGCCATTCTGGATGGCAATCATCGGTCGGATGTGAAACCCATTGTGCTCAAAGAGCGGATAGCAAACCCCGAGTTGGTGAAGCAGATGCGCGAGATGCTGGTGGGTGTGGTGCAAAACGGCACGGGTAGCAATATCAAGAATAATGTGTACGGCATTGGCGGCAAAACGGGCACCACTGAGAATATTCACAATAGGGCGATAAAGAATTCGTCGTTTGTGGGCTTCTTCCCGGCCGACAATCCTCGCTATACTTGCTTGGTTTTGCTGGAAGGTACCAGCATTGCTGGCCGCATGGCCGCTGCACCGGTGTTCAAGCAGATTGCCGACTGTGTTGTGGCATTTGACAGCGAGTTGGGAAGTGTGCATCTGCGCGATTCTGGCCGTGTGGTGAATCCCGTGGCCACCAAAGCCGACCTGCGTCAGTTGGAGCACGCTTATCAGCTGTTGGGGCTCCCCTTCAGCGTGATGGACACAGTTCAGCAGCCCACGGGTTGGGCTTTGTATGACAACGAGCAGCAATGCTATCGCAACTATCCGCTGCCCACGGGCGTGGTGCCAGATTGCCACGGCATGACCATACGCGATGCCATGAAGCTGCTGCGCGGCATGGGGCTCAAGGTGCGTTTCAGTGGGCAGGGCAAGGTTGCAAGCCAAACCCCCAAGGCTCGCACCGCCATCAAAAAAGGACAAACTGTGGTATTGGAACTCAGGCCTTGAGCAAGCTATGCCACTAAATTAAATATATGTTATTGAATGAAACTATCTAATATAATAAAAGGAATAAAGCTCAAGATGCCGGTGAGCCTCGACCCCGAGGTGAACAGCATCTGTTTTGACTCTCGCAAAGTGGGGGAGGGCAGTTGCTTTGTGGCCCAGGTGGGCACCAAAGTGGATGGCCACCAGTATATCGATGCCACTATTAAGGCGGGTGCCGTGGCCGTGGTTTGCCAGCAGTTGCCTGCCCAGCAGAAAGAGGGTGTGGCTTATGTGGTGGTGGACAACAGCGATAAGGCACTGGGCATTATGGCTGATAACTTTTATGGGCATCCCTCCAAGCAATTGAAGCTGGTGGGCATCACCGGCACGAATGGCAAAACTACCACCGTGACTTTGCTCCACAATATGTTTCGTGCCTGCGGATATCATGTGGGACTTCTGTCCACCATCGTTAACAAAATTGACGAGCAAGAAGTGCCTACCACACACACCACCCCCGACGCTGTGGAAATCAACCGGCTGCTGCGTCAGATGGTGGATGCCGGCTGCCAGTATGCTTTCATGGAAGTGAGCAGCCATGCGGTGGTGCAAAACCGCATTGCGGGACTCACCTTTGCCGGTGGCATATTCAGCAATATCACGCACGACCACCTCGATTTCCATCAGACGATGGCCAACTATATAGCTGCCAAAAGGGGGTTCTTTGACGGGTTGGGCGCCAATGCTTTTGCGCTCACCAATATCGATGACCGCAATGGCATGGTGATGGTTCAAAACACACGAGCCAGCGTATCTACCTACAGTTTGACCAAGATGGCCGATTTCCGCTGCAAGATAGTGGAGGACACATTCCAGGGCCTCTTGCTGGAACTCAACGGCAAAGAGGTGTGGACCCGCTTGGTGGGTAGGTTCAACGCCTATAACCTCACGGCTATTTATGCTGCGGCTGTGCTGTTGGGTGTGGATCAGGATGAGGCACTTCGTCAGTTGAGCATGCTCGCTGCTGCCGAGGGCCGATTCCAATATGTGACGGGCAAAGGCATCACTGCTATAGTGGATTATGCACACACCCCCGATGCATTGGAGAATGTGATAAGCACCATCAATGAGATAAGAAAGAATAGCCAGATGCTGTACACCGTGGCTGGCTGTGGTGGTGACCGTGATGCTACCAAACGCCCCGAAATGGCCAAGATAGCAGCTCAATTGAGCGACCGCCTGATACTTACCTCCGACAATCCCCGCACCGAAGACCCCGAGAAGATACTTGACGACATGGAGGCTGGACTCAGCCCCGACGAGCTGTCGTTGGTGGTTCGCATCAGCGATCGTCGCCAGGCTATCAAAACGGCTGTGATGATGGCCAAAGAGGGCGATATCATTCTGGTGGCTGGCAAAGGTCATGAGAAGTATCAAGAGATCAATGGCGTGCGCCATCATTTCGACGATGTGGAAGAACTCCAAAGTTTACTCAACAATTAATATCCTATAAAACAAAAGATAATGTTATACTATCTATTCGATTGGCTCGACCGGGCATTTGATTTTCCTGGAGCAGGTGTGTTTCAATACATCTCCTTCCGTGCAGCTATGTCGGCCATCACTTCGCTGATTATCATGCTGCTGTTTGGCAAGCCTTTTATCCGTTTCATTCGCCGCAAATCGATAGGCGAAACAGTACGCAACCTGGGTCTTGATGGCCAAAAGGAGAAAGAGGGTACACCCACCATGGGCGGACTGCTTATTCTGGCTGCCATCATCATCCCCACCCTTCTTTTTGCCAAGTTGGACAATGTCTATGTGGTTGCTATGTTGGTTACCACCGTGTGGCTAGGAATCATAGGATTTGTGGATGATTATATCAAAGTGTTTCGTCGCAACAAAGAGGGACTTCCTGGCAAATTCAAGGTTTTCGGCCAGGTGGCACTGGGTTTGGGCGTGGGTCTGCTGCTGGCTTTCCACCCCTCCATTGCTTCCACCAAGACCACCATCCCTTTCTTCAAGGGCAACGAGTTTGACTACGCTTGGCTCATCAGCTGGATGGGAGATTGGGCGTTGGACTATACATGGGTAGTGTATGTGTTGGTGGCCATTTTTGTGGTCACTGCCGTGTCCAATGCAGCCAACCTCACTGATGGTATAGATGGTTTGGCCACATCCACAGCCTCTATCATTGGCGGTGCATTGGCCATTCTGGCTTGGCTCTCGGGCAATATCATCATGGCCAACTATCTTAATATCGTCTATCTGAGCGATATCGGAGAGCTCACGGTGTTCATCACTGCCTTTGTGGGCGCCACATTGGGATTCCTATGGTTCAACACCTACCCTGCCGAGATGTTCATGGGCGACACAGGGTCGTTGGCTTTGGGCGGCATCATCGCTGTTTTCGCACTTCTTATCCGCAAGGAACTTCTGCTGCCGGTGCTTTGCGGCATCTATGTGGTGGAGGATTTGTCCGTCATCTGGCAGACTTGGGGGTGCAAATGGTATCGGCGCAAGCACAAGCTGCCAATAGGCCAGCCGGTGCCGGTGGATAAACGTCCGCTCCTCATGTCTCCGCTGCACCACCACTACCAAAAGCAAGGATTCAAAGAGCCCAAGATTGTGCAGCGGTTTGCCATTGTGGGCATCTTGCTAGCCATCATAAGCATCGTAACGCTGAAACTCCGATAAGCACAAGACAAAGCATCGTTCTGTCAAAATACATCATAAGTAACACACATAAGCACACACTAAAATACATCTAAAAGATAATGAGCATCGAACTACTAGCCAATCAAGGCCGCGACCGCGTACATGGCGGTTTGGCATCCATAGACTCAGCCAAGTTGCGCCAAATCCGTAATGAAGGTCTGCGCAGCTGTTTTCTCCGTTTGGAAGAAGCCCCTTTCCGTATGGAATTTGTGGCCCGCATCTATGGCAAAGGATTCATCAACGACGCTGCTGCCCGCAGTGTTAATGCCACCATGTATGCCATTGAAAATACCGAAGGCAGCATCATCTGGATTGCATTCGGCGGCGACCACGACACCGATTACTCCCGCCTTCGCTCCTGCGTGTTGCGCAAGGTGCGTATGTTGATTTGTGTGGGAATGGACAACGACAACCTTCACAAAGCGTTCCAAGACATCATTCCTGTGATTAAGGATGCCGATAGTATTGCCACAGCAGTACATTGTGCTTGCTATAGCCCATTGGACGACGTGAAAGTGCTTTTCTCGCCCGCTACCCCCCAGGGACTCTCCGACGAGACGGCTGGCCGCATGTTCCGCCACGAGGTAAACGAATTATAATTTCACCTCATGGGAAGCTCTGATAAATTAAAGCTTAAGTCAAGTATCCTCCACAATGTGGGCGATAAGACGCTTTGGGTGGTGGTGCTCATTTTGAGTGCCTTCTCGCTCGTGTTTGTATATAGCTCGGTGGGCTATACCGCTGTTGCCACGCTCCACACCACGCCCGAATGGATGTTCTTTAAGCATTTGATGTTTGTGTCGATTGCCTATTTGCTAGCATTCTTCATCAGCTTTCGGGGTGATTACCGCAAATGGGGCATATTATATAAGCCGGTATTGGTGGGCACTGTGGTATTGTTGGTTTGGGCGTTGGCAAAAGGAACTCGATGGATTGGTTGGGGTATTGCTACATTTCAACCCTCTGAAATAGCGAAAATTGCGCTGGTGTTCTCGTTGGCGTATGTGGCCTTAGCGTATGAGGATAAATATTCACCCAAAGAACTTTTTTGGAGGATGATAGCCATGGTGTTATTGATTGCCGGATTAATCATTTTCGAGAATGGCTCCACTGCCGCCATCATCTTTGCTGCCGGATATTTTGTCATTCTCTATTCTGGAATCAATAAGAAGCATGCAACTTATGGACTAGCTATTGGACTAGCTGTCGGACTACTTGCGGTAATATTTCTGGTTTTAGTCGGCGATGAAATTGACTTTGGCCGCACTACCACTTGGCACAATCGTATTCAGACCTGGCTTCATCCCAATCCGGATGAGTTGACCCAAGAAAACATGGCCCGCATGGCCGTTGCACGAGGCGGCTGGCTGGGTTGCGGCATTGGATCTACCATCCATGGCCGCCTTATGACACAGGCCCACAATGATTTTATCTACGCTATCATCATTGAGGAACTCGGCTTCGTATGGGCCATGTTCATATTTTTGCTCTATTCTATCTTCTTCTATCGCTGTATCCGCATCGCCATCAAGTGCCGCAATTCTTATGGTCAGCTCTTGGTGGCCGGTTTGGGCACGATTTATTTCATCCAGGCATTGGTGCACATGCTGGTGTCCACGGGTGTGCTGCCTGTCACCGGTCAGCCGTTGCCGTTTATCAGCTATGGCGGTTCTTCCTATCTTATGCTGGGTGTGGCAGTGGGCATTATTCAGTGTGTGGCTCGCAAGAACAATGGAGATGAAAAACGGGTACGAGTTGACCGGCAACAATCCGCTCAAGCCGAAGGACAACCAGAGGCTGAAGCGATAATAACTAATCAAAACGATACAAAATGAAAGCAATCATCAGTGGAGGAGGCAGTGGAGGACATATATTCCCTGCCGTGGCAATAGCCAACGCCATCAAAGGCCGCTATCCCGAGGCCGAAATACTCTTTGTGGGGGCACAAGGTCGCATGGAAATGGAGAAAGTGCCCGCTGCGGGCTATCAAATCAAAGGGCTTCCCATCGCTGGATTGCAACGCCAGCTTACCCTTGCCAACATCATCAAAAATTTGCAGCTGCCCTATAGAGTGCTTCGCAGCCGCATGATGGTGCGAGGCATTATCAGCGAGTTTCAGCCCGATATAGTGGTGGGCGTGGGCGGATTTGCTAGCGAGCCAACCCTCAAGGTGGCTGCTCGCATGGGATACACCACCCTTTTGCAGGAGCAGAACTCCTATGCTGGCCTCACCAACAAAACGCTGGCCAAGAGTGCCGCCACTATCTGCGTGGCCTACGAGGGAATGGACCGTTTCTTCCCCGCCTCAAAGATAGTCTATACCGGCAATCCTGTCCGTGCCGAGATAGAGCAGATGCAATGCACCAAGCAAGAGGGATGCACCCATTTCGGCGTTGATCCCTCTCGTCCCGTGCTCCTCTCGGTGGGAGGTAGCTTGGGCGCTAGAAGTATCAACCACATGTTGTTGGCTAATCTTCAATTTTTCAAGGAACATCAAATCCAGCTGGTGTGGCAAACCGGCAAATGGATGTATGCCGAGGCTGCTGAAGCAGTGCGCCAAGCTGGCTTAGAAGAATGGATAAAAGTGCATCAGTTCATCTCCCGGATGGACCTGGCCTATGCTGCCGCCGATGTGGTGGTGTCGAGAGCTGGAGCCATAGCCATCTCAGAGCTCTGTTTGGTGGGCAAACCCCTCATACTTATACCCTCGCCCAATGTGGCTGAAGACCATCAAACCAAGAATGCTATGGCATTGGTGCGCAAAGAGGCTGCATTGATGGTGCGTGATGCCGAGTGCAAGGAGCAAGGCCTGCCCGCCGTTTTGGAGCTGATGAACGATGAGCAGCGTTGTGCCCGCATGAGCGCAGCCCTCAAAGCTATGGCCTCGCCTCGTGCGGCCGAAAAAATAGTGGACGAGATTGACAAACTGTTGAAAAAATAAATCATCCATACGGCAATGAATTACTACTTCTTAGGCATTGGAGGCATAGGCATGAGCGCTATTGCTCGTTTTTTCCACCAGAGTGGGCACACTGTGAGTGGATATGACCGTACTGAATCGCCGCTCACCCAGCAGTTGGTGCAGGAAGGTATTCCGGTCCACTACCAGGACAATCCCGATCTCATCCCCCAAGAAATCGATTTGGTGGTCTATACCCCTGCTGTGCCTGATACCACGCTTGAGTTTCAGCATCTGCTGGCTCGTGGGGTGAAAATGCAGAAGCGCTCTCAGGTGCTTGGTGAACTCACCCGCGGCAAGAAATGCGTTGCCGTAGCCGGTACGCATGGCAAAACATCCACTTCTAGCCTTATAGCCCATATCATGAGCCGCACCCAGTTGGGTTGTAGTGCTTTCTTGGGCGGCATAGCCAAGAATTTCGATTCCAATATGGTGGTGGATACCAAGAGCGAATACGTAGTGGTGGAGGCCGATGAATATGATCGTTCCTTCTTGCAGTTGCACCCCTATTGCTCAGTTATCACCTCCACCGATGCCGATCACTTGGACATCTATGGTACTCACGAAAATGTGCTGCAAGCTTTCTTGCAGTTTGCTCAGCAGACCCAGCCTGGCGGTCACCTCATTGTCAAAGAGGGATTGCCCATGCTGAAGTCGGCCCACAGTCATGACCAGCAACTGCACATTTCGGGCGTGGAGGCCAGTGTGGACACCTATACCAGCCAGGGCATAGAGGCTGGCTACTACCCTTGGAATGTGCGAACCTACCAAGGCGATATTATCTTTGATTTGCGTACTCCCCAAGGCGTGATTTATGACCTTCAACTCCCCAACTCTAGCCTTTACAATGTAGAGAATGCTGTGGCAGCAGCCTCGGTGGTGCTCACCTTGGGTGTCTCGGCCCAGCAATTGCGCGAGGGGTTGAGCACTTATCAAGGTGTAAAACGCCGTTTCGACTACCATATCAAGCATCGCCATCTGGTGATGATTGACGACTACGCCCATCACCCGCAGGAGATAGCAGCCTGCTTGGAGAGTGTGCGTTACCTCTATCCGGGCAAATCGGTGGTGGGTATTTTCCAACCCCACCTCTACAGCCGCACGCGCGATTTTGCCGATCAATTCGCCCAGGTGCTATCCACCCTCGACCATTTGGTGATGCTGCCCATCTATCCTGCCCGTGAGCAGCCCATTTTGGGTGTCACCTCTTCGATGGTGTTGCGTAAAGTATCGCACATGTCCAAGTATCTCTGCACTCCCGACCAAGTGCTCACCTTGGTGCCTGCCCTTTTCCCCGAGGTGGTGGTTACCATGGGTGCAGGCGACATCGATCGCCTGGTGCCACGCCTGGCCGAGGTGCTGCAGGCAGAGCTGATAAATAAGTAAAAGAAGAATTTGTTTGATTGATATGTAATATATGAAGCTAAAGACCAAAATACTATCCATTGTGGTGCCACTGTTGTTGGTGGTGCTAGTGGTAGTGGCCAATGTGTGGCGTCGCCAATCGATGGTGCGCGACATTAAGGTGGAGATTGACTACTGCGGTGCCGAACCTTTGGTGTCGGGGCCGCAGATAGCTGGTCTCATTGAACAGCAAATGCCTGATATCCATGCCAAGATGGTGCGTGACTTGGATTTGAGTGCAGTAGAGGCTGCTGCGGCCGCTTCGCCCTATCTCAGCCAATGCGATGCAGGTACCTCTATCGGTGGTGGCGTGGTGGTGTATGCCGTGCAGCGTCGTCCTATAGTGCGTGTGGTGAGTGGTGGTGGTGAATATTACCTCGACGACAAAGGAGTGCGTGTGCCTATGAGCCCCACTGGATCGTGTGATGTGATAGTGGCCAGCGGGAATATCCCCACAAAAGGTAAAGGCCTGAATGAGGTGTGGACCTTGGCTCGCTACCTCGATAGACATCCCGAAGTGGGTCCGCTCTTCGACCAAATCTACCGTGATGCATCTGGCGACCTCTTCCTCACGCCCAAGTTGGGGAGCCATGTGGTGCAGGTGGGTTCGGTAGAACGATTGGATGAAAAATTTGCCAATTTATTGGCGTTATATACAAGAGGTCTGTCCCAAGCTGGCTGGGAAACATACAGCCAGGTGAGCCTCAAATACAAAGGACAGGTAGTATGCACAAAAAGAAATAATAATTAAAACAAAATACATCTATGAGTAAATACATCGTAGGTCTTGACATCGGAACAACCAAAATCGCCTGCTTTATAGGCGAGCGTTCGCAGGACGACAAAATTCGTATCGTGGGATTCGGCAAAACTAAGTCGGCAGGTGTGGAACATGGCGTGGTGAAGAATATCATTGATGCAGCCAACTCTATTCAAAAGGCTGTTGATGAGGCTTCTCAGATGGCCAAATATGAAGTGGAAGAGGTGTATGTGGGTGTGGCTGGTCAGCATATTTCCAGTCGAACCAACAGAGGCAGCCTCATGATTCCCAATGATCACCCATTGATTGAGCAGTCCGACTTGGATCGCCTCATCGAAGACCAATATCGTTTGGTGCTTGAACCTGGCGAGGAAATCATCCATGTGTTTCCCCAGTGCTATGAGGTTGATAAAGAGCAGTTGGGTATTGAAATCAATCCTGTGGGCGTGGCTGGCAAATGCTTGGAGGCCGACTTCCACATTGTCACTGGCAATGTGACGGCCATCCGTCATATCCGCAATGCGGTGGTGAAAGCTGGTTATAAGGTCAAAGGCCTTGTGCTGGAGCCTGTGGCATCTTCGTTGGCTGTGCTCGACGACCGCGACCGCGATGCTGGTGTGGCATTGGTTGATATTGGCGGTGGCACCACCGATATCGCCATCTTCCATGAGGGCATCATTCGCCATACATCAGTGCTTGCTTTGGCTGGTCAAGCCATCACTGAGGACGTGCGTAGGCTCTGTGGCATTGCTCCCGCTCAGGCCGAGAGTCTCAAGGTCAAGTTCGGTTCCTGTCTCCCCTCGTGTGTTAATCAAGATGAGATTGTGTCCATCCCTGGCATCCGTGGCCAGCAGTCTCGCGAGATTAGTCTCCGTTCTCTGGCTGGCATTATCAAGAACCGTGTGCAATTGATTCTTGAGCAGGTTGACTATGAGATTGAAAAGTCTCACTATCCCAAGCAGAGCCTTTTGGCAGGCATTGTGCTCACTGGTGGTGGTGGCAACATCAAGAACATCAAAGATTTTTCCGAGTTGATTATCGGAGTGGACTCCCGCATTGGCACCCCCGATGAACATATCGACAAAGATAACAGCATCTCTTTCGAAAATCTGAATCACCCCATGTATGCTACTGGTGTCGGTTTGATCATTTATGGTTTGGCTGAGGAAGAACGCCTCGCCATGACGGCAGCTGAAAACCAGGCTGAGGATGAAGTGGTTGAGCCCGAAGTAGAAGCTGCTCCTATTCCTGACCCCGAGCCTGCACCCGATGAGTCCGAAACTAAAGAGAAGAGAAAGTGGGGCAGAAAGAAGCGCAGCTCGGAGGATGAGCCCAAATCCAAAAAAAAGGGATTTTTTGATGTTCTAAACAGCTTTGGAGGTGGCGTGTATCAGGATTTTCTGAAGAAACTGAACGACGATTGATCCCGAGTTTGTTCATAACTTGTTGGTAAATAAGCGTACAAAGTATAATATATATTTAAAAATATTAGTAATTTTACAAATCCAAAATACCCTTTGAGTATTTTGCAATAATAAAGTAATCAATAATTTAATAAGATAAGCACGTATGGACGACACTCAACTTTTTGATTTTGACTCTCCACTCAATCAGTCATCTTATATCAAAGTGATAGGTGTGGGCGGTGGTGGCGGCAATGCTGTCAATCACATGTTCCGCAAAGGAATTGCTGGTGTTGATTTCATCATCAGCAACACCGATATGAAAGCTTTGAATAGTAGCCCTGTGCCCAATAAACTTGTGTTGGGTCATGAGGGACTGGGTGTGGGAGGCCGTCCCGAGAGAGCAAAACGTGCTGCCGAAGAGAAAGAACAAGAGATTCGCGAACTCTTCCAGCACAACACCAAGATGGTGTTTATCACCGCCGGTATGGGTGGTGGTACTGGCACCGGTGCTGCTCCCGTAATTGCTAAGATAGCCAAGAGTATCAAGGTCGAGTCATTGGACGATGATGAGTCCGATGGCAGCATCTTGGTTGTGGCAGTTGTCACCACCCCATTCCAGTTCGAGGGTAATCGTCGTGTTTCCCAAGCACTCAAGGGTGTGGAGGAACTCCGCGATGTGGTAGATACTATCTTGGTCATCAACAATGAAAAACTCCGTTCCTATGGCAATCTGGCCATGTCCGATGCTTTTGCTATGGCCAACGATGTGCTCTTCACTGCTGTCAGAGGCATTGCCGAGATCATCACACTCAATGCTTATGTGAATATCGACTTCCGCGATGTGAATACCACTATGGCCAATAGCGGCACTGCCCTCATGGGCATTGGCGAAGGCGAAGGCGAACGCCGTGCTGTCCAGGCTGTGGAGCAAGCCACCACTTCGGTGTTGCTCAACGATAGTGATATCGAGGGTGCAAAGAACGTGCTCTTGTACTTCTCCTATGGCCCCGAACACGAACTCACTATGGATGAAATGAGCGCCGTGACCGACTATATCTCCGACAAGACTGGCAGCCCCGATACCAATGTGATATGGGGTGCTGGTTTCGACGAGTCTTTGGGCGACAAGGTCAAGATTACCCTTATCGCTACAGGCTTCAAGCAGTCTGAAACTAATGTGGATGATAAAACCGACAGCAAAACACCTGAAGTACCCTCCACTCCTGATGTTCCTCAGAATGTAACCCCTGTGGCTCCTAAGGTGGAACCCCCTACCGCCCCTGTCACAACTCCTACCGCTCCTGTGGTGAATGTGGCTCCCGAGCAACCTGTGGCCAGTGTCCAGCCTCAACCTCAGCCACAGCCTCGTGTTGAGGCTCCGGCTCAGCCCGCCAATTCTGGTCGCATTGTGCATGTGCTTGAAGTGGATGAAGAGGATGACGTTTATAAACCCAAGACAGCTCCAGCTCCCAAGGCGGTTGAACCCGATGATGATGGATTTGTGCTGAAATCAGCCACTCCAGCTGCCTCCGCTCCTGTGACGACCTCCACTGTGGCAACTGCTCCTGTGGCAGCTCCGGTGCGTATTGCCGAAGATTTCCCCACAGCTCAGACTCCCACTCGTAGCGACCAGTTGACCATGGACCGCTCGGCCCGCATCCAGCGCATCAACCAGATGCTGCACAACACCCCCAATGGACCAGCCATCTTGGAGCGCATGAATCCTGCCGACCTCACTGGAGAAGATATCTTTGCCACCGTGCCCTCTTCCGAATCCGAAGCTCCCACCAAATTGGTGAACAAGGATGGGTCTCTCCGTCCTAACCCCGGTGTGTTGCTCATGCCTGATTGATTTTTGTTATATTAATAATTTCCAACGGTGGGCAGCATGATTGCCCACCGTTTTATATACAAACCTCTTTCGATGAAGAAATCCTCTCGATTTTTTGGTACCCTCTGCGGCATCCTGGCTGCAGTATGCTATGGCACCAACCCTTTGGGCGCCCTCAAGCTCTATGCCGAGGGCATGAACACAGGTAGTGTGCTGTTTTTCCGTTTCGGCTTGGCTTGGATAATCATTGCGTTGGTGATGATGGCTCGAGCCGTGCCTCGGGGCGGGGTTGCCAAAGAATCGCTGCGTGTCACCCGTCGTGAGTTTGGTGCGCTCACCGGGCTGGGTCTGCTTTTCATCTGCTCGTCGCTCACCCTCTATCTCAGCTTTCATCTGATGGATGCAGGTGTGGCCTCCACGATTTTGTTCACCTATCCGGTCATGACGGCCGTCATCATGGCCCTCTTTTTCCACGAGCGGGTGGGCTGGGTCACCATCTCCTCCATCCTGCTTTCAGTGGTGGGGGTGGCGTTGCTTTATTGGGCCGATGGCACTGCCACGCTCCCCATCCTTGGTGTGGCTCTTGTGCTATTGTCGGCGCTCTCTTATGCGCTGTACATCATCGTTGTCAACCGCTCCAATTTGCAGATGTCCTCTTTCAAAATCAATTTCTATGTTCTCTTTTATTGTGCGCTAGGCATGGTGGCCTATTCCCTCCTTTCGGGTCAGCCGCTTGTCATGCCCCAAACTGCCGTCAGTTGGTTTTATGTGGGCTGGCTTGCTATAGTGCCCGCCATCATGGCCTTGGTGCTGATGGTGTATGCGGCCAAACTCGTAGGCTCCACTGCCACCGCCATCTTGGGCGCCCTCGAACCGCTCACTGCCGTACTTATTGGCATCTTGGTGTTCAACGAAAAGTTCACCCTCACTCTGGCCATTGGTATCGTGCTCATCCTGGCAGCCGTCACCCTCATTGTGGCTGTTCCCCATCAAGTTGATGATCAGAAATAACCGGCCCAAACATTTTATCATAAATTCCTTATAAAACAGAAACTATATGAACATTGCCGCATTAGTCTCAGGTGGAGTTGATAGCTCCGTAGTGGTCCACCTCCTCAAAGAGCAAGGCCTCAACCCCGACATCTTCTACATCCGCATAGGCATGGAAGATGAAGAAGGTTATATCGACTGTCCCGCCGAGGAAGATATAGAAATCACCTCCTACATCGCCCGCAAGTATGGCTGCCGTTTCGAGGAAGTAAACCTCCACAAAGAATATTGGGACAATGTGGTGTCATACACCATCGAGTCGGTGCGCAAAGGGCTCACCCCCAACCCCGACGTCATGTGCAACAAACTTATCAAATTTGGTGCCTTCGACCAAAAGCGTGGCCACGACTACGACCGCATTGCCACTGGCCATTACGCCACCACCGAAGTTGTGGATGGCGTGCAATTCTTGGCCACCGCCAAAGACCCCATCAAAGACCAGACCGATTTTCTTTCGCAGCTTTCCTCTCAGCAAATCAGCAAGCTCATGTTCCCCATCGGCCACATGATGAAGAGTGAGGTGCGCGACATTGCCCACTTGGCCAAGCTGCCCAGTGCCGACCGCAAAGACTCTCAGGGCATCTGCTTCCTGGGCAAGATCAACTACAACGACTTCATCCGCCGTTACCTTGGCGAGCGGCAGGGCAACATCGTCGAACTCGAAACAGGCAAAATCCTGGGTCAGCACAAAGGCTATTGGTTCCACACCATCGGTCAGCGCAAAGGACTCTTCCTGGGCGGCGGCCCTTGGTTTGTGGTCAAGAAAGATATCGAAGAAAACGTGCTCTATGTGTCCCAGGGCTATGACCCCGCCACCCAGTATGGCAACGAAATCAACCTCCTAGGGTTCTATTTTCTGAGCAAAGACATCTGGGGTGCGCAGCTCGACGCTGGCCAGACCATCGATGTCAAGTTCAAGATCCGCCACACCCCCGAGTTCTTCCAAGGGCACCTCAGCAAAACCGCCGAGGGCTATCGTATCCTCTCCGACAAACGAGTGCAAGGCATCGCCGCCGGCCAATACGCCACCATCTACGACAACGATGCTCACCTCGTGGTGGCTTCGGGCATGATATGCTAGCGATTAAAGATCGAAGAATTTAAGTTTAAGAGTGGGACGGCAGCCGGAACAATTGATTCCTAAATCCTCGCCCCACTCTTTATTTTTACACTTAACTATTAATTCTTACTGTAATATTTTCGGTTGTTTGGTGTCTAATATAGATGTGGATTCACAATATGGTCAAACACAATTATTAATTAATGACAAAAGAACAGCAATTCGCCCAGATGGTAGAGGAACATAAGCGTACCATTTTCACGGTGTGCTATATGTTCTCCAACGACCGTCACCAGGTTGATGATCTCTTCCAAGAGATTCTCATAAAACTGTGGCTGGGGTTTGATAAGTTCCGCAAAAATAGTTCTTTACGCACATGGGTGTATCGCGTGAGCTTGAACGCCTGTCTCAATCTCGACCGCAATGGCAAACGCTCGGTGGAGACTGTTCCGCTGGATTTGAATATCAACATTTTTGATGAAGGCGTCAAGGATATGGAGCAGGTGCACCAATTGTATCATATTATTAATCAGTTAGGTGTTATCGATCGTGCGTTTATCCTTCTTTGGCTTGAGGGAGTCAGCTACGATGAGATTGCCACCATCATGGGCACCAATGCCAACAATGTGGGTGTGCGTCTGCTCCGCATCAAAGAAAAACTACTTCAATTGTCTAACCAAATAGCCGAATAGTCATGGATGATAAAATGAATATGGAAGGTCTGGAACAGCTCCAGGCGCAATACAACGATTTGAAAGAACGTTTTGGCCAGATGCAGATTGTCAACCGTCAACTTATGGAACAGGTCACTCGGCAGCGATTCTTGTCGTTGCAAGGCAAACTGCGCAGAGAATATGTCGCTACAATGGTGTTCTGTTTGGCATGGCTGTTTTATTCGTGGAGCAGGGGGCTCATGAGTTGGTTTTCTGTCCTGATAGTGGTGCTTGTGCTTGCCGGAGTATTGTTTTTCTCAAGCAGAGACTTGCTTAAGGCGTTGTTTGGCAAGGCCGACTCGGTTTCTTCTGTTCTGTCCTCGGCCAAAACACTCCTGCATTATCGTCGGCAGGATTTTACCAGGCGTAACGGTCTTTTGCGCATGTTTGCAGTATGCTGTGTCATGTATTTCCCCTATGTGGAGGGCGGTGGCTTGGACCCCTTTTCGCTGAAGGGCTTGCGCTACGGAGCCACTTTCATCGTATTCTTTATGTTGCTCTTCCCGATAACCCTTAAATGGATGAAAAAGATTCCAGTTTTCCGTCGCGACGAACAGAAGCGCCAGCAAGAAAACAGCTGGCTCCAAGAGATAGTGCGCAGCCTCGAAGAAGATGAGTCCGGACCATCATGCCAATAGAACAAAAGTACCATTGCGGGATTTGCTATCGCTTAAGGCTCCATATATACAATCTTTCCCGTTTTGTTGACATATCCAGATTTCCCACCAACCCTTACGGTGGCCAACCCTTCCCAGAAGAGGCTAGCCCAATCAAACTGAGGCTTAATCACAATCTTTCCCGTCTTGTCGATATATCCCAATTTATCATCAATCCTCACACGAGCCAGCCCTTCCGAGAAGTCGCCAGCCTCATCAAATTGAGGATCAATCACAACTTTTCCCGTCGTGTCGATATATCCCCATCTTTCATCAACCATCACAGCAGCCAACCCTTCCGAGAAGTCACAAGTAATATCAAACTGAGAATCAAACACAAACTTTCCCGTTTTATCGACATATCCAAATAGTCCACCATCCATCACACTAGCCAACCCTTCCGAGAAGCAGTTGGCCAAAACAAATTGAGGTTTGATCACAATCTTTCCCGTCTTGTCAACATATCCCAGTTTTTCACCAATCTCCACTAGCGCCAGTCCTTCCGAAAATCCCCAAGCCTCATCAAACTGGGGCTTGATCACAATCTTTCCCGTCTTGTCAACATATCCCCTTTTTTTACCAATCTCCACTAGAGCCAGTCCTTCCGAAAATCCCCAAGCCTCATCAAACTGGGGCTTAATCACAAAACTTCCCCTTTTGTTGATAAATCCCCATCTCCCACCAATAATATTCACAACAGCCAACCCTTCCGAGAAGTCACCAGCAAACTCAAACTGAAGCTTAGTTACAAAACTTCCCCTTTTGTCGATAAATCCCCATCTCCCATCCATCTTCACACGAGCCAATCCTTCCGAGAAGCCCTTAGCCTCATCAAACTGAGGATCAATCACAGTCTTTCCTGTCTTGTCGATATATCCCCATTCACCACCAATCTTCACAGCAGCCAACCCTTCCGAGAAGAAATAAGCACCATCAAATTGATGATTAATCACAATCGTTCCCGTTGTGTCGATATACCCATATTTCACACCAGATTTAGCCGGAAACAATCCAACATGGTCTTCTGATGAAGATAACGATTTTTGTTGATTGCAGCCCACGAAGGGGATCAGCAACATACAGACCAAACTGAACAACCAAATCTTTTTCATGACCAATAACGCCCTTATTCCGTGTTGGGGTGCAACTTTTCTCTGCAAATCTGGCTCTGATTTTCACCATAAATACAAGAAAGCGGAGCCATCCATCCAAGCCATCATCCCACCTTCGGCCCAGAACCAATCCCCGGGCTCACAGTTGCGGAACAAAAGCCCCAATGCGTCTTCCTCGGTCAACCCTTCGCTCGAATCGACGATGCAAAGATACGCATTTTTTTCAAATCATAAGATGTTCTGCATTTCATTCGTCCATGGCAAAGTATCCCCACTCAGCTTTCTCTGCGGGGTGGGGACTTGAAGAAATCACCATATACACTCCACACTCAGGAACCATATATCTCCTCGTCACGAACCATACATCTCCTCGTCACCAACCATATATCTCCTTACGAGGTCAAATGGAGCTCCTTATTGGGAAAGAAACAGCCGGTATGCGTCCGGTTTTAAGCCCATTTTGAGGGGTAAGAAGGCTTGGCGGCAAGCGTTGCCAATCGCTGATTGAAATCGTTGCTTAGGGCTGAGGCTGATTGTTGCTTAAGGCTGGCTTTGGTCGTAAGTTAAGCCTCCCGTCGGTCTTAACTTAAGCCTAAGCCTTGGCTTAAGGTGGGCCTTGGGTTGGCTGGTACAGCCGCCCAATATTCTGTCCATGTATTCCTCATTCGGGGTGTTGAACGATGAAAGTAGATGGAGGCTTTTGTGGTTTTCGCAACCGAAAAATATGTTCCGCATATTAGTTGGTGAAGGCGTATTGCAGGATGTTTTCACCCATTTGGAATGCTTTTTGACGGGTGGCGGGGCTGTCGTTGTGCACGTCAGGGTCTTCCCATCCGTCGCCCAGGTCGCACTCCCAGCTGAAGAAGCACACGAGGCGGCCTTCCCAAATCAGTCCGTAGCCGCGGGGTGGCAGGTTGTCGTGCTCGTGTATCTTGGGCAATCCATTGGGGAAATGGTATCGCTGATGGTAGATGGGGTGGGAGAAGGGGAGTTCCACGAAGTCGAGTTCGGGAAAGACCTGCTTCATGGCGGGTATGATGAAGGGTTTGAGGCCGTAGTTGTCGTCGATGTGCAGGAATCCTCCTCCGATGAGGTATTGGCGCAGGTTTTGCGCCTCTTGGTGGGAGAACACTACGTTGCCATGGCCGGTGAGGTGGACGAAGGGATGGTTGAACAGTTGGGTGCTGCCCACGTCCACCACCGCGTATTGTGGGACCAAGTTCATGTGGGCATCGGTGTTGCAGTAGGCGATGAGGTTGGTGAGGGAGGTGGGGTTGGCATACCAGTCGCCGCCGCCGCCATATTTGAGCAGGGCCAGCTGGGTTTGGCCAAAAGTGTGCAGGACCAGCGAAAGGCCTAGGATGAGGGGGAGGAGGTGTTTCATGGTTCGTTGATGAAGTTGATGGCTGTTGTGGCGTAGAGGGCGGCAGTTTCGGTGCGCAGGCGGCAGCTGCCCAGGGTGACGGGCTGGAAACCAAGACCGAGGGCGGTGCTGATCTCCTGAGGGCTGAAGTCGCCTTCGGGGCCAATAAGCACCACGGCGTCGTGGCCAGGCTGATAGACTTGGCGGAGCGTTTGGCGCTCTTGGCCAGAGCAGTAGCACACCAGCTTGGTGGTGGAGGAGGGGAGGCTGTGGAGGAAGTCCATGATGGGCATGGGGCCTTGGAGCTGCGGACGGAGTGCTTTGAGGCTCTGCTTCATAGCGGAGTCGATGATTTTCTGCAGCCGGTCGGTGTTTTGCTTGGCTCGCTCGGAGTGCTGGCACACGAGGAGGGTGATTTGGTCGATGCCTATCTCCACGGCTTTCTCGATGAACCACTCTAGTCGGGCGGTGTTTTTGGTGGGTGCCACGGCCAGATGCAGGCGGAAGGGACGTGCCTGGTATTGGGTGTCGCGTTCGATGATTTCAACTTCGCAGGCCCTGTCGTCGGGGGCTATCACACGGGCACGGCACATGGTGCCATCGCCGGAGGTGAGCAACAGTTCGCTGCCCAAGCCCATACGCAGCACACGAATGCAGTGTTTGGATTCGTCGGGCGAGAGGGTGGCGTAGGGGCCTGTGGTGTCGTCGGTTAGAAAGAGGTGCATGGTGGGGTGAATGGTGATTAGTGAAGAGTGAATTGTGAAGTGGTGCGGCTGCCACTTTTAAATCATATTTTTATTTTTTCAGTTCTATCACGGTGATTTCGGATGGGCAGTTGATGCGGAAGGGGACAGTGCAGCCGATGCCAGCGGTGACGTAGAGTGCTTGGCTGCCAAGGCGGTAGAGCCCTGCCGACTGGCGGAACATGAGTGAGGCGGGTGACCACCCGAAGAAGCGCACTTGGGCTGCATGGGTGTGGCCGCTGAGGGTGAGTGCGATGGGGGCTTTGTCCACCACTTCGGCCTGCCAGAAACTGGGGTCGTGGCTCAGCAGGATGCGGAATCCTTGGGTGCCTTGCATGGCCTGGGGCAGGTCGCCGCGGTTGATGGTGGAGAAACCTTGACCCGAGCCGTTGCTGTTGTCGATGCCCACCAGGGTGATGCTCTGCTGGCCGCGGCTGAGGGTAAGGTGACTGTTGCGCAGGAGTTGCCACCCGAGGGTGTCTTGCTGGAAGGATATTAGTTGGGCAAACTCCTGATCGCGCTCGGCTTGGGAACGGTTGCCATAGATGAAGAAGTCGTGGTTGCCAAGCACACTGACGATGCCATCGGTGGCATGGAGCTGCTGGAGGATGGGGGCGAGGGTGGAGCCTTCGTGGGAAGAGTACGACACGAGGTCGCCGGTGAAGCAGATGAGGTTGGGGCGCTGGGCGTTGATGGAGTCAACGATGCGTTGCAGATGCTGGGGGTGGGAGATGAAAGTGTGGAGATGGAGGTCGCTGATGTGCACTATCTTGTATCCGTCGAAAGCGGCAGGCAGTTGGGCCGTGGAATAGGCAACATGGTTGACCCGCTGCTGCCAACAGCCAACGAAGTGGCCATAGGCCATCAAACCCCAACAGAGCAGCACCAGCCCCAGAGCGGTCCATCCAAAGGGAGGATAGGGGAGCCTGAAGTGGCAGCATTTGGACAAAAGCCAGCCAACTACCCATAAGGCGTGGGGCAGCAGGGCAAGCATGAGGCTGATGACGGAGGTGAGGTAGAGCGTAAATTTCATAATAGATGGTAACGCAAATGGCGGCGAAATATTGCCCCATGTTGGTATTTCAAAAAAACGTTGTATCTTTGCAAAAGAATATCACCACAGATATATTTATATATATATCTTTAAATCAATATATAAACGCAATGAAGTTAGGATTTATTAAACCCACATATCCAGGCGAGAAACGTGTGGCGCTGCTGCCCGAAGATATAACGAGCGATTTTGAGAATGAGATGATCGTGGAGGAGGGCTTCGGCTCCAATTTGTCCATAGCGGATGCGGCCTATGAGGCCAAGGGTTGCCGCATGGCCAGCCGCGAGGCTATCTTTCAGGAGTGCGATGCCATATTCTGCCTCAAACTCATCCAGCCCGAAGATTATGACAAGCTGCGCCAGGGGCAGATGATCATCGGATGGACTCACCCCACGGGATCGGGCACAGCGTTCTACCGCAATGTGGCCTGCAAGAAGGGGCTGAAGATAGTGGATTTGGACAATATCTATCCTACTGCCAATATTGGCGACAAACACATGCCCATCAGCTTTATCAAGAAGAATTTTGTGTGGAAAAATAGTTTTTATGCTGGAGTGGCCAGCGTGCAGCATGCGCTCTTGCATTTCGGCCTGATGCCCGACTCCAACACCAAGGTGGCGGTGCTGGCCAGCGGCAGCGTGTCGCAGGGAGCATATACTTATATCTCTAAGTATAATGTTGACCTCCGCATGTTCTATCGCAAGACCATGGAGGAATTTTATGAGACCATGGGTGAGTATGATATCATCATCAACGGCATTGAGGTGGATGGCACCATCGACCATGTGATATCCAAGGCGCAGCTGAAACAGCTGAAGCCGGGATGCTTGATTATCGACTCCGCCGCCGATGCAGGCAATGCTATTGAAGGCACTCGCTATATGTCCATTGCCAATCCTATGTATGAGGAGGATGGGCTGTTCTTCTACGAGGTGAACAATGCTCCCTCGCTCCTCTACCGCAATACGAGCAAGGAAATCAGCAAGTCGTTCTCGGAGTGGGTGTATAAGCGCGATGTGCAGCGTTTTTGGGACTTGTTTGAGTAGCGGTTCCTTATGTTCGAACAGACTGTGGGCGGGAGTTGATCTCCCGCTTTTTTTTGTGCCATGGGTGGTTATCAACAATTGAGTAATAATAAATTGTTTGTTCCCACGTTATTCAATCAAACAAAAAGTTGTACTTTTGCATTTTATTTGTAATACTATAAATATATGAAACGTCGCATCGTATTCCTCATGGTTGCAGCAGCTATGTTGCTGGCATGTCAAGTGGTTCAGGGGCAGACTCGTCCCACCAAGTCTAAGACAGCCTTCGAGGTGGACTCGCTGCCGCAGCAGCTAGGCAGAAAGTTGCTGGGCAAAACTACGGATAAGAACAAGATTGCCGAGAATGCCAAGTTTGTGGAGCAGTTCGCGGCTGTGTATGACCATCTGGATGGCAAGCACCAGCAGCAGGTGACCGACCTCTACAACGCTGCCACCAAGACCAAGATGGAACTCAATCCCGATTTTGAAAACCTCACCCGCACCCTCATGGCCTATAGTGCCACCAAGGTGTCGGCCACCCTATTCGATGAGTGGCTCAAAGCCATGACTGCCGTGATGGACCTCACCAGCAAGAAGAAAGAGATTCTGGGGTTTATCACCTTGAGCGACAACATGCTCGCCGACCGCACTATGTTCAAGTCCAAGTCCTCTATCTGGCGAGTGCAGCCTGGTGCGGTCTATTCATTTGAAGTGCTCAAAAACGATATCCGCATCCGATTCAGCGGCAAGGTGGACCTCACATACGCTTCGGGTACGAGCAATCATGCCGACGAGAACACGCTCCACGCCACCTCGGGCGAGTATTACTACCTGGCCGAAGCGTGGGAGGGCAAAGGTGGTCGCCTCACCTGGGAGCGCTGCGGTGTGGGTGCAGGCGTGTGCTATGCCGACCTGAAAGACTATTCGGTGGATGCCAAGCTTCCCAAGTTTGCTGCCGACTCGGTCACCTTTATCAACGAAACCTATTTCAAAACACCCATCAAGGGTGTGGTGGAGGATGCCCTCAGCAGCAAGACCGAGCCCGATAAGTACAGCTTCCCCAAATTCCGCTCCTATCAGAAAGACTTCCAACTCAAGGATGTGCTGCCCGGTGTGGATTTTGAGGGCAACTTTATGATGCATGGGCCTCGATTTGTCACCAATGACGAGAAGAATCCCGCCTCGATGATTTTCTATCGTGGCGGCAAGCGTTTCCTAGTGCTCAGCTCCACCAAGTTTGCAGTGCTGCCCCACATGCTCACCTCCGAGCGTGCCATGGTGAAGATGTATATTGGCGACGACTCTATCTGCAATGCGGGTGTGCTGGTTCGCTATACCACAGCCGACAAACGCGTGAACATGATCAATAGTACCAAGCGCAACTATTACAGCCCCTATACCGACAGCTATCACCAGCTAGATATCTACTGCGAGAATATCAATTGGTTGATTGATAAGGATGTGGTGGAGTTTAATATGGTGGCACAAAACAACACGCAGACTTTTGTTACTTTCGAATCCAATAGATTTTACTCGCTCCAGAAAAGCCGTGAGGTGCAGGGAATCGAAGAGGTGAGCCCCGTGGTGCGTGTGTACAAATACATGAAAGCCCACGACATGAAGCAGGATTTCTCTCTAGGCACCTTCCAACGCGCCATCGGCATGGACGAGGGGCAAACCAAGCTTATGGTGCATGGTCTTTCCAAGCAAGGCTTGGTGTCCTACGATGAAGGCACTCGCCGCATCCATGTGCACGACAAGCTGATAGGTTTCTACAAGGCTATTGTCAAGCAGCAGGGCCACGACTACGACGCCCTCACCCTCCAGTCCGAGACCAAATCCAACAACGCCGAACTCGACCTCCGCACGCTTGACCTCAATGTCCATGGCATTGAGAAGTTCGTGGTCAGCGACAGCCAGCTGGTGGTGGTCAAGCCCTACCAAGGCGATATCGTGGTCAGACGCAACCGCGACATCTTTTTCTCCGGTTTCATCAATGTGGGCCGATTTGAGTACAATGTGTCCAATGCCGCTTTCTATTATGACGATTTCCGCTTCGACCTACCTCAGATTGACTCGGTTCGTTTCTATGTGGCCAATTTCCAGGACACTTCCAAATTGCAGATGGTGCGCACCCCGCTATACAACTTGGTGGGCGACATCCAGGTGGATAAGCCCGACAACCACTGTGGCCTGAAGAAGAACAAGGACTATCCCATCTTCAACTCTGTCCAACCCAGCTATGTCTATTACGACCGTAATTTTATCTTCAACGGAGTGTATAACCGCGACCGCTTCTATTATTCTCTCCATCCCTTTGTCATCAAACAACTCACCGACTTCAAGACCGATTCGCTTGAGTTTGTGGGCGTGCTCACTTCGGCTGGCATCTTCCCCGATATCGAGGAGCCGCTTAAGGTGCAGCGCGACTACTCTCTCGGCTTTGTCCACAAGATACCCTCGGGTGGCTATCCCGCCTATGGCGGCAAGGGCCAGTACTACAAAGAAATTGACCTGAGTTATCGCGGCCTCCGCGGGCAAGGTGCCCTCGAATATCTCACCTCCACCGCTATCACCGACAAATACCTCTTCATGCCCGACTCCATGATGGCGCAGACCGACACCTTCTACGTGAAACCCGAGCAAGACTATCCCGATGCCCGCAACGGCAAGACGCTGATTCGTTGGTATCCCTATCAGGATTCTATGACTGTATCTCAGCTCCGCAACGGCACTCCGTTCATCATGTATGGCGGCATCACCCGCTTGGCTGGACGACTCACCCTGCAGCCCAAAGGCGCTTCGGGCTACGGCACTGCCTCCCTCTTTGAAGGCACGCTCCAGTCCAAACACTTCGACATGAAAACGATGGAGATGAATGCAGCCCATACCGATTTCCACCTCAAGTCCACCAAATACGACAAGGAGGCTTTTGCGGCTAACAATATGCGATCCCATGTCGATTACGAGGAGAAGACCGGCCAGTTCAATTCCAACGACACCCTCTCCCGCACCCTCTTGCCTGCGCTGGGATATGCCGCATGGGTTGACCAATACACTTGGAGTTGGGAGCGCAAAGACCTGGCTCTTGACAATTCCAAGAGCATGGAAACACTCGGCACCGAGGCTCTCACTCTCCGCGAACGCGCCAAACGTTTGAACAAGATGCCTGGAGCACGCTTCGAGAGCACCGATCCCAAACTCAAAGACATTCACTTCTGCGCCATCAACAGCCGCTATCAGTATGACAATTTGGAACTCTCCAACCACAATGTGTATGCGCTCCCGATTGCTGATGCTCTTATCGCACCCGCTGGCGACTCGCTCCACATCTCTTCGGGTGGTGTGATGTCTCAGATCAAGGGTGGCGAACTCCTCTTCCCCCGCGATAGTGCCTACCATCTCTTCTATAATTGCGACCTCATGGTCAAAAATGGACAGCAATATGGCGGCAGCGGCACCATCGACTATATCAGCCAAGACGAGAAAAAGCAGCCTATCCTCATGACCCAGATAGCCCCCGATGCAACGGGCATGAGTGTGGCCAATGGTGTGGTGCCCGACTCATCCAACTTCACCCTCAACGAAGCCTTTGGCTTTGCCGGCAAAGTCAAAATCGATGCTGCCCACAAAGACTTCTTCTTCGATGGTGGTGTGCGCCTGCTCCACAAGTGTGCCCCAGTCGATCAGCTTGGGCTCTTGGCTTATGCCAACTATCTCGACCCCGAGAATATTCGTGTGGAAGTGCCCGAAAAGGCAGTCGATTGGAAAGGTCATCCCATCAGTGCCTCTGTTCGCATGAGTCAGACTGGACTTAAGCCCACCTCGGGCTTCCTCACCAAGCCTCAGACCGGTGGTGCCGACCTCATGAGCAGTTTCGGTCTTCTCCACTACGATGCGGCTTCCAGCACCTATACCCTCACCTCTCAGGAGAAACTTGACGACAACGAATTTGTTGATCGTTATCTCAAACTCAACACCGATAATTGTGTCCTTGAAGGCGAAGGCCCCATCACCTTCGGCCTTGAAGACGGCATGCCTGTCAAGATCAATGCTTACGGCACCGTCTATCTCGATCCTCAGAACGAGTCCGACTTTGCCATGAACACAATCTTCGGTATCACCCTTCCTATGGATAACGGTATCATCTCCCAGATGGCCAAGCAGATTGAGGCCGATCTCCGTCCCGCTCCCGCCGACCGCGACAACGACCTCCTCGACCGAGCACTTCTCTTCAGCATGGGCGATCCTGATGGCGAACTGGCCTACCAGACCTATCGTAGTACAGGTGCTTTCGACAAACTCAACGGATTCCTCGACAACACCATCCTTCTCGAAGGCCTCCGTTGGCAGTATTCTGTCGTTCAGGGCTATCATGCCAGCGGAACCGTGGCGCTTTGCAATGTGGGCAAACAACAGCTACATGTCAATGTCAAAGCTCGTGCCCAGCTCTTCAAGCGCGGTAGCGAGACCTACTTGGTGCTTTATCTCCAAGTGGCCAACGACCATTGGTACTACTTCAAGTATGAATACAAGTCTCACCACCTCAGTGTAAGCAGTAGCGTTGGCGAATGGAACGACAAGATTCTCGCCATCAAGAAAGACAAGCGCACCATGGATGGTTTCAGCTATTCTGTCACCAACTCGCGTAACGAAGTGCAGAATTTCCTCTCCAACTTCACAGGTGAATCTGCCGATCGGGAGGAAGAAGAGGATTACGACGAGTAGTGTTGCCCATCACAAATTCGAACCTTCCAAGGCCGATTCATCCGAGTCGGCCTTTTCTTATGCCCCATTGTAAAGATTTATTAGTGTGTTTTTTGTTGTATTATAGATAGATACATAAAATAGTATGACTTTGTCGCAGCAGTTGGCTCAATTTATCGAAAAATGAAGCTCGATTTATTGAATTTGTCCCTAGTTTTTGTTTTTATTGAATTAAAAACTCATGTTTTTACTATCGTGATAATCAATAGAATATATTTTTGTATATACGAAATATGAAAAAAAATTTTGTCAAATCAAAAAAAGTATGTATTTTTGCACCCGCTTTGAAAGAGAAAAGCAACAATCCCTTGCCCAGGTGGTGGAATTGGTAGACACGCTACTTTGAGGGGGTAGTCGCCGTAGGGCGGTGCAAGTTCAAGTCTTGTCCTGGGCACGAAGAAAGCAACGATAAAGTTGCTTTTTTTATAAAAACAAGTTCCGAGAGAAAGGAACTCTACCAGATGCCCGGGTGGCGGAATTGGTAGACGCGCACGTTTCAGGTGCGTGTTCCGAAAGGAGTGCAGGTTCAAGTCCTGTTCCGGGCACCAAATGAGAAGACCTTTATGAGGTCTTCTTTTTTTATTCCCCGCAACAGTCCTTTTGGGTTGAGGTTGCCGGCTTGCGCCGTCTCTCACAAGTCCTGTTCCGGGCACCATAATAAATTACAAGTAATTAAAAACAACAACCTGCAATTTTCTTTTTATCTCTATTTTCCAATTTTGGCCATATTTGGCCATGATTTATAAGAATCAACAAAAAGGTGTGCCAATAACACACCTAGCACTAACCAATTTTCAATCCGCATCAATCATTCAACTTTATGGTTTGTAGTAGGATTATCAATTTGCGGCTTGCAAATCTGATGCAACGGCAACTTTGGCGATGGAAAGGAAATCTGCTTATTCTGCAATCGATTGCCTAAAATGGTTTAATCCAGCACAATAATTAGGCAGATGACTCGTTTGTTAGACATATATCGCAGAATCAGATTGTAAAGGAAATAAAAAACGGGATATTCATGAAAAAAGTTGTCATTTTATTGATTATGGTGTTGGTCAGCCTAGTGGCCTCGGCACAGAAGGTGGACCTAGTGAAACTGGGCAGCACCCTGAGGAGCATGAACCTCAGCATGGATGGTGATGTGAAAAATGATATGTTCGTGGTGAAGGACAATGCCACAGGGCTCTACGGCATCATGAACCTGAAAGGCGAGATGCTGCAACAGCCCAAATACCGATGGGTCGAGTTCTTGGAACATGGAGGATTGATGTATCTTCTGGCGACGGATTCTACCTTCGGCCTGATGAACAGCCAGGGACAATGGATAGTTGAAGATGTGACTACAGAATATAACTATATTTTTGGATTTGACTATTATTCAGGTTGGAAAGAACTCTTGCCCATACAGGGGAACGGCAAGTGGGGACTGATGGACTCGCTAGGCAACTGGCTGATGCCGATGGAATATGAGTTGATTCGGGTGGTGGACGATGAACGCAGATGGGTGAAGACCGAAGAGGGTCTTTACGATGTCAACAAGAAGAAGCTCTTGCTGAAGGATGTGGAGAACGTTTGGGAAGCAGGTGACAACCTCTATTGGGCACAAAAGGATGGGAAATATGGCCTGATTGATACGCTTTGCAGATGGGTGGTGGAACCAAGATACGATTATTGTTCGCATTATTCGGAAGGACTTGCTGTAGTAGGAAATGGCAGAAAATCTGGTTATATTGACACCTTGGGAAAAGAAGTGGTGTCGTTGAAATATGATGTTGCGAGAAAATTCTCTAATGGACTGGCGCCGGTTAGGATGGGCGGTAAGTGGGGCTATATAGACAAGAGTGGCAGGGAGGTGATTCCTTGCAAATATGATTTCTGTTACGATTTCCAGAAGAATGGAACGGCTATTGTGAGAGTTGAAAATGATAAAAAACTACAACATTACATTATTGATAGGAATGATAATGTGAAGGCAATAATCGAAGATAGAGTTTGTGTTGGTTATAAAGATAATTCGATACTATGGTGCATGCATGGCGAAGAGCGCACATCATATCGGCTGACCGACTACGAAGGTAAGGAGTTGGCCAGTTACGACGGAGTGCTGTTTGAAGACGGTGATTATTATAGCGATGGGGCCATGATACCCGTAAGGCAGGGCCGTAAGTGGGGGCTGGCCGACAAAGACTACAGACTGATTATACCCTGCAAATACCGTAGAGCCGAGGGATATTCCAATGGTCGGGGCGCCATAGTGACCCTCAAAGACGGCTCGACCCGCTACATCGACAGCCGAGGCAGGACGATATTGAAACTTGACGGACTGATGGGTGTGGTGAAGGTTGGGAAAGACCTCTATGAGGTAGTGATTTACTCAACAGACGAATCCTCTTTTCGGATAGGACTGGTGGACGGCAAAGGCCGCTCCACATTCAGCAAAGAGGAACTCGAAAGTGCCCGGAAAGCCTATCTGGAGAGTTTGGAATCATTCGAAAGACGGGAGTATCCCGAGAATGTTGTTGAGGAGGAGAAGGCGGAACCTGAGTCAGTTACAGAATCCTCCGATGACGATGAGGTATTTGTGATTGTGGAAGACTCCCCCGAGTTCCCTGGAGGAGTGGATTCGCTGTATGCCTTCCTTGGGGCCAACATCCACTATCCGGCGGAGGCCAAGAAGGACAGCATAGAGGGTAATGTGTTTGTGCAGTTTGTGGTGGAAAAGGATGGCTCGATCTATAACATGAAAGTATTGCGCGACATAGGTGGCGGCTGCGGAGAAGAGGTGGTGAGGGTGATAAAGCTGATGCCCAAGTGGCAGCCTGCCAAGCAGAGAGGTGAGCCGGTCCGCTGCCAGTTCAACCTGCCAGTGAAGTTCAGTTTGGAAAAGAAGGAGAAGGGAAAGCTTCAGTGAAGCTTGCCCGATGTGAAGACTTAGATTCAATATCGAAGTGCAACACCGTTGTGCAAAGATAGCAAGAATTTTTGTTTTGGGGAAGAAAAGTTCAAAAGTTTTCTCGGACGAAGGTTGAGTTCAGACTGGACAAAGAGGATGTAATCGTCAGATAGAGAGGAGAAATCAGCGTTTTGGGGGATAAATTGACGAACGAGCTTGTTGGTGTTTTCAATGAGGCCTTTCTCCCAAGAGGAATAGGGGTGAGTGTAATAGACTTTGGTATGAAGCTTCTTGGCAATATACTTGTGGTCAGCGAACTCTGTCCCGTTGTCGGTGGTGATGGAAAGGACATGGCGTTCAAAAGGGCGGAGCATCTGCCCCACAAGGCGGGCGACAGACTTGGCGTTCTTTCCCTTTGGGGACTTGGCCATAAGCATTTTCTTGGTGGTGCGCTCGACGAGAGTGACAACCTAAATTCTAGTTACAAGTGCAACGTGTAAGGGGGTGTGGCTGGATTGTTGAGCAGCGGATTACAATTCTGGTGCAACAGGCATTCACTGAAGGCTACCTATATTTGTTAAAATAGGAATTCAGTTGTGTGTGTTTTGTCAATTTTTCGTATCTTTGCATCTATAATTTTAACTTAATTTTTTTGCAAATATGAAACGTAATAATATCGTATACATCGTTTTAGTATCGATTCTTGGTTTGTCGCTATTGCTCGGATTCTGTCAGGATATTCATCTTTTCGACCTCGGCAGCCTCGGTTGGTTGGGCTCCTGGGTCAGCTCACCCATCGCTTTGTTGCTGGGCTTGGTCTTTGCCTTGGCGTTTGGCAAGGCTTTTCCCGATTTCAATAAGACGATGTCGAAAAAGCTGTTGCAGTATTCTGTCATCGGCCTGGGTTTCGGCATGACACTGCAGTCGGCCGTGGCTTCGGGTTTGGAGGGTATGCTGATTACTATTGTGTCGGTTTTCGGCACACTGGCCATCGGCACGCTGATTGGACGCAAGCTGCTGGGCGTCGATTGGCAGACGTCCTACCTGATTTCGTCCGGCACGGCTATCTGTGGCGGCAGTGCCATTGCTGCGGTAGGCCCGGTGATTAAGGCCAAGGCCGAGTCGATGTCGGTGGCGCTGGGTGTGGTGTTCATCCTTAATGCGATAGCCCTCTTTATCTTTCCACCAATAGGTCATGCGCTGGACATGACCCAGCAGCAGTTCGGCACTTGGGCTGCCATAGCCATCCACGACACCTCGTCGGTGGTGGGTGCTGGCGGCACCTACGGCGATGAGGCACAGGCCGTGGCCACCACGGTCAAGCTCACCCGCGCGTTGTGGATTGTGGTAGTGGCATTGGTCACACCTTTCTTCTTCCGCAAGAAGTTGGCCGGAGCCGAGGGCAAGACAGCACCCTGGTATAAGGCAGTGCCCACATTTATCCTGTGGTTTATCGTGGCTATTCTACTCAACACCTTTGTGCTGAGCCGTTTTGAATGGGGTGTGACACTTGGTGGTGGAATCTCGCGCCTGGCCAAACACTTGATTACCCTGTCGCTCTTCTTCATTGGCGCCGGCCTCACCCGCGAGACGCTGAAGGCTGTGGGACTGAAGCCCTTGGTGCAGGGCGTGCTGCTGTGGCTGGTGATCAGCTGCGGCTCGCTGGCGTATATTCTATTTTGCTAGGCTGCGATTCTAGTTCCAAACCTGGCGAACAGCAGTTTGATACAAGGGCATGTGTGGCGGAGGTGGCGGGTTATCTGTTGCGCCTGGCAATGGCTAGGCGGCATTCGTAGAGGGGCTCTCGGTAGGTAGCATTCAGCTTTGCCTCATAGGCTGCCGCATCTTTCTGGATTATCATGCGGAACTGGCTGGGGGCTGTGGCCACCAGGTTGTTCGCCACCATTGTGCATTGCCTACGCAATTCGGATTCAATATCGTAGTTGTACGACTCGTCTGTCGTACAACGATTTATCTCGGATTGATAGATTTGTCCATTGCGGCGAAGAGGGATTGCGATACTGCATCGTAGTTGGGCTCTTCGGCCGCTGGTTGTGGCTCTTGTATGGCGTTTTCTGGCACTATGGGTACTGTGTCGTGGATTATAACATGGTTGGTGATAATGGTTGCTGGTGGCTTGGGCGTGTGCCGCACTCCCCAGAGGATTGCCCCAGATGCTGCTATTGCGCAGATGATTATCAGCGGGGAGGTGCGCCATAGGGTGTATCTGGCTTGCAGCTTGCCTATGCTTTGCGGACGGAGGTTGGGGTTGGCGCGCCGGCAATGTTTTCTCAGCAGGTAGTATCTGTGTGGAAACAATTCTCCCATCAGCACCCCAAGGGCGTATATATCGGTGCGGGCATCGGTGGCCAGTTTGGTCTGTTGCTGTTCGGGTGCCATGTATCCATGTGTGCCACCAGCCTGCTTGAGCGCCAGGTAGTTGTCGTTGTCTGATAGGCCAAAGTCTATCAGTTTCACAATATTGCCATTGTTTGTGATCATGATGTTGCTGGGCTTGATGTCGCAATGGGTGATTTGCTTGTTGTGGCAATATTGCAGGGCTGCAAGTATCTGGCAGAAGATCTTGTGTCGCAAAGCGTTTGACGGTTTCTTTTCAAGCCATTGCTTTAGGTTGCATCCGTCCACGTATTCCATCACAATACAACGTCCGGCCAGCTGGTCGTCGGCCAGCGAGTATGTTTGGCAGATGTGCTCGTGTTTCAGGCTTTTGCCCAGGCGGTATTCTTTCAGCATTTGCAGCTGGTGGATTGTCGAATCGCGGTATTCGGGTTTCAGGCCTTTAAGTAAGTAGCGGCACCCCTTGTGGGTGGCGCAATAGAGCACGTTGAATCCCCGGCTGGCGATTTCCTTGTGGTTGGAAAATGCCCAGCTGCCGTTGGCTTCACCATTGAAAATGAAGTCGGAAGAGGTGGCGTCGGAGGATGTGTTCATGGTGCAAAGATAAGAAGAATTATGATATTTTCGCAGAAATTTGTAACTTTGCAGTCCCAATTGGTCGAAAAAATGGTAACAAAACGTTTGACTTTACTGCTGTTTGTCTGTGCGTGCTTCTGCGGGTTGCGTGCCCAGTCATTCATGGTTTCCGAATCGGGATACAGGCTGCACTGCTGTGTGGTCAATGCCCAGCTCCGTCAGGCCGAGGTGGAGGCGGTGGAACTGCTTTCCGACACGCTGGTGGATGTCCGTTTCCCCGAGTGGGTCCGTTTCAAAGGTGTCCGCTATGCGCTGGTATCCGCCAGGGGAGGGGCTATGCGCAACAACCTCCGTATCCGAAGCCTCACCACGGGCGTCAACATGCAGTATATGGGCAGCCGGATATGTTATGGCTGCGAGAACCTCCGTTGGATTTCGCTGGGCACGGGGCTCAAAGAGCTGGGTCGCGGAGCCTTTGCCCTCTGCTATGGCTTGGACTCGGTGTCCTACAATGCCGTCAGCTGCCATGTCGATCAGTCCAACAACGATGTGTGGCTGGGCTGCTACAATCTGCGTCGGCTGCATTTGGGCGACTCTGTGCGCACTATAAGCCCTTCCTTCATGCTGTCCTGCTCTGCGCTGGATTGCGAGATGAAACTGCCTCAGAGTCTGCGGTCGATAGGCGAGAATGCGTTCAACGATTGCAGCAATCTCCGTGGCAAACTCGTCCTTCCGCCCCGGCTCGACTCGGTGGGAGGCATGGCCTTTGCCGGGATGAATAGTATCGACACGCTGGTCATCCAGTCGCGCCTTCTTCAAATCCCATCCGTCGAACACCGTGTTTTCTACCATAGCATCAACCCCGTGGATGTGATTATCGACAGCCATGTCATTGCCTTGCCCTCCCTTCTTTTCAGTCGGTTCTATGGTATGCGGAGCCTGCAATTGCCCAACCATCTGGAGGTCATCCCCTCTCAGATGTGCCAATATGACACCAATTTGCATCAAGTCCGTTTGCCCGACAGCACACGTGTGTTGGGCTCCGCCTGTTTCTATCAGAGCGGATTGCAGCGCATCGAGGTGCCACCACGCACGGTCATGATTGGAAACTATGCCTTTGCCTATAACTATAGGCTTGCCGAGGTGGTGGTGGGTGAGGGCGTTCGGTTCATCGGCGACTATGGTTTTGTCGAAGATACCGCTTTGCGCTCCATCACGGTGCTGGCCTCCAATCCTCCTCGCATCTTTAATCATACCTTCAGCGAGATGGACCTCAGCCGCATCACCCTCCATGTGCCTGCTGGCGCCCTGTCGGCCTATCGCCGCGACCCCCTGTGGAACCGTTTCACCAACATTATCGAAATCCCATGAGCACTACTATCTCCAATATCATTCCTTCCGACTTTGTCGTTGGCCAGCATGTCAGTTCCTCCAATCTCCGTCAGTTCGACGTGCTTCGTGTCTGCTGGGCACCGGACCGCTGCTGCCATTTCCGCCATCTGGGTGGCGGGCGTTTTGTGGTGGAGCATTCCGAGAACAGCAAGCTGGCCGTTGGCGACACCTTCAGCTGCCTTATCTTTGTGCCCGGCCAGCCGTTGTATCTCGATGATGTTTTTCACCAAGGCCAAGGCCCCATGCTCTATGAGGCGGGCCGACAAGGGGGATTGCAAGAAGTCACCTTGCTGGATGGCGACACCATGGCCGACCCCATCGTTCATCCCCAGGTGGAGGAGTGTCTCCGCCACACCTTCCCCCAACGCCCCTTCGGCCTGACCGAAGAAGGCCTTAAGCACGACTGCGTCCCCCTGGCTGTTGCGCTCAGCAATGCGCTTCGCTGTGGGTTGATCAAGCTCGTCGGGTGCCAGCTCGTATTCTCCGCCCAATGCCCCGAGGTGGAATGTGGCTATATCGTTCATCAACTCAAATCCCACTACACCTTCTCCTCTTGGGCCGAAATCGAAACCCTGCTCAAGCGGCAGAAACCCGACGGCACCTTTGTCAAGTCGCTCCGGCAGCTCCGCTCCTTCGGCCCCAAGCCCGGCAACCCCCGCGAAACCGAGCTCGCCCACCTCATCTTCGGCCGCAGATAGCCTCGGCTGATTTTGCCCTTCTGATATAATGCGCGGCAAGTTGGTTACTTCTGGTAATTCTACATGGCCTCTAAAAATTGGATTATTTAAGTTTCGCAAGCGAGACTTACGGACTGAAAGTCCTTCTATCCAAGCTCGCTTGGTTAGAAAAACAAATTTTAGAGATTTCCTTATATTAGTGCCACGATGTCAAAAATAAATCGTATTTTTGCAAAATCAAAAAGTCGCCCGAAAAAGTGTTGTATAATTGATTTGTAATATATAAAAGAAAGATAGAAAATACCATGTGTCTCAAGCCCTCAAATTTGGCGATTACAGCATTGGCCGTAACGGCTCGTTGTTGACCCTGCCCATGTACATGGCCTTCTTAGTCACGGAGTTGTAAGTAATATCTTCCTCTATTTAGGTGGGTTCTATAAATCACTAGAAAAATGATAATTGATTTCATGACTTTCAAATGTGGAATTTATAGAACTCACCTTTATCGTTAGATAGGTGACGCTGTGTATGTCCTCTGGCAAAGAATGTCTTCGGGTTGCATCAGCTCCTTCTCATGTCACTTTTGTGCGCTTAGCACTGTCATTTTGGCATGGTTAGTGTATGGGGGTGTGATGGAGTCTGTTTCTGTAATTTAATGATAATCAGTATCTGTTCCTTTGTCTGAAAATACCCCATGGTTCGAGGTCGGGAACCCCATGGTTCGTGGCTGGGAACTATGGGGTTCCCCAGTAGCGAACCATGGGGTTTGTGGCGGCGAAGAGTGCCTGTCGTTTTGTCAGCGAAATGCTGCCATTTTGATGCTCCTGATAGAACCTCAGATTAGCACTACTTAAGGTAAAAAACGTCCTCTATATAAGACCAAAAATGTCCTCTATATATGATCAAATCCGGTCTCTATATAAGACTAAAGTTGGTCTCTATATAAGGCCGAGGCGTCGAATCAGTAGTCTCGCGGTAAAGGTTGTGCGATAGCAGATGGGCTGGCATTTTATTTAGGTGAGTTCTATTACTTGTTTTCTAGGTGGGTTCGGCGAACGTCTCAATCAGGTTTTCGCCACTAAACTCATAAACCACTAAACTTATAACCCGATATCCTCTCAAGTTTGCCGCGAATCTCATCCCACACAATAATATCTGTTTTTCTTCGTTACTGATGATTATTAACAATGGGAAATATGGATTCGAAAGAACGCTACGTCAATTTCTAT
>JAKSMP010000017.1 GCA_024400505.1 Bacteroidales bacterium | reverse complement strand
AGACCCTCGAAGACGGCAGCACCCGCACCGTCCTCAGCCTCCCCGCAGTGCTGGCACCCTACAAAGCCGCAGTCCTGCCCTTGGTCAAGAAAGACGGCCTGCCCGAGAAGGCTCGCGAGATTATCGACTCTTTGAAGTACGACTTCATGCTCCAGTACGACGAGAAAGATGCCATCGGCCGCCGCTATCGCCGCCAGGATGCCATCGGCACCCCCTACTGCATCACCGTGGATAACGACACGCTCACCGACAACTCCGTCACCGTCCGCGACCGCGACACCATGAAGCAAGAGCGCATCCCCATCGCCAACCTCCGCACCTTCCTCTTCGATCACATCAAGCCGATCGAGGTGAAATAAGATACGATAATCCAAGCCAGGTCTCTGTAGTATGCAGAGACCTGGCTAATTTGTATACTTAAACAACTATTGTCAATGTATCTCTGCGAACATTGTTGCTACATTTCAATCAAAAAGAGTTGTATTTGCCTCAGGAGAAAATATACGTAAAAAGTAGCCCCAAAGGTGTATCCATTGACAGTGACAGGTTGCAAAAAACGATACACGTACTACAATCATTCTGAATAAAGGAATCATACCTATGCTTCGAGAAGTTACAGAAACCACATTGTCTTTTGTTGAAACCATGCCCAAAACTCAACGTAAAGAATATGGTCAGTTTTTCACACCTGAATTAACAGCACGCTTTATGGCTGATCTTTTCGTTATAGATCTCGCATTGCCCGTAATAAGAATTCTCGATGCAGGAGCCGGTACTGGCATGCTGTCAGCTGCTATTGTTGAAAGAATCCTTAATATGGGATATAACGGCCATATAAGCCTAGTATGCTATGAGAATGACAAAAAGGTGCTGCCAATACTTCTGCAAAACCTGACAGAGATAAGAAAGGGTCGAAATCTTGATTTTGAGATTAAAACTGACAATTATCTTACAACTACATCGAGAGAGGATGAATTTGATTACATTATTGGCAATCCTCCATACAAGAAGATTGGCAAGGATGATGCAGAGGCGAAAGCATTTCCCCACGTTTGTCATGGTACGCCAAATCTTTACTTCCTGTTCTGGGCAAAAGCTATTGAAACATTGAAAGAGAACCAGGAACTTGTATATATCATTCCGAGATCATGGACATCTGGGGCGTACTTTGCCAAATTCCGTGAATACTTATTTTCTAATTGTATCATAGCCCACATTCACCTTTTTTCAAGCAGAGACAAGGTATTTGGCAGCGAAAGTGTTCTTCAAGAAACCATTATAGTTAAAATAAAGAAAACAACAGAGCATCCAGAAACAGTAAGAATAACGTCCTCTTCAACATCTGAATTTACTGATATACGAGAGTTTCAAGCCCCTTATAATGTTGTCGTTGCAAGCAATCAGTATATATTTCTAGTGACGGATGAACAAGAATCTACAATTCTTAACAAACTGTCACACTTGAACGAAACACTAACTTCCATTAATCATCCAATGAAGACAGGAATTATTGTCGATTTCAGAACAAGAGATGTCCTTCGTGATAAACCATCCGAAAAGACCTTTCCATTATTCTACAGTCAACACATCCGCAATGGTAGGGTGGAATGGCCTGTAGGAAAGGAGTATGAATATATATCAACCAATCGATCAGGATTCTTGCAAGAAAATACAAATTATCTCCTCGTAAAGCGTTTCACAGCAAAAGAGGAGAGAAGACGGCTTCAGTGTGGTATATATCTGCAGTCGGACCATCCAGAGTATGCCCACATCAGTACACAGAACAAAGTAAACTATATCAAATGCGAGACTCCAGAACTCGCCTATGGTCTGTATGTTCTATTTAACTCAACCATCTATGATACGTACTACCGTATCTTGAATGGATCCACACAGGTAAACTCAACAGAAATAAATAACATGCCGGTTCCTGATACAGATACTATCATTGACATGGGTAATCAACTCATGGGACAAGAACTGACCGAACATAATTGTAACACAATCATAGAGCAATGGATAAATTAGAAACCGTCAAATATTTATTGGAACGAATAGGGATGCCTCAACAGCAACAGTCAGCAATATGCTGTCTGACATTGCTTGCCATGGCAAACATCAAGAAGGAAACAAGTTTCGAAGAAGCAACTAACGAATGGATACGAATCCATGATGTAATAGACTTCATTGATAAGGAATACGGTATTACTTACGCTGAAAATAGCCGTGAAACATTTCGAAAAAAAGCTATGCACCATTTCCGCACAGCTGCTATCATTGAGGACAACGGCAAGGCAACCAATAGTCCTAACTACCGTTACAGGATCACCAACGAGTTCCTGAGGGTAATTCGTTCTATCCAAGAAATTGATGGTATGAGTGTCCATGAGGACAACGAATTTGAAATAGAATCTTTTATGAACCATCACCAGAGTCTAAAAGACATATATGCCTCAAAGAAGCAGATGGAGAAGATGCCAGTCAAGATTAACAATCAGGATTTTACATTCTCCCCTGGAAAGCACAATCAGCTACAGAAAGCTATTATCGAGGAATTTGCGCCACGTTTTGCTCCAAATTCAGAGTGCCTTTATGTGGGTGATACAACAGAAAAAAATCTTGTAAAGAACGTTAAGAAACTCAAAAATCTTGGATTCGAGATAACCCTCCACGACAAAATGCCTGATGTAGTCCTCTATCGGGACGACAAGGATTGGATATATTTCGTGGAATCCGTTACTTCTGTAGGACCGATGGATTCCAAAAGAATTGTTGAGATAGGTCAGATGACGGGCAACGTTACATCCGGGATAATTTATGTGACAGCATTTCTGGACTTCAAAACCTTCAAAAAATTTTCTGATTCTTTGGCATGGGAAACAGAAGTATGGATTGCAGAAATTCCTGACCATATGATTCACTTGAATGGTGATAGATTTATGGGACCAAGGGAAAAGAGATAAATCCAGCCCCAGCGATGTTCTGACAACTGCTGTTGTGTCGGATTTATAATCCGACACCATTTACTATAAGGATTAGCTTCGCTGACATTGTTTCGGCTCGGTATAACTTGAGCAAGCTCTGTTCTGCACTCGATCTTCACAATGTTTATAATCCGCATGAATATTCAAATAAAAGGAATATTGTCTGTCGGATTGAAAATCCTAATAATAAGAAGCATCGGATTATAAATCCGATGCGACGAAAATAACGAAAATATAAAATCTGATTCAACAGAAATAAACACATAATACTGCTGCCGAATTGCATTAAAACACTCAATATTGTTATGAAATGGTTATATTTTATCCTGCTAACATTAATCCTTGTTAGCTGTTCCCACAACCCGGTAAATGGATTTAAGGAGTTAACCGTGTATTTGCAGCCTTATAATAATTTCACTACACAAGAAGCCTCTATACTTCAAGCAGATATACAGAATTGCTTTGACACACTAGTTCCCGAGATATCGGTTAAGGTGCATCTTCTAGAAGTGGATACGCTACCAAAGAAGTACATATACACTGCCAGACACAGATATAGAGCCGATTCAATTATTCGAAACCAACATCCTCAGTCTGGTTACATACTGGGGTTGACTCATTCCGATATTTCTACCACCGCGCACGGCATTAACGACTATGGTGTTTTAGGACTAAGCTTCTGCCCCGGACATAGCGCAGTTGTTTCAGACTATCGGGTTTCCAATAAGTCATTGTTTTATAAAGTAGGTGTTCATGAATTGCTTCATTGTTTTGGCCTTAAACATTGCCCCAATAATGATAGAAACTGTTATATTTGCGATGCAAATAAAAAGCCACAACTAGAAAAACAGATATATATATGCAACACTTGCAAACAAAAACTCTTACACTATTATGGCGGATTGTCAATCCCTAAGGTTTACTAAAAGGATTAGCTTCGCTGACATTGTTTCGGCTCGGCATAACTTGAGCAAGCTCTGTTCTGCACTCGCTCATCACAATGTTAATAATCCGCAGGGATATTTAATATAGAAAAGGAGCATTGTCTGTCGAATCCGATGCAACGGATTTATAGCCACATCCGTTCACGCTAAATTCAAGTGACAAGTAAATGAATCTGAGCTATTAACAAACTTGTATCTTTTATCCTTGCGGGAAATCAATTCAGACAACGGGTTTTAGTCGATTTTTTTTTGTATTTTTGCAAAATCATTTTAAACACTTATGCCTTATGAAAAAAACTTGTTACTTGATGGGCGTGATTATCGCCACCTTGGTGATGGCTCTGTCGGCAGTTATGCTGGTGGGTTGCCAAAAAGAACCTGATACACCAGATACTCCCGGCACTCCTGACATTCCCGATCAGCCTAGCGACCCCAATGTATTTGTGCCTCTGGAGTGCACAGGATGGATGACATACTGGGAAACGTCATATACCTACGAACATGGTTATTTCGGTATTGCATCGACATATTACCGCGAGAATACTTATTACTTGAATGTTATGCTGAACGATGGGAATAGCCTACGGATAGGTTTCTCTAAGTTTGATGGCGATTCGGTTACCTACACCATCCATGACGATGCGACATACAACGACGAGGGAGGATGCTTTGTGACCTTCACGGAACATTTCATGGGCGATGATAGATATGTCTTCTTGTCCAGCGGAACGGTGACTTTTGTGAAGTTTGGCAACAGCCGCTATCGCATATATGGCGAGGGCTCAATGGTTAGTGGGGTGCTGCTGCGATTCTGTTTTGAAGGAGGTATCTATAGTCCCGAGTTCCCCACAGGACAGGGTTCGTTGAGAGTGGGATCCGCAGCACAGGGACTCAATTATGTAGAAGAACATTGCAATGAGTCCTCGCACCAATATTTTTTCAGGGACTACAACAACAGGAACGAACTAACCATCACCACAAAGGACGAACTGAAGGAGGATATCGCCATCAGCACCAACAACAACGATATGCTGTCGGGGGCAAGTGCAATAGTGGAGGTTAAAGAAAGTCAGCCTAATGGTGGGTATCAGACTGTAAATATCAGCAGCGGCACGCTGCATGTGACTCGCAACAACGACAGATTCACCATCGCGCTGGATGACCCATCCCACAGCATTACGGCCAGCTATGATGGCTTTGCTGTGAAGGTGAGATGAATTGTGCAATAGCGAGAACCACCAGGCAACAACTATGGCGTGTGGAGAGGCTATAGACAAGGGATATGCAAGTTTAGCACAAATTCGCATACATTATTGTAAACATTATTTATGGTTCATAAAAAATGGCTTATCATCACCAATGCCCTTGTGTGGGCGGCTGCTGGCATCAACATTGCCCGCTTCGGCATTACGGCGGCCATTGAGGATGGCACTTGTGTGTGGCTGTGGTCTATCGTTGTATTTATCCTTTTTAGCCTTATGTTTTTGCGCGTCATAGGCAAGAATGCCCAACGCATCAATGCTATGGAGCATCCCAAGGCACCGCTATATAAATTCTTGACGGTCAAAGGCTACCTCATCATCGCCTTTATGATGACCCTGGGTATTGTGCTCCGCCATTTGAGTTCTATCCCCACCTCCTTTTTTGCCTATTTCTACACCGGCCTGGGCCTTGCGCTTTGCTTGGCTGGCATTTCTTCATTTTGGAAGATACAGCGTTGATCGCACAGCAAGAGACTGCCATTCCAAAAAATTTGAGTATCTTTGCAAACCCAATTGAGTTTGCATCGTTGATGCTATGCCACTGATTACTAATGCAAGAAACGACAATTAGCACAAAACAAAGGATACAATGGATTGATGCACTACGCGGATTCACCATGCTGCTGGTGGTGTTTCAGCACATCCACAGCATCTGCCTCCACACCTCCACCCCCATCTCTTTGTTCACTATCACTTTCCGCATGCCGTTGTTTTTCTTTATCAGCGGTTTCATTGCCTACAACATCTCGCAGATTACCAGTTTCGGCCAGTTCAAGTCCCTCGTGGCCAAAAAGACACGCATCCAAGCGCTTCCCACAATTGTGTTCGGCCTGTTGTTCACGTTCATGGGCATCAATTCGGTGCCGGGCGACCTGCGAGACTGGAGGAAAGCCCACTTGGGCACACCCGACAACCTGGACTTGGTAGTGGATTTCTTCACCTCTTCGTGGAAACATGGCTACTGGTTTACCTGGGTGCTGCTGGGTTTATTCATTATATATTTTGTTGTCACCTATGCGCTCCACCGGCTGCCCCGGCGATGGACTCACCTGACTCTCATCGGCTTGGCGGTGGGATTGTTCATCTACAGCCCCATCAACTCCTGGCCTTGCCTCAGCTCCACCCACACCCTAGCCGGCTTCCTCAGCATCAAGCACATTGCCCACTATCTGATATTCTTTGTGTTTGGCAACATCGTGGCTTGCCATCGCCCGAAAGTGCTCCGATGGCTCAACCAGCAACACCTCTCCGCCCTTGTCATACTGCTCTTCCTAGGCATCTACATTGCCCTGCAATTCAACCACCACCTGTGGCTGCCCAAAGGGCCTTTGTGCAAATGGGTAGTGATCATTGCCAACTTCGTGCAGCAATGCTGCGGCATACTCACCATGGTGCTGCTGTTCAGCAAAAATGAGCAGGTATTCTCGCAGCAAACAACCATGGGCAGGACGCTCCAATTCATTGGCCGCCGCACACTGGACATCTACCTGATACACTATTTCTTCCTCTCCAACATGGGCGTGCTGGGTACCTACCTCAAATCCAACATCCTCTCCACCACCCTTTCGGCCACCCTGCTGGCTGCCGTGGTGGTGATGCTGTCGTTGGCGGTGAGTGCCATACTCCGCCTCAGCCCATTTCTGGCCCACTACCTCTTTGGGGTAAAATACAAATCGACCAATCAGTAAGCCCATCCCCCACAGCCCAAACCCTCCACCAATGAAAGATTTTGCAGCCATCGACTTCGAGACCGCCAATGCCGAACGCACCAGCGTATGCGCAGTGGGCATAGTGGTTTATCGTGACGGAGTGAAAGTGGACCAATACTACTCACTCATCAAACCCGAGCCCGAATACTATAATTATTGGTGCACCCGCGTGCACGGCATCACCCAGCACGACACGGCCGATGCCCCGGTGTTTCCCGATGTGTGGCGCGAGATAGAGCCCCTCATCGAAGGGCTGCCCTTGGTGGCCCACAACAAAGCCTTTGACGAGAACTGCCTCAAGGCGGTGTTTCAATGCTACCAGATGGACTACCCCGACTACCCCTTCTATTGCACCCTGCTGAAATCGCGCAAAGTATGGCCCGAAGGGCACCACAACCTGGACATCATAGCAGCCAAATGCGGCTACGACCTCAAGAACCACCACCACGCCCTGGCCGATGCCGAAGCCTGCGCCGCCATAGCATTGCAAATCCTCTAGCACCCCATGCCCACCACCTTCATCGCCAACTCACGCCACTACACCCAAGTGCTGGCCCATTGCAAAGATGTGAAGCACACCCTGTGGATAGGCACAGCCGACATCAAGGATGCCTACATCGACAGCCAAGGCGACAAAGTGCCTTTCCTCAAACTGCTGGCCCAGCTCATCCGCCGCGGGGTGGAAGTGAGGCTGATACACGCCAAAGAGCCCGGTCCCGCATTCCGTGAAGACTTTGACAAATATCCCGCCCTCTATGGCGGACTGGAGCGAGCCCTCTGCCCGCGGGTGCATTTCAAGATGATCATCTTCGACAGCCAAGAAGTATATATCGGCAGCGCCAACCTCACCGGAGCCGGCATAGGGATGAAAGGCGAAGGCACACGCAATTTCGAGTCGGGCATACTCACCGACGACCCCTCGCTGGTGGAGCAAGCCATGGACCAATTCGACCGTGTGTGGATGGGCCACGAATGCAAGCGCTGCAAACGCAGAGAGTTCTGCATCGACCCCATCGACAACAACTGCTGACCCCTTCCCTCGCCCCCATTAGGGAGAAACATTTTCCATCAATTAACAAAAATTTCGTATCTTTGCAACGTCAATGCAAACGCCATATTTGCGACAAGTAACATAGTTATGGCAACTTAAAGATTTTTTATTAACCCTAAATGATAAGTGTATGCAGTGGTTATATGACATCTTTTTCACCCCTAGCGTAGGACAAAGCATCCTACTGCTTGCTCTCACAATTGCAGCCGGCCTGTACCTGGGCCAATTCAAAATCAAGGGAGTCTCCCTCGGAGTCACCTGGGTGCTCTTCGTCGGACTCATCCTCTCCCATTTCGGCATGGTGCCAGATTCCAGCATGATGACCTTCATCAAAGATTTTGGCCTCATCCTTTTTGTCTATGCCATCGGCCTCCAAGTGGGTCCCTCGTTCTTCTCCTCGCTCAAAGAGGGCGGACTGAAACTCAACATTGTGGCCATAGTGATGATAGTGATGGCCTGCGTCACGGCAGCCATCCTGGCTTTTGCCACCAACACCCCCCTCGACGTGATGACCGGTATCATGACCGGTGCCGTCACCAACACCCCCTCCCTCGGTGCCGCCCAGCAAACCCTCAAGGATGCCGGCAGTGCCAACGGTCCTATGCTCTCCTCGGCCTATGCCGTGGCCTATCCTTTGGCCGTGCTCAGCATCATCTTTGTGCCCATCATCATGCGCGCCATCCTGCGCATCGACTCCAACAAAGAGGAGCAAGAAGCCAAATCGTCCAACACCACCGAGCGCGAGCGTATCGCCCTCAAAGTGACCCTGATTGACAACCTCACCGTGGAGCAGCTCACCAAGCTCTTCACAGGCAAGTTCATCATCTCACGCATCATGCGCCAAGACGGCCAAGAGGAGCATGTGAACAGCACCACCATCATCAGAAAAGGCGACATCCTCCGCATCATCATTGGCAAGGACGCCACCCCCGAATTTGTGAAAATCATTGGCGAACAACTCAACGACAAGGAAATTCCCTGGGAAGACAAAGCCGGCAACCTGGTGTCCAAGCGCATCGTGGTCACCCGACCCGAAATCCAAGGCCGCACCATTGGCGAACTTCAGTTGGGCAAACGCTACAACGTGACCATCACCGGTGTGAAACGTGCCTCCGTTGACCTGCTTGCCTCGGCATCGCTCCAGCTGCAGATGGGCGACCGTGTGCTGGTGGTGGGCGAAGACGAAAACGTGCAGCAATGTGCTCAGAAACTGGGCAACTCGCTCAAGCGACTCGACATCCCCAACCTCATTCCCATCTTCATCGGCATCGTGCTCGGCATCCTGGTGGGCATCATCCCCATCAAGTTCCCCGGCATCCCCCAGCCCGTCAAATTGGGCTTGGCCGGCGGCCCCCTCATCGTGTCCATCCTCATCGCTCGCTTCGGCCCCATGTACAAAGTGGTCACCTATGCCACCACCTCGGCCCTCATGATGCTGCGCGAAATGGGCATCTGCCTCTTCCTGGGTGCTGTGGGCCTCACCTCTGGCGCGGGCTTTGTGCAGACCATCGTTGACGGCGGCTACATGTGGATCATCTACGGATTGATTATCACCATCGTGCCCATCGTCATTGGATTCCTGCTGGCCCGACTGGTTTACAAGATGCCCTACTACACCATCGTAGGCCTCATCTCCGGCTCCTACACCGACCCACCAGCCCTGGCTTTTGCCAACGCCTCCACCGAGACCGACCGCCCTGCCGTGGCCTATGCCACCGTCTATCCCCTCACCATGTTCCTGCGCATCTTTGCGGGCGAAATCATGATACTCATCGCGCTCTCCATCTAGATCGGCGCGCAGCATAAGTTACCCCCAAGCCTAGCCCCTGCTTAAGATAAAAATCATCGTAAGCAGGGGCTAATTGCTGCCCTAAGCATAGCCTCAAACCGGGCTCAACCAAAGAAAAATTTCATTATTCAATAATTATTCGTATCTTTGCAAATTCAAATACCGAAAAAAATAATAATGAATATGCGCAAAATCATCCTCACCCTCCTGCTGGCACTGCCCTTCGTGGCAGCCGCTCAGACCACTGCCCCTCTGGGTATTTTTGTATCTCAAAATCAAGGTACTATCGATTGGCCCGCCGTGCACGAACAGAACGACCTCGACTATGTATATGTGATGGCCACCACCGGTGCCACCATCACCGACTCACGCTGCGCCACCAACCTTTCGCAAGCCGTCAAAGCCGGTTTTCCCGTGGGTGCTGTGATGCGCTACGACCGCCATCATTCAGCCCAAAGCCAGTTTGATGCTTTCCAGGCTGCCGTCAAAGGATTCACCATGGCACTTGCCCCCGCTGTGTATGTGGTGCCCGACAACCCCTACGACCTCAATATCAAGCGCATCGACAAACTCTTCGAGTTGCTTGAGCAGCGCTATGGCGTCAAGCCCATCATCATGGCCACCCAGGAGACCTACCTCAAATACTTCTCCCTCGAACGCTATGCCGCCTACCACGTCATCATCGTGAGCAACGGCCTCAAATTCCCCTCCACCCGCTACACCCTCTGGCAATACACCGACAAGGAGCAAGTAGCCGGCATCATGGAATACGTGCCTGGGCTGAAACTCCATCCCACCTATGCGTTGGGCAACCTCAAGAGGAAATAACCTCTTGAACCCGATTTAAGAATGAGTTTTTTTGTGGTTTTTTTTTAACCCTCCTTGTTTGATTCAATGTTGTTTTCAGCATTAATCAACAAGGAGTTTTTTTCATTATCCATGTCCAAGCGTTCATTACTTACCCTCCTTTTCCTCCTCGGCTCGCTCTCGCTTCAAGCCCAGTGGGGCATCAGTGCCGACTGCCGCTATGCCACCAGCCAATCCACCTACTCCGAGTCGGGGTTGCAGGCGTGGAACGACAGGCTGCCCAACAGCCGTTCTCTCAGTTTCTCTCCGCGTGTCTTCTACTGCCTTAGCAGCCAATTGCAGGTGGGGCTCGACCTCAGCGTGGGCAACAGCATATCCACCTCAACCCATTGCTACTACGACCCCGTGGACGAACTCTTCAAGCCCGCCACCAACACCCAGCAGACCCGCTTCACAGCCGCCCTTGGCCTCTATGCCCGCCAGCAGATCTGTGTCCTAGGCAGCTTTGCCCTCCACCTCGAAGCCGAAGTCCTCTATGCCCACAGCTATGGCATCCACACCTCCACCATCTACAACCGCTACGACGAAGCCATAAGCACCCTCACCCCCTCCACCCAGCGCCAGTGGCAGCTGAGCCTCACCCCCGTGGCCACCTACATGCTAGGCCAGCACTGCTGCCTCCATGCCTACCTCCACCTGGCCTCCCTTGCCTATGCCCACACCACCACCCTCCAGCACAAATCCTATCTCGACGAATACCCCCTGCAGGGCATCCATTCCATCAGCCGCACCCATCAGCTGCTCCTGGGCATCCAGTCCAGTGGCGGAGCCCCCATCCGCTTGGGATTCAGCTATCTCTTCTAGCCCTTGGGGCCTCGCTTGCCCCCGCTCATGGCATGCCGCCAACACATTCCTTTGTTACTTTATATAATAAAAAATAATTTATTTAAATATAAATCGTATATTTGTAGCATCTAATAAATGCAACGAATTAATACGAATTATATGGATAAATCTTTATTCTTTAAGAGATTACTATGGTTCGCCATAATCATCTGTTCCTTTGCAAATACACTTCAAGCCCAAACGCTTGACACCTCCAATGTGGACGATGCCAGCTATTGGCGCATTGTTTCCAGTCGTTACCCTTGGAACATTACGCCCGAAGAAGGCGGCATCGTGAGCGACACCGGCGTTTTCTACGACAATGGTGGCATCAATGGCAATATGGCACTCGTCTATCGTGCCTCAGTCTTTTTCTATGCCCTGCCGGGCGACACCATCCATGTGTGGGGCAACATACAATGGGACGACGACAGCTACATCCTAGCACAGTGCGGCTACAATGGTTCAACGCAAGAAATACACACCTCCACCCTGGATTTATCCACCGATGAAGGGTTCATGGAAATCTACTTCTATGGTCTTAACTACGAAACCACGTATGCGGGATTTGAATTATTCTACACCATCTCGCCCTCATCCTGCGCCAATGCTGTGCGCAATCTGCACATAACCTCTTCCTCAACCTCATCGGCCGAAATATCATGGGATCCGGCCAACTATTCTCTGCAGCCCTATCTCATCAGCTATGGCCTCTACAATCCGGCCACCAACACCTACACCCTCACCGACACCACCCACAGCAACTTCTCCTACACCACCATCAACAACCTCTCCCGCAACACCCACTACTACATCACTGTGGTGTCAACAGCCGACAGCGGCTCGGCCCCATGCGCCGACACCGTCATCTGCCGCACCCCCCTCTGCACCGACTCCATCCTGTCCGCGCATGTGGTTGACTCCACCGCCAGCACCATCACCATCAGCTGGTATGCCGAGAACAACACACCCCCCTACATCGTATCCTGCAACGGGCACGACACTCTGGTGAACGAAACCGAGTGCCGATTCGAAAACCTCCAGCACAACACCGCCTACACATTCACCGTGCGGCAACAAAACGACCTCTGCTGCGATGAATGCGGCTCCACCGTCACCGGCCACACCACCTGCTATCAGGCCGTGGTCAACGGCATCCGCCCCCTCATCGGCAACGATGCCGTAACCCTCACCGCCGACCCCGCCGACAGTTACCTCTGGAGCACCGGCGAAACCACTCAGAGCATCACCGTCACCTCCTCGGGCTACTACTGGCTCAAAGTGTTTGGCTCCAACTGCTACGACAGCGTGGCCTTCGGCATATCCGACTACTCGCTCGACCTCAACCTCAGCGTGCCCTCCTCCCTCTGCCCCGGCGAGAGTGCCGATGTGCTGGTGGGCTTTGGCCTCAACACCAATGTCACCATCAATCGCAACACCCTTGCATCCATGTCCGACCCCACTCGCATCTTCCTGCCCGATGGGCAAGACTGCGACCCCACCTCCGACCACGGCTGCTCCTATCGCTCCGAGCTTGAGTTCAACGGCTTTGGCAACTACCAAATCGTCACCTCGCCCAACGATATCCAATACGTCATGCTCAACATCGAGCACTCCTACATCGGCGACCTCTACGTCAACATCACCTGCCCCAACGGACAGAGTGCCGACATCCTCCGCTTTGATGGCAATGGCATGTCTTATTGCACCAGCTCCATCGGCAATGATCATCGCGGCTGGGCACCTGGCAACAACCTCCAAGGAGCCTCCCTCGGCCTCCCCATCGACCAAGAAGACACCCAATTCCCCTGCGACTCCACCGCGCCCCTCAACGCAGCCGGCACCGGCTGGCGCTATTGCTGGAGCAACAACAACCAGTCCAACTACAGCTTTGCCCCTGGCGACGGCCTCATCTATCGTTTCGACAATTTAGCCGTCAACAACTATTCCATGGACTCCTCCAACGTGGCTGCTGGCACCAATTTCTACCACCCCGACCAATCCTTCGCCTCCCTCAGGGGCTGCCCCATGAACGGATCTTGGTACATCGAAGTGATTGACGGCTGGGGAGTGGACAACGGCTACATCTTCGGCTGGGAACTGGCCCTCAACCCCGACCGCCTCTCGCGCAATAGCTACCAGCCCTCCCTCGCCACTGCCGACCTCCAAGGCATGTACCATGTGCGCACCTCCGACTCCACTTTCACCATCACCGCCCCCACCAACCTCACCCACGACACCATTGTCCACTACACCGTCACCATCAACGACACCCTCGGCCACAGTTTCGACACCACCTTCACCATCACATTCCACCCCTCGCCCACCAACTCCCGCACCATCATCATCGCCGAGAACCAGCTGCCCTACACCGTCTATGGCACCACCTTTGCCGATGAGGTGACCGACAGCCTCCTCGCTGTGCCCCAGCCCAGTGGCTGCGACAGCTTGATATACCTCACCCTCCGCGTCATCCGCAACACCGCCTATGCCTACGACTCCGTGGCTTGCGCCAACACCCTGCCATTCCTCTGGCATGGCACCACCATCACCGCTGCTGGCACCTACACCGCCACCATCCCCAACGCCTTGGGCGCCGACAGCCTCATCACCCTCAACCTCACCCTCGCTTCCAACCACGAAATCACCACCACCGCCACGGCCTGCGACAGCATCGTGGTCATGGGTCAAACCTATACCCAGAACACCACCCTCACCCAGCAGCTCACCAACCAATGGGGCTGCGACAGCGTAGTCCACCTCAACCTCGTTGTGGAACATTCGCCCACCATCACCCACACCCCCGACACCATCGTCCAATGCTATAGAACCACCAACTTGTGGGCCGCTGGAGCCACCAACTACGAATGGTACAACGCCGCTGGCTCGTACCTGGGCAATGGTCCACTGCTGCGCACCTATGTCACCCGCTCCGGCTACTACTACATCCACTCCACCCTCATGGACAATAACCGCGTGGTCAACGGCGATTTCGAGCAGGGCAACACAGGTTTCACCTCGCAATACACCTATATGGCCAACGGCAACGGCAACCTGCCGCAAGACTACTACGCCGTCACACCCCAGCCCGCTTCCTTCATCAGCGACTTCTCTGCCTACGACCACACCCTTGGCAATGGCAAGATGCTCATAGCCAACGGCTCCAACAATTCATCTCATGCCGTTTGGCAGCAAACCGTCAGCGTGGAGCCCAACACCGAATACCAGTTCACCTTCTGGGCCCACAAACTGATCTTCTACAGCGTTTCCGACGAGAACCTCCCCCTGCTGCGGGTCAAAATCAACGGCTCATCCCTTGGGTCCGACACACGCCTGTCCAACTCCTCCGATTGGCAGCAAATCACCCACACCTGGAATAGCGGCTCATCCACCTCGGCCACCATTGCCATCTACGACATCAACACCACCGACGGAGCCAACGATTTCGGCCTCGACGACATCTCGCTCAGCACCCAGATCGGCTGCCAGTCGGTCGATTCGTTCTACGTCACAGCCATCACCTACGTGTCGCGCAACATCTGCTCCGACCTCATGCCCTACACCTGGGGCAACCTCACCTTTGCCACCGCTGGCACCCAAATTGACACCCTCACCGACATCTACGGCCTCGACAGCCTGGTGTGCCGCAACGTAGAGGTGGTGCCCTCCTACCACAACACCCTCAACCAAGAGGTGTGCGACAACGTGCCCTACTATTTCGACGGCACCCTCATCACCGCCTCCGGCACCTACACCGCCAATCATCCCACCCTCCTCTATGGCTGCGACTCCTCCACCGTGCTCAACCTCACCATCCACCACCACGACTCCGCCCACATCTCGGGCCGCACCCACCTAGTGGGCACTCAGGACACCGTCACCCTCACCGCCGCCCCTGCTGGCAGCTATCTCTGGAGCACAGGCGACACCACCCAGTCCATCCGCGTCTTCGAGTCGGGTCGCTACACCTTGGTGGCCAACCCCGACTCCATCTGCCCCGACACCACCTTCGTCAACATCAACCGCCTCCACCCCGCGCTCCACCTCAACATCCCCGACTCCATCTGCCCCGGCCAGAGCGTCCACGTCAACGTGGGTTCTGCCGAGGACAACAACATCGTGGTGGGCAGTAGCCGATCCACCCTCTCGGTGGGCGAACGCATCTTCCTGCCCGATGGCCAAGACTGCGACCCCTCCTCCGACCACGGCTGCTCCTATCGTTCGCAAGTGGTGTTCGACGGCTTCGATGCCAACCAAGTCATCACCTCCGTCAACGACATCCACTACGTCATGCTCAACATCGAGCACTCCTTCATCGGCGACCTCTACATCAACATCACCTGCCCCAACGGACAGAGTGCCGACATCCTCCGCTTCTACGGCTCTGGCTCCTCCAATTGCACCAGCTCCATCGGCGCCGAACACCGCGGCTGGTCGCCTGGATCCAACACCAACAGCACCCACTTCGGCAACATAGGCGCCTACGACAACACAGCCAACAAATGCGACTCCACCCTCAACCCCGCCGGCACCGGCTGGCGCTACTGCTGGAGCAACAACACCGACCAGAACTACACCTATGCCATGGGCGACGGCCTCGTCTATCGCGATGTCAACCGCCACGGCAACATCGCCGATTCATCCCATGTGGCAGCCGGCACACAATTCTACCACCCCGACCAATCCTTCGCCTCCCTCGTGGGCTGCCCCATGAACGGAGCATGGTACATCGAAGTGATTGACGGCTGGGGAGTGGACAACGGCTACATCTTCGGCTGGGAGCTGGCCCTCAACCCCGACCTCCTCTCCGTGGGCGAATACAACCCCGCCATCGACTCCGCCCACATCGTAGGCTCCTTTGCCCAGCAAACCTCCGACACCACATTCTCCATCACCGCCCCCTCACGCTTCGAGACCGACACCACCGTCCTCTATTCCGTCACCGTATTCGACTCCATCGGCACCACCTTCGACACCTCCTTCTCCATCACCTTCCTCCCCACTCCCACACGCACCGTACTGCAGATCGTGGCTGAAAACGACCTCCCCGTCACCGCCTTCGGCCAAACCTTTGCCGACACCGTCACCAACCTCCCCATCACCTGGCCCGACCTCCAAGGCGGCTGCGACAGCCTCATCACCTACACCCTCCGCGTCATCCGCAACACCTCCTCCACCCTCGACAGCACCATCTGTCCCCATCAGCTGCCCTTCAGCTGGAACGGAGCCACCTTCACCGCCGCCGGCATCCTCTCCGCCACCATCCCCAACGCCCTGGGCGCCGACAGCCTCATCAACATGACCGTCTCGCTCCACCCCACCTACACCCACGACCACCACGACACCACCTGCGCCAACCAACCCTACCTCTTCCACGACACCACCCTCACCACCACCGACCTCTGCACCCGCCATCTGCCCACAATCCATGGCTGCGATAGTGCCGTCACCCTCCACCTCACCGTCCACCCCATAGCCTCCACCAGCCACTCCGACACCATCGTCCAAAACCAGCTCGCACCCAGCTATACCTATCACGACACCACCTTCCTCCCCGGCACCACCTCGGGCACCTACACCTTCCACCGCTCCACCACCCTCGGCTGCGACTCCACCCACTCCCTCCACCTCCACATCTGGCCCAACGTATCCACCACCCTCGACAGCAACTTCTGCAACCTCTCCGACACCACCACCATCGACACCCTCAGCCGATCCCTCCTCACCACACACGGGGCCGACAGCCTGGTGACCATCATCAGCCACGGCCATCCCGCCTACCACAACCACATCTTCGCCCAGCTGTGCCAAGGCCAGTCCTACACCGTTGGCGGCACCCCCTATTCCGCCACCGGCGAATACCTCTACACCACCACCACAGCCCTCGGCTGCGATAGTGCCGTGTCGCTCCACCTCCCCGTCAACCCCACCTATCAGCTCGACTACACCGACACCACCTGTGCCGACACCCCCTACCCCTTCTGCGACACCACCTACGACACCCCCGGCACCTACACCCATGAGCTCACCTCCACCCACGGATGCGACTCCGTGCGCACACTCCAACTCACCGTCTATTATCCCGGCACCGCACAGGTTTACGACACCATCGTCCAAAACCAGCTCGCCCCCGACCACATCTATCGCGGCCAACACTTCACCTCCGACACCACCGCCCTCCTCACCTTCCCCCTCTTCCGCTCGTGCGACTCCGTCATCACCTACAACCTCCACATCTGGCCCAACGTGTCCACCACCGTTGACACCTTCTACTGCGAAGACCTCCCCCGACTCGACACCACCTACCGCCACCTCACCACAAGCCACGGGGCCGACAGCCTGGTGACCATCGTCCACCACGTGTCGCAGCAATACCACCTCCACACCGCCGACACCATCTGCGCCGGCGACTCAGCCCTCTTCCAAGGCAGCTGGTACACCCTGGCCGACGACTACGACCACCACCTCACCACCGCCCAAGGATGCGACTCACTCATCACCCTCCACCTCATGGTCAACCCCACCTTCGACCACCACTTCTACGACACCATCCGCCGTGGCGACACCATCCTCTTCTCCGGCACACCCTACACCACCGCCGGCACCTACACCCACCACCTCGCCACCACCCTCGGCTGCGACTCCACCGTCACCCTCCACCTCTCCAACCGAGCCTACCACCAAGTGCTCATCGTTGACTCCATCTGCATGGGCAGCATCTACATCTTCCATGGCGACACCCTCCGCACCCCCGGCACCTACCACGACACCATCCTAGCCACCCAAGAGCCCCTCATCGACACCGCCTTCACCCTCCAGCTCGTCATGATCACCCCCTACGCCATCACCATCGACACCGCCTACAACTGCGGCGACAACCCCCAATACCTCATCACCGCTAACACCGATGCCCCCTACATCACCTGGCACGCCACCCCCGCCGACCCCGCACTCGACAGCCAATCCCATGCCGCCGTCATAGCCGTCAGCCCCAACGCTCCCACCACCTACACCGCCGAGGTTGACCACCGACCCACCGAGACCTGCCCCAACCAAGCCCAGGTAGAAGTCACCCCCATCGAACCCGTGCGAGCCATCATCGAAGTGCGCCCCGAAGCCATCACCCTCGAGCATCGCAGCATCCAAGCCTTCAACCGCTCCACCGGCCACTACAACCAGCACCTGTGGTATGTGTGGTACGACGGTGCCCTGGCCTTCAACTCCACCGAGCGCGAACTCACCTTCGATGTGCCCAACCATGTTGACAGCCTCGACATCTCAATCGACGTCACCAGCTCCACCTGCCACGACGTAGTCACCCTCAACATACCCATCCTCCGCAGCGACATCTTCTTCCCCAACGTGTTCACCCCCCTGCTCGAAACCAACAACCGCTTCATGGGCATTGGCAACGGCATTCTGGAATACGAGATATGGATCTACGACCGCTTCGGCGTGCTAGTATATCACAGCACCGACCAGCACGAAGGCTGGGACGGCACCAGCCAAGGCCGCGTCTGCCCCCAAGCCAACTACGTCTATCAATGCCGCTACACCCACCAGCTCATCCCCAACGGCTGGCAAACCACCAAAGGCTCCGTCACCCTGCTGCACTAGCAGCTGATATATCATCGGCGGGCTTTCCCGTCGGCCCTTCAATCCCCTCCCGGTTCCATGCCGAGAGGGGATTTTTTCAGCTGATCCGCACCCTCGCCGAGCGGCCATCATGGGTTCACCAATCTCCACTCTCAATATATAGCTTTATTATTTTTCAACACAACTCATGCATTGCTTGTCTATGTCAAAAAAATTGTGTAATTTTGCAATTCAAATCATCAATGAAATAACAATAAATAATATATGACAAGATTATTATTTAATGCCGTAAGCATAACGGTCAAAGAAACCAGACACCAAGTAAAAGTGATAACTAGCACTGAGGGGCTCAGCGAGTCTGACTTCAAGAGGCTGAAGCGAAATGCCGTGCACTTCGGCCAAGAGCGAGATGGCCAGCTGTGGGAAGCCAACCAAGAGAGGCTGGATGGATTGACAGATTTCTACTTTGTCCACTGGGAAGAAGAGGTGGCCGACATGCTGCCCCAGCTACCCCAAACCACCATCACCTTTGACCTTAACATGGACATCCGCCTTGCCAAAGCCTGGCTGCAGCGACAGCTTGTGCAGTACTTCCGCCAGAAGGGATACCCTTGCCGACAAGGATTCATAGGCGAGGTGGAAGTATTCTGCCCCCTACCCACACCAAACAACCATGAATATAGAATATACAAAAAATACGCCCTCTCACCACGTTACCGCGACCAATGTGATGGGTGGCAGCTGAACATTATGCCCCTAGGCCAATCCTTGGCGAGCACCACCTCTGCCACACAGTTGAATTTGGGCAACAAATCATTCAGCGTGATTGTGGGCACCGAGGTGGTGAAAAGCAAACATTTGCACGACCGTCACTGGATGCAACAGGACAAAGGACTCTACCCCCTAGTGAATAAAGAAATAGAGGAGATAATAGGTTGCAAAACCATCCGAAATTACGACCGCGACAAATATGCTACCAAAAACCAAGCGTTGCTCACCTTTATTAACCAAGAGCTGCAGCCAGCCACCTTTGCCCAGGCGCTGGGCATAGCACCCCTCTCCTCCGACGACCGAATACAGGTGAATCCACAAAAAATCATGTCCATTGACAAAGAGCCCAAGCTACTGACGACGGGCAGCAGCACCCCCACCCTCTACCTACGCAACGAGTTTGTAAAAGGTGGTTGTTATAAGAAACCACCTTCTGACTATACTTATTTCATCATCTATCCTCAAGGGGAAGATGAAAAGAAGAATGCTCTCCAAGATATACTAATACGAGGAGACAATGAAAAAGGAATCAAAAACATATTCAGCTATACCCACCAGCTGCCACATTGGGAGCAAAGCCTGAGTATCCCTTACCCCACCTCCACCGACCCCCTACCCCACATAGTGGATGAGCTGAACAGCACCCGATTCGAGAACGGCAAAAAGTATATGGCCATTGTGCTGCTCAAGCACAAGAAATCCACATCCACTGAAAAAGATAACAATTTTTACAACCAGCTCAAACTAGAACTGCTGCGGAAGGACATCCAGTCGCAGATGATATGCCTCGACACGATTAATACCAATCCCAATTTCAAATACACGATGGACAACATGGCGGCAGCCATAGTGGCCAAACAAGGTGGCCTTCCTTGGAGATTGGCCCACACAACCACCAGCAGAGACCTGATAGTGGGCGTGGGAGCCAGCCGCAAGGACAAGAAAACCTATCTGGGCAGTGCCTTCTATTTCGATTTTCTGGGTAACTACTACCAGTTTGACTGCTGCAAGGCCAACGACCTGGGTGCGCTGCGAAACTCCATAACCAAAGACATCATTGAATTTGTGCGGCACCGAAAAGCCGTCCCCGACCGCCTGATAATACACTACTACAAGACCATGAACCGCCGCGAATCGGCCCAAGTGGAGCACGCCTTGCAAGAATTGAAGCTGCAATGCCCCGTGTATGTGGTGAACATGGTGGACGCCACCTCCGAAGACCTTATCGCCTTCGACATGCAATCTCAGCATCTCATGCCCCTCAGCGGCACCATCATCCACTTGCGTCCAAGGCAGTATCTGCTCTATTGCAACGAGCGGTTCTCCGACGACAGCATGGTACGCAGAAAGTTGTTTCCCATCAAACTAACCATCACCCCCGGCCAGAGCACTCCCGACACCGACGACATAGCAAAAGTGGAGCACGAGATCATCACCCAAGCCTACCAGTTTTGCCGCCTCTACTACCGCTCGGTGAGCACGCAAAACAAGCCCATCACCATTGCCTACACCGAACTGTTTGCCCAGGCTGTGGCCAACAGTCCCAACGAGGAGTTGAATGATTTCAAAGATAAAGGTTTGTGGATGATTTAATACTCTTTTTCCACCAATTCCACCGTGGTGGAATTGGTGGAATTCTCCTTTGATGTATGATTAAGTTACCCATTATCAACAGCATACTGAATGGCGACCTGCGACCCGAATTAATTTCCACCGCTTTGCCCACCGACGATTTGTTCCACGCCCACAAGGCCTTGGAAGGCATCACCCCCAGCTCCATGCGACTAAAGATAGAGCTAGCCCTCATCAACGCTGTGGGGCAGCTGGTGCCTGTAGAGGATGAATACAACAGATTCATCAGCCGCATAGCAGCCGCACCACAAGTCTTGGCACTGCTCAACACCCAGCCCGATGAGGCCACCATCTTGAGCCCAGGAATGTTCATCAACGACATCTTCGACCAACCTCCAACCAACACCCTACAGCTGATGTTCTACCAGCAAATAGTGGAGCTAGAGTGTGGCCGAACCCTTTGGGCTTTCGACGAATTGCATCAAGCCTTTCGCAACAACAACCACACACTCGCCGAACTGAGCAACACACTCAACCGCATCCAGCACCATTGCGACCAAGCCAAGCGCGACCTATTGGAGCACCCCCATGTGAAGCAGCTGGTGCAGCAAGCGTTGATGCACTTACACATCAGCCTTATGCTCAACTACAACTGCCTCTATGATAGCGAAAGCCGATTCACCAAGACAGATTTTGAGTACATGGTATCCAAGCAATTCGACCGCCTACCAACCGAGGATGAGTATAAGCGATTCGAGGATCTTGTCCCAACGCAGCCTCAGACACAACCACAACCACAGCCAACCGCCACCGAACGCAAAGCCCCCACCACAAGCAGTTCACCATACGAATTTGAAGCTTTTGTGCAAATGATAAAGCCATACGACTTTATGGATATACCCATGATTGCCAGACTCAAAAACAAAAAGAATGCTAAAAAATTGATGGCTCCAGTATTGAAAACGAAAAATCTTGGGTACATCTTTGCCATGTTGCAATATTTGGAGTTCCAAAAATATATATGCACTATACAAAAAGGATATACTACTAAAGAATATTTTACTTTCTTAGGCCAAATATTCGACAAGGAATTTGGTTCCATCAAGAATTATCATTTTGGCAACCCACAACGCAACAATAGTGCCAAAAAATACATTGGAAAGTGTAAGGAAGAATATTTAAAATTTTTTCCATCCCATTAGAAAAAGTAATTTGATACTCACAAATTAGGGTAGTCAGATAGCCTTGAATTATGCAAAAAGCATTTTTCAAGGCTTTTTTATATCCATAACATTATGTGTATCAAACCAAACCTCACCAAACCATCAAACCTCCATCAAACCTCCATCAAACCACTCCCATACCAAATCAAACTACTGACTTTTGCACCCAGAATCAGAAAAAAAACTGGTTTCGGCTTGCTCGGAATTGACCAACCTGACAAGTCAACCTTTAAAGGTCAGTAATAAAATATGTCCAAAAAAGACACAACCCCAAAAAAACAGGCTCCCACCAACAATGGCGAGCCTATGATGCTGGGTGATCTGATGATCCACTACGCCAACACCAGCAACGAACCCTTTGCTCAACTACTGCGCAAGTGCATGACCTGCCAAGGCTGCACTGCCAATGCCACCCCCGCACCCACTCCGCTGGAGCAATGGGTGGATGGCCAAGACGTGATGCAGAAGCTGAACATCAGCCAGCGCACGCTCCAAAACCTACGCTCGTGCGGCGCGCTGCCCTACTCCGTGTTCGGCGGACGCTGTTTCTACAAGCGCGCCGACATAGAACGGCTGCTCGAAAACGGCTATCGCATCGACTCCCATACCACCACCTATGTGGAGAAAGGAGGTTGGAGAGATGACGACTAACCAACTCACTCATGAAGGGTGCCAGTTCTATCCCTATCCCGTCACCCGCCCCGGCAAAAGCCACAAGATGAGTATTGCCCAAATCCACGCCCTCATCACCGACCCCCAGCGCTACGGCCAGCTCACAGCACAGCTGCGCAGCATGCCCACCGACAAAGCACGCAAGGAGTTCAAGAGCTCGAAACTGGACTATGTGAAATTCAGCGGCACATTCGCCACCCCCTCCGACAACGGACTCATCATGCACTCCAACTTCATCTGCCTCGACTTCGACCACCTCGACGCCCGTGTGCCACAAGTGCGCCAACAGCTGATGGCCGACCCCTGCCTCACCACAGCCCTGCTGTTTGTGTCGCCCAGCGGCAATGGGCTGAAATGGGTGGTGGAAATAGACATCCAGCAGTGCAGCCACCGCCAATGGTTCTATGCCATTGCAGAGTATGTGAGCCAAACCTATCAGCTGGAGGCCGACCGCTCATGCGTGAATGAGAGCCGCAACTGCTTCCTCTGCTACGACCCCGAAGCCTACCTCAACCCCGCCGCTTTCGGCAGTCAATCTTCATCAACATCAAAATCTCAACAACCAATGAACACACCCACATTCAATCCCATTGAATGGGCTGCCAAAAGCCCCATCAACCCCGATGGCATGAGCCATCTGCTGAATCAGACCCCCAACCAACTGCTGGCACAAGCCCAAGACATTGCCAACCAACTGGAGAAACTGTCCGCCGACCCCGCACCCGACTACAACAATTGGTACAAAATGGGGCAAGCCCTGGCCAACGACCTGGGCGAGTGCGGACGCAGCATATTCCACCAAGTGAGCCGCCTCAGCCCCAAATATCAACAGGCCGACTGCGACAAGCAATACACCGCCTGCCTCAAAAGCCACGGCGAGGGGCTTACCATAGCCACCTACTTCCACCTGGCCAAGCAGGCGGGCGCACAGCTCAAACCCTTTCCACCAATTACACCGTCGGTGGAATTGGTGGATTTGGTGGAATTGGACACACCCCAAGCATCAGATTGGGCACAAAAAACCTTCACCGACCGCATAGCCTCCAAGCTGAGCGCCCTCATGGCCGACATAGCCCACTCTGGCCGCAACACCCAAGAGTGCGACATGCTGCTCTTTGCCTCGCTGGTGGTAATCAGTTCAGTGCTGAGCAACGTGATGGGACGCTACGACCAGCGCAAAGTGTTCCCCAACATATTCGGCTATGTGGTGGCACCCCCGGCCAGCTCCAAAGGCATACTGCTGGCTTGCACCAAACTGGTGGAAGACATCGACTCCGAGATTCGCAACCAGAGCCAAGCCGAACACGACCAATGGGAACACGACATGACCCTCTACTCAGTCGCCAGCAAGAAAAACGCCGACGCCCCCAAACCCAAAGAGCCACCCTACCGCTCGCTGACCATCCCCGCCAACGGATCGGCCACCGCCACCTATCAGGCACTGAACGACAACCACGGCTCGGGCCTCACCTTCGAGACCGAAGGCGACGCACTGGGCAACTCGCTCAAAAGCGACTATGGCGACTACTCCGAAGGATTGCGCTCCGCCGCCCACCACGAACCCATCAAATACAACCGCCGCAAGGAGAACGAACACGTCTATATCAAGCAGCCCAAGTGGTCGGTGTTCATCACCAGCACCCCCGACCAGCTCAGCCGCATATTCACCTCTGTGGACAACGGCCTCTTCAGCCGATTCCTCTTCCTGCGCATACCCCGCAACCTAGAGTGGCACGACGTGTTTGCCGACCAAGAGCAAACCCTCGACGAAGTGATGGCCGCACTGGGCAAAAGAGTGCACGCACTCCACCACCGTCTGCAAGCACTCCATGAGCCCATCATATTCACCCTCACCAAGCAGCAACAAAAGCAGTTCAACCAATATTTCAGCCAGGAGCAGACCGACTTCTTCCAGATGCTGGGCGACGACATCGTGGCCACCATCCGCCGCCTGGGGTTGAGCGCCTTCCGCATCATGATGATACTCTCCGTCACCCGCCTAGAAAACTGCCAGCAGCTGCCCCGAACACTGGAATGCACCGACGACGACTTCCAAGCCGCCATGGCCATCATCGACGTGCTGATGAACCATGCAGCCCATGTCTATGCCGACTACATCCTCAAAGCCGCCCCCTCGGATGCCCACCTCATGAACCTCACCCCCCAAGAGGCCGCCTTCTACCAGGCACTCCCCCAGCAGTTCGACCGCCCAACCTATCAAACCATAGGCCAAAACCACTCCAATTCACCCAAAAGAGTGGACAACTTGATAGGAATCCTCTTCAAAAAAGGGGTTATCGAGAGGTTGTCGCACGGCTCATATCGCAAGTTCTCTACGCAAACCAAAGCAAACTAACGCAACCCAATCTCGCCCCCTTTTCGGGGTGGAATTTATGTTGTATCTTTGCAAACGAATCGAGAGAAACTCAACCCCGGGCAGAGCCCAAGCCTGCTTGCAACGGAGTCAGGTCTTAAGTTAAGACCCACCTCCGCCTTAAGTTAAGCCCCAAGCCCGCCCTAAGTTAAGCCTCACCTCGGTCGCAAGTTAACCAATTTTTATCAACCCAAAAAATTACACACACAATGATCAATTATTCGATCACCATGCGCGGCGTAAACTCGAACCTTTTCGAGATCAATCAGGCCAAAGCCCGCGTCAAAGCAGCCCAGTCTGCAGGCCAGCAACCCTCCACCCAAGACCTCGCCTTGGTGGCAACCCAACAGCAGCAGGCATTCGCCCTGGCACAGTACAACGATGTGATGACCATCGACAAATTTGCCCGCCACATCGCCGACCACGGATGCGTATATAAACGCACCGACATCGCCGCCATCCTCAACATGGCAGTGGACTGCCTGCGCGAGCAACTCCTCGACGGCAAGAAAGTGCGCCTGGGCGACCTCGGTGATTTCAGCGTCAAGCTCAAATCCATCGGAGCACCCTCGGCCGACAAATTCACCGCCCAAAACATCACCAGCGTAGAAGTGGTGTGGGACCGTGGCAAAGAGTTCAAAAACCTCATCCACGATGCCGACTTCAACCCCGTGGTGAGCCGTTCGGCACAGGCAGCAGTGCTCAAAGCCGTCAAAGCCGGCCAAACCACCGTTGACCTTGCCACCACCACCGAGTCCACTCCCGGCACCACTCCCGGCGCACCCAATCCCACTCCCACCAGCCACACCGTGGCCCTCTCGGCTAGCCCAGCCAACGGAGGCAGCGTGAGCGGAGCCGGCAGCTACCAGCACGGCGCTTCGGCCACCATCGCCGCCACCGCCAACAGCGGCTACACCTTCACCCGTTGGAGCGACGGCAGCACCCAACCCTCCCGCACCCTCGCCATCAACGACAACCTCACCCTCCAAGCCATCTTCACCGCCAACACCCCCAGCGGCTCCGGCGACGAGGAAGAGTAACCCTCCACCCCACTCCCTTTCTGCAAGCAAGGCGGCATCCAGCCGCCTTGCTTTTGTTATATACCCACCTTACACGCAAAGGCTCACAGACCCTTCTCGACCTTTGAAAAGGGAACGGCTGACGCATCCTTTCATCGAAGCCATCGAACAATCATCGAAGAACCAAGAATTATCGAAGAGTCATCTTATTTGAGCTTAGGCTCACCCAAACAAATCGCCATTTTTTTTGTCATAATCAAAAACTTTTAGTATATTTGCAGAGTAATTTAATAAATAGTATCAACTTTAAAACACTAGATTATAGAGAAATAATATTAATTTAAAATAACAATACGACATATTAAAGCATTTTTGCTATTCTAAGTGCGTTTCGAAACCTGGAAAATTTCTAAACACCGTACACTAAAAGAAAGCCGAAATGCTCGTGGTTTACCACGAGCTTTCTTGTTAGTACGGTAGGTAGTTTCCAGGACCTCGAACGCAAACAAAAAGTTCGTGGTTCTTTTTTTATTCCCATTTAGAACAGAACTTTGTTCATAGAAATCGTTGAGAATAACTACTAACTGTCAAACAACAATAATTATGATTAATCTTGAGAAAGGCCAACGCATTGAAATAGGCTTGCAGAAAGTCGGCGTTGGATTAGGTTGGGATCCCAATGAGGGCACAGGTTTTGATTTTGACTTGGATGCTTCCGCATTCATGCTTGGTGAAAACAAAAAACTCCCACAAGACGAATATTTCGTTTTCTATAATAATAAATTATCACCTGACAAAGCTGTTGAAGCAGGCGATGACGATACTACTGGCGGCAATAGTGATGGTGGCGATGACGAAACCATCATGGTTGACCTAACAAAGGTTGACCCTAAAATCCAAGAGATTGTATTTTGCGTAACCATTCATAAGTTTGAAGAAAGACGCCAAAACTTTGGCCAAGTACGGAACTCATACATTCGCATTTACAATGCCCAAACCAATGAGGAAATCGCCAAGTATGATCTTGATGAGGACTTTTCCGTTGAGACAGCTGTTGAGTTCGGTCGCTTGTATCGCAGAAATGGCGAATGGAAATTTGAAGCAATGGGTATTGGCTACAAAGGTGGATTGCAATATTTTGTTGACAAATATGTTGGATAATTATGGCAATCAATCTAGTAAAAGGTCAAAATGCCAAGCTGGATCAAGATTTTGATGTCTTCCACGTCGGACTTGGTTGGGATGTCAATGAAGGTGTATCTCAGTTTGACTTTGACTTGGATGTTTCTGCATTCATGATTAACGAAAACAAAAAATTGATAAACGACAATTTTCTTGTTTTTTATAATAGCGAAGACCCATACCGTGTGGCACCAGAAAGACTAGATGTGCCTCAGCATCCAGATGAAACCAAGTATCCAGCATACACCGACGAGAATGGTGACTATCATACATCAGAGATGCATTGGCGAGAGAAAACACGCCCCATATCGCCAGAATGGTCTGTGATTGGATCAATTGACGATATGGATGGTCTAACATCTGAAGATGGTGACGATGAAACCATGGATATCAATCTCAATAAGGTTGATCCTCGTGTCAAAGAAATCGTAATTACAGTTAGTATTTATGATTATATTAATCGTCGCCAAAACTTTGGACAAGTAGAGCGTGCATATGTCCGTCTCTATAAACCTGGACAAGCTGAGGGAGAAGGAGAGTATATTTATGACTTGACTGAGGATTTTTCTGCTTGTGCATCTGTCGAATTCTGCCGCCTTTACCGCAAGGATGGAGGTTGGAAAATTCAAGCTTTGGGCATTGGCCATAAAGGTGGTCTTGAAGAATTAGTTTCAAAATATCAATAATCATGGCAATACGATTAGAAAAATCAGGAGACCAACATAGAATCAACCTTGAAAAAGGATCTTCGTCATTCCAGGGTGAAATCAAAATCAATCTTGATTGGTCGAAAGGTAGTTTGCTGAAAAAGATTTTCGGTAGTGAGGTTGACCTTGACCTAGGTTGCTTCTATGAATTACGTAATGGCAAAAAGCAGTTGATAGATGGACTGCAGTTCGCTCACAATCAAGGTGGTCCACGAAATAAGCAAACTCGCCAAGGTTGTTATGACCTAGAACCTTATATTTGGCATAAAGGTGATGACCGTGGCGGCTCAAGCGAATCTGGTGAAACTATCTTGGTGAACCCCAATCATATCAATGACATCAAACGCATCATCGTTTATACATTCATTTATGAGGGTGCAGCAAAATGGGCAGATACAAACGCTGTGGTGAAAGTGAGCGTTCCTGGCAATGATGATGTTATTGTAGAAATGGGTAAACAAACGGACTCAAGAAGATTCTGTGCCATTGCCGAATTGAATTTTGGTGGCGATAATACCATAACAGTTCGTAAGCTTGTTACTTTCCACAATGGACATGAAGATTGTGACAAAGTGTATGGTTGGGGATTCTCATACCGTGACGGAACAAAATAGAACACGAATTTTAACTAAATCAAAATATTATGGCTATTAACTTAGAAAAAGGACAGCGCATCAATCTTGAAAAGAATGATGGCTCAAAATTGACAAAATTCCTCGTAGGATGTAATTGGGGTGCAATTGAAAGAAAGACTGGTCTTTTCGGTATGAGAACAGAGGAAGTGGATGTTGATGTAGACCTGAGTTGTGTAATGCTTGATGCTCAAGGCGTTTTGGTCGATGCCTTGTATTCACCTTTGTATAACGCAAATATCTATCCTCGCAATTTTGCGAATAACATTCCTGGCCTAGCCAAAGGTAGTGATTGGTCTTCTGATAAAGCTATGTATCATACACCTGATGATACTGAGGGTGATAAAGGTGGTGATGATGGACTTGACAATGAGATTATTACAATTGACCTTGCTAAAGTAAGCAACAGAATTGACCAAATTGTCTTTTTCTTGAATATTTTCTCGCCCAAAGGCATCGATTTTCTACAGATTCCTTATGCTGCTATCCGTATGTGTGAATATGAAGGAACACAAGTTGACATAAAGAAAGTGAAAGAAGTCTTTGCTCAGTATGACGTAGCTAAAGACAACCAATTCTCTGGAAAAAATTCGTTAGTGCTGGGCCGATTATATCGTCATAATGGCGAATGGAAGTTTGGCGCTATTGGTGATGCTTACGATGATGCAGATGGCCGCCTACCAAACTCAAACTTAAGTCTTACAATTAAACGCATTCTTAAACAATATTCAAAATAATTATGAGAAGATTACCTGTTTATCTTTTATTGGACACCTCCGGCAGTATGTTCGGAGAGCCTATTCAGGCTGTCAATAATGGCGTTGATGTGCTTGTGTCCACACTACGCTCTGATCCTTATGCTCTTGAGACAGCATATCTGAGCATTATCACTTTCAATTCTTCTGCTCAGCAAGTCACACCTTTGACAGAACTCTCGGCATTTCAGAAGCCGACAATTGATGCCAGCGGTTGCACCGCCATGGGCGAAGCTTTATCGTTATTAGCTCAGAAGGTTGACACAGAAGTGACCAAAACCACCGCTGAGGTGAAAGGCGACTGGAAGCCATTGGTGTTCATTATGACCGACGGCGAACCTACCGATGACCTGAATCGTGGCTTGGCCGAGTTTAAAAAACGTAAATTCGGCATGGTGGTGGCTTGTGCCGCTGGTCAAGGTGCTAACACCGACACATTGAAAAAGATTACCGAATGCGTTGTTCAGTTGGATACAGCAGATAGCGCAACCATCAAAGCTTTCTTCAAATGGGTGTCAGCATCTGTCAGCACAGGAAGCCAGAAGGTTGAAGATGCTGGTGTTGAAGTCACTGGTCTTAGTGAATTACCACCACCTCCTCCTGAAGTGAACATTGTTGTCTGATGGGGAAATATGGTTTTTCGTTTTCTTGGAAACGATTATTGGGAATTACGTCTGCCAAGCAACAATTTGCTCGGCAGACGGGTATCCCTACTTCGAAACAGGGTCTAGAAAGAAAGCTTGGCGCGATAATTCTAGCCTTTTTATTCGGAAACAAGAGATAACATCCAATTATGTCAAGAAGATTACCTGTATATATACTAATTGACACATCGGGATCCATGAAAGGAGAACCGATAGAGTCGGTAAAAGTTGGAATAGAAGCAATGCTTTCCAGCCTTCGGTCTGAACCTTATGCATTGGAATCTGTCAACATCAGCATCATAACCTATGACCGCGAAGTTAAAGTTTTGATGCCTCTTACGCCTTTGGAAGATTTCCAGCTGCCCACTATTGTAGTACCCGAGTCGGGCCCGACTCATACTGGTGCAGCATTGGAACTCTTATGCAAACAAGTTGACTCAGAAGTACGATTGAGTACGCCCGAGCGCAAAGGGGATTGGATGCCATTGCTATTCCTTCTAACTGATGGAAAACCATCAGACATCCAAGTGTATAACCAGGTTATATCCGAGGTAAAAAAACGCCATTTTGCGACTATTGTGGCCTGTGCTGCAGGTATGCATGCAAAGACCGACCCACTAAAACAACTTACCGATCAAGTATTCACTTTGGACACCATGGATAGTGCTTCTTTTAGAAAGTTTTTCCAATGGGTTTCAAACACTATCGAAATTGGCAACAAGAGTATTGGAGCAACTAATGATATCGAATTGCCTCCACCACCAGATGAGGTTAATGTAATTGTCTAACACTTATTATCATGAGAAGATTACCCATTTTCTTTTTAGTTGATGTATCGGAGTCTATGATTGGCACTCCGATTGAGCAAGTTCAAGATGGTATGGCTAGTATCATCAATGAGCTTAGGATGGATCCTTATGCATTAGAGACAGCCTTCGTCTCCGTCATAGCATTTGCAGGCAAAGCTAAAGTATTAACACCTTTGACGGAACTATATAAGTTTTATCCCCCGAAGTTCCCTATCGGTGGTGGCACCTCATTGGGCAATGCTTTGGAGTTTCTGATGGATGATATGGATCATTCTGTGCAAAAAACCACTGTGGAAGAAAAAGGCGATTGGAAACCGATAATTTTTCTTTTCACAGATGGCAATCCCACAGATGACACTCAAAAGGCTTTTGCCCGTTGGAACGCTAAATACAGAAAAGGGTGCAATCTTATTATTGTTTCATTGGGTGATAACGTTAACACTAATCTGCTTGGTCAAGTATCCGACAATGTGTTGCGACTGAACGATACTACGCCAGAATCTTTCAAATCATTTTTTAAGTGGGTTACTGCATCAATTAAGACTTCAAGTGTATCAGTCACTGATATGGGCGATGATGATGTGAAATTAGCACCAGTCAATGGTATTAATCTTGAAAAAGTTGACACCAACAAACCCTGTGTTGTGGATGAGAATTTTGTTGTATTGATGGGCAAATGTCAGACAACAAACAAGCCCTACTTGATAAAATACGCTAAGAGGCTGGGCAATTCGGAGATGATACCCGAACAACTAGTCTCCTATTACAAATTAGTGGGTGCGTATCCTATTGATGAAGAATCCTATACCGAACTATCTGAAGTGGGTGGCCAACAACCTAAGATTAATACAACCGAATTGATAGGTCAGCCGACTTGTCCTTGTTGTGGTAATCAGCTCGGCTTGGTGATATGCGAATGTGGAAATATCTTTTGCGTTGGAGAAGATGCTCATTGCAAATGTCCGTGGTGTGGGATGGAAGGAGAACTATCAAGTGTGGGAGATGGGGGTGAGGACTTAACTAGAACGAAAGGTTGATAACTATGGAATTGAATAAAGAGATTAAAGACCTGCTGTCCAATAATATATTGATCAATTGTTCGGATGAGGAAGTTATTGACTTCCTTACATGGAGAATAAAGAAGGACTGGCAGGAATATGATAAGGAAAGAATGGACAAAGCAGTAGTTATTAAAAACAAAATTGACGCATTGCCAATATCGTTTCCTAATGGAACTGTTGGTAAGGAATATCATGCTTCATTTTCTTTGCCAGACGATCTGGTAGAGGATTACTGGTTGGAGGATGTAGAAGCTATTGGGTTAAAAGACGAGGTTAATCCAACTGACAATAGTTGCAACCTATCGGGAGTTCCTACCGAGGCAGGTTCATACACATTTAGATTATGTTACAAATATAAAGGTTGGGTAAGAGGAATGGCAAACCTCGAAAGAAAATTCACCATTGCAATTAATCCCGATCCCAAAACCTTATGGAAAAATATTCCAACACCTACAGATATCGAATATTATCAACCCGACTCAGAATGTGGTTATGTGAAAGTTGAATCAAAAAATGGCCAACCACAGAAAGACATTGTAGTGGCCAGCCAAAGAGGTCGCTCTCATGCTCACGAGGGCAATCCCAGAGACGACCATTACAGAGTGGAATATTTAGAACAGAGTGGTTGGTATATTATGGCTGTGGCTGATGGAGCAGGCTCGGCAAAATATTCTCGCAAAGGTTCATCACTGGCTTGTGATGCTGCAGTGGATCATTGCAAGCAATTCTTTGCTGATGAGAAAAAAGTCAAGGACTTTGAGGAGTATATCACTGTCTATAATGCTGAGGGCAACGATGAGTATAAAAAACTATTAGGCGACTATATTTATCAATTAGTTGGAAATGCGGCGTTCAAAGGGTATAAGGCTATTGAAACAGAAGCCAAATCCCATGAGAATGTTCCAATGAAATTGTATTCTACAACTCTGTTACTATCAGTTTGTAAAAAATTCGACTTTGGTTGGTTTGTTGGCTCATTTTGGGTTGGTGATGGGGCTATGTGCATCTATGACAAAGAACGCCAGTATATCAAATTGCTTGGAACTCCTGATGGGGGAGAGTTTGCTGGTCAAACTCGATTCCTGACGATGCCCGAGATTTTCACAGACCAGGCTTCATTTTATGGAAGACTGAGATTCTCTATTGAACAAGACTTCACAGCCCTGATGCTGATGACAGATGGTGTTTCTGACCCAATGTTCGAGACCGATGCCAACTTAAATAAAGTCGAAATGTGGGATGCTCTTTATGAGAACATTAGTAAAGAGGTGGAACTGTCTGATGACAATGCCGAATCACAATATCAATTATTGAAGTGGCTTGACTTCTGGTCTCAAGGCAATCACGATGATAGAACAATAGCAATACTGTATTGATTATGGCACAAACAATTAAACTTAAGGCTTTGGACGGATCCCAAGTGGAGTTTGTGGATGAGGTGATTGGCTCTGGTGCCATGAAAGATGTTTACTTCAGTCCCGATAAGAAGTATGTAGTCGGTTTCTTTCGTCAACCACAAGATGCCAATTCAAAAGATCGTTTGCAGAATATCACTGGAGTGTATCGCGAGCGAATTTTTAACCAAGCAGGAGGTGATTATTGGAAAAACCTTTTCTGTTGGCCTGAGAAGTTAGTGGAATGGAATGGTAAGCTAGGCATTGTTTGTCCAACATACCAATCGCATTTTTTCTTTTCTTCAGGCCCTTTTAAGGGGAAGGAAAAAGAAGGTAAATGGTTCGCTTCTGCAAATTTGAGAAACAAGTTTCTTCCGGCTGATCAAAAAGGTACTTGGCTGACACATTATCACATGTGCATTCAAATTGCTAGAGCTGTTAAGCGTCTTCATGCGGCAGGGTTGGCACATTCTGATCTGTCATACAAAAATGTATTGGTTGATCCTGTAACAGGAAAGGCATCCGTGATAGATTGTGATGGCTTAGTTGTTCCTGGCAAGTATCCTCCTGATGTTGTAGGCACACCCGATTTTATTGCACCTGAAGTGTTACAGACAAAGCATCTATCTTTGACTGACCCCAATCGAAAACTGCCAAGTATTGCAACTGACCGTCACGCTTTGGCTGTGTTGATTTATATGTATTTGCTTTACCGACATCCTCTACGTGGCGGTAAGGTTAATGACCTAGACCCTGCTAAGGATGAAGAGTTGTCAATGGGTTCAAAGGCATTGTTCATTGAACACCCTACCGACAAGAGCAATCGGCCTAAGGTTAATCAACTTCGCCCATCCGAGCTACCTCAGGGTGATGTGACAAAATTGCCTTACACTATCTGCGGTCCGTATCTAAAAGAATTGTTTGACCGCGCCTTTATAGATGGATTGCATGAACCTTCCAAAAGACCTACCGCAGATGAATGGGAAACAGCACTGGTAAAGACAACGGACTTGATGCAACCCTGTCAAAATCCTAATTGCGAAGCTCATTGGTTTGTTTTTGATAATAGCACCAAGCCTAGATGCCCATTCTGTGGACAAGAATTCCACGGCCAACTTCCTGTACTAAACCTCTACTATTCCCCCAAAAAAGGTGTGTTCAAACCTGAGAACTACCGTTTGATGGTTTATGATAAGCAGACTCTGTACATGTGGCATGTAAATCGGTTTATCACGCCTAACGAAAAGATTCGACAAGAGGATAAGAAGCCAGTTGGTGACTTTCACTTCCACAATGGCAAGTGGATACTTATCAATCGTCGATTAACGAGCCTTTGGGACAAAGACCTTGATAAGAAGATTGAAATTGGCCAATATGTTGAACTTACCGAGGGAAAGAAGATACTTCTTTCCACCGAAGAAGGAGGACGGTTAATTATTGTGCAACTTGTAAATAATTAACGATATGGCAATATTAGACCAGTGCAATAAATGCAAGAAAAAAGGTTCGGAAGAATGCAAGCAGGACATTGTATTTAATGGATTGTCGTGTGAGCAATATCAGAAAAGATTGGATTTAACGAAGTCTAGTGACAGGGGGTCTTCGTCTACTGATGTTCCGAAACCAGTGCAGCAACCTACTCAGGAATTTCAGCCACCTCATTCTCATGGAGTCGGTTGTGTGTCAGAAGAATCACTCTTGAAGTCTTTATTCTCATTTAATGGTAGGAATCGTAGATCTAAATATTGGATAACTCAACTTTGTGTCGGTAGTCTTTTTGTGCCAGCTAATATTATGGGTGATGATATGTCAGAAGGTGTTGCGATTTTTACATTGTTAATACTCATCCCCGCAATATGGATGATGGTGGTGAATATTGTTAGACGTTGTCACGATTTAGGCAAAAGTGGTTTTTGGTGTTTGTTGACATTTATCCCATTGGTGAATTTATTCATTGGTATATACTTAGCGTTCTTTAAGGGAGAGATGAACGACAATGAATATGGGGCTTCCCCATACTAAAAAAGCAATGATATGTTCATTATTATTAGGAATAATCAGCAATATGGACCATATTCAATAGATGTTCTTCGTCAATATGTTGAGGATGGACAGATATTGCTGCATGACCAAGCATGTGAGGAATCTCGTCCCAATGAGATTGCGACCGTAAAGCAATTGCTAAAACTGAATCACCAGAATGTGAAGATTTCGAACAAGGGTGGTTTGTTTAGTCAGATAAAAGCAATGGGTCGAGAGTTGATATTTCCTAAAGGATTACTGAATAAGCAAGCAATAAAATCTGACAGTAGATTACTTCTGTTGTCGTTAATTGGATTGCTCCCTTTGGCTTTGATTGGATTGGTGAGGATTATTGCCGAATCTGCCCCGGTGATAGTGTTTTATTCTGTGTCATTGTATTTCTCAGTTATTTGGGGCCTATTTTTCTTTTATTTCTTTAAGACAAAACAAGTGACACTGAAAACCACCATCAAAATCTTTTTTCTATGTCAGCTTGCTGTTTTCTTGATTTTTGGATTCGGAATTAATTTATTAAATCCGTTCTACTTCTTAGAAGAAAGGATGGGTTTCCTCGGTAGATTGGTTTTCTATATTTTTGCTGTTGGCATAACAGAAGAGATTGTAAAATCTATTCCATTATGGATTGTCCAATCGAGGGCTAAAGAACCTATTGTCCCACAAACTTTGGTTTTCTATGGATTGATGTCAGGTATTGCTTTTGGTGTTTTTGAGGGCGTCCAATATCAGATGGAGGTGAATGTCGAACTAGATTATACAGGTGCATTCTTTATGAATATCGCCAGGCTAACTTGTCTGCCATTCTTACATGCCGTTTGGTGTGGCATTTCAGGCTATTTCTGTGCGTTCGCAGCACTGTATCCCAAATACCGTAGAGGCTTGTATTCGCTTTCTATCGCAATCCCAGCATTGCTGCATGGATTATATGACACTTTTGGCGGAGGACTTATTGGTGTTGCAATTTCTTTTATTGGTGTGGTCTTACTGATGACCTACTTGAAAAATGGTTTGAATTATCAATCAAAATTGAGGAATTAATATATAAACTATGGAACAAAAGAAACATCATTACACAGGCCTGACTGACGAGCAGGTTTTGCAGAGCCGTCAGCAGTATGGTGCCAACATCTTGACACCGCCCGAGGAACAATCCACTTGGGAGAAAATAAAGGATTGTATGCATTTCTGGCTGTTAAAGGTCATATTGGGACTTTTCGTCGCTGCGGTAATTTTCGTCGTGGCGTTACCAATGGCTGGAATTGAACTGCCTGCCAATATTTGGATTGGTCCGATTATCCTTGCCGTGCTTTTCTGCCTGACTTATTTGGTTGCCTATCTCGGCGGCAACTGGGATGAGGATGAGAAGAGCTTTGATATGGATCCGCTCATTACCATCTTGATGGCAGCATTGGTGCTGTCTGGTGCAATCACTTTCTACCAAGTGGTGTGGGGAAACGAGACTGGTTGGGGCCCTTATTTCGAACCTCTTGGAATTGCGATTGCAGTCTTGTTGGCTACCGGTGTTGCTCACATTCTCGAAGCTAGCAATGATAAGACTTTTAAAAGTTTGAATCAGGTTAATGACGACACTCTTGTTAAAGTTATCAGAAACAATAATATTTGTCAAGTACCCCGAAAGGATATCGTTGTTGGCGACATCGTTTTGCTGACTACGGGCGAAGAGGTTCCTGCTGATTGCGAACTATTGGAATCTTTGACATTGAACCTCAACGAATCGACGTTGACTGGTGAGCCTTCATGCTTTAAGACTACCAATGAAGCTGATTTTGATAAGGAGGCAACATATCCTTCTAACCACATTATGAAGGGCACGACCATCCTTGAAGGTTATTGCACAGCTAAGGTTTTTGCCGTTGGTGATTCAACTGCTTGTGGTAAGGTGTTTGAAGCCGCCCAAGTGAAAGACGGCGATCCTACTCCGCTGAGTCAAAAACTTGATGGGTTGGCAGACTTGATTACAAAGGCTAGTTATGTCATCGCTGGCCTGATTATCGTAGGCCGTATCATCATGTATTTCGTACATCCTGATGGCGATTTTGATGTGGTTCATTTTGTGAAATACGCTCTCGACACCGTCATGATTGCCGTTACGCTGATTGTTGTGGCTGTGCCTGAAGGTCTGCCTATGGCTGTGACACTGAGCTTGGCGTTCAGTATGAAGCGACTGATGGAACAGAATACGCTACCCAGAACCATGCATGCTTGCGAGACTATGGGCGCAACTTCTGTCATCTGTACGGATAAGACCGGAACTCTGACCCAGAATCAGATGCAGATTCATGAAACTGCATTCCCCGAACTTCCTAGTCAAAAACTTGATGGTGGTGAGTTCTCTCGTTTGCTAATTGAGGCTGTCTCTACGAATACTACTGCAAATCTGGATTTTTCCGACAAGAAAAAGGTTAAGGCTATCGGTAGCCCTACAGAAGGTGCTTTGCTGCTGTGGTTGAATGGTCTTGGCGTGAATTACTTGGATATAAGAGAGTCGGTAGAAGTGAAAGACCGTATTCCCTTCTCGACTGAGATTAAGTACATGGCAACTGTGGTGATGTCACAAGTACTGAACCGCAGAGTGCTCTATGTGACTGGTGCACCTGACATTCTGCTCGATCTTTGTGGTGTATCTGGAGAGGAACGCTCCTCTTACGAGAGCAAACTGCAAGGATATCAGAATCAGGCTAAACGTACACTTGGTTTGGCTTATGCTGTGCTGAAAGATGATGATAATGTGATTTTGGATGGCAAATTGGTTGACACTCGTTCATTGAGAATGATGGGTGTGGTGGCTATTTCTGATCCTATCCGTCCAGAGGTTCCTGCCGCAATCAAGGAGTGTATTGACGCAGGTATCAAGGTCAAGATTATCACCGGTGATACTGTGGGCACTGCCAAAGAGATTGGCCGACAGGTGGGTCTTTGGAACGACAGCGACACAGATAGAAATATTCTGTATGGCCCCGACATCCAGGGTATGACTGATGACCAACTGAAAGAACGTCTGCCAGAGGTGAAGGTTATTTCTCGTGCTCGACCCAATGACAAAGAACGAGTGGTTCGAATGTTGAAAGAGATGGGCGAGGTTGTGGCTGTAACGGGTGATGGCACAAATGATGCACCCGCGCTGAATGCTGCAAATGTGGGTCTTTCTATGGGCGATGGCACGGCCGTGGCCAAGGAAGCTAGTGACATGACCATCTTGGACAATTCGTTTAGTACCATTGCCAATGCTGTCATGTGGGGACGTTCTTTGTATAAGAATATCAAGCGATTCATCCTGTTCCAGATGACTGTGAATGTGACAGCCTGTTTTATTGTGTTGGTGGGTGCTTTTATTGGTACTGAATCGCCCCTTACCGTCACGCAGATGCTTTGGGTTAACTTGATTATGGATACTTTTGCCGCATTGGCATTGGCTTCGTTGCCGCCGACTCACAAGGTTATGGAAGAGAAACCTCGTTCGATTGAAGAGCATATCCTTAAAGGTATTGGTGGCAGTATTCTTGGCGTTGGTCTTACATTCGCCTTTATCTGTTTGGGATTTTTGCTCTACTTCCAACATAATGATGTGACAAATCTTTCCGACATGCTCAACTTGTCTTGGGGAGAGTTCAATGGTTTGACTCCTTTTGAGCTAGGTTTGTTCTTTACCATTTTCGTAATGCTGCATTTTTGGTATATGTTCAATGCCAAGGCTTTCATGACCACAGATTCTGCTTTCAAAGGGCTGTCCTGGTCAAAGACTAGATGGTTCATTATCATTTCCGCAGTCATATTCGTTGTTCAAATCCTTCTTGTAGAAGTTCCTGGTCTTCAAGAGATGTTCAATGTGGCAGAAGGAGGCCTTGGTTTGACCAATTGGCTGATTATCATCCTTGGCACTTCTTTGGTCATGTGGCTTGGTGAACTTGACCACTTGTTCAAGAAACTAGGCAAATAATATCAAATCATGGGCATTATGCAATTGCGCATAGTGCCCATTTTATATCAATATGAATCAGAATAATCTACAACGTTTTCTTGATGTTCAAGATTAAGATTTTGACAGGGCTTTATCGAGATCGAATCAGGAAAGAAAACTTCTCACTGGACTTGGGGATATCTTTCCCCAATTGAAAGGACTTGGAATAAGTCGAAATGGGGAATACTATGGAATAGATGGACTTGGGGAAGCCAAATTATATGTGCAACACCCCCAGCGGCTCCGGCGACGAGGAAGAGTAACCCTCCACACTCTCATAAAAAATTCCCAAGGCAGACTCTTGCGGCCTTGGGGATTTTTATAATAGCCTGTGAGGACAAAATACCGACAATCACTCACCATTGTTTTTTAGTATCTGCACCCAGGACTCATCGAAATGAATATTTTTCAATGCTTCATCCATGGACACAATAGGAGGCTTTTTGACAGTAAACTTAACGGCATCTTCGGGGACTCTTGTGTGTATTGTAAACTGAGAACCATGTGGTTGCCAAGTAAAAAATGTATCACCGGTATCTTTTCTTTTACCTATCAGATTGCCATTTTTGTTCTCTTCCCATACAAAATCGGCAGTACGATATCGTTCAATGTATTCCTCAAAAAGACAAAACTCAGTTAGTCCGCTATTTCGAACCAATACATTAACTCGAACTGGGTTATATTCTTCGTAGGCAATATTGATTCGTTCGTTCCATACTGCCAAAACGGCTTGCCCAGTGCGCTGAATATCCGAATGAGGATCTGTGATACCAAAAGAGAAATCAGGCGAACAACGCCCACTTATTAAACGAAGGTTCTTGCATGAGAATGGATTCTCGTTTTTTACAGTCTTCATTGACCATGCCATACCATTGTATGACACATCAGCCACACCTAGTGGACTTGAGAAATGCTTTCCCCCTATTACATCGGCAAAAATATCCCCCCAATCATCACCAATAATATCTTTACGTCCAATGTGCAGCATGTACACTATATGCGCACCTATTTTTTTAATCATCTGCTCTGGGAAGTGACCCAATTCATACAGTTCATTGGTCAGAGCCTTTTTTGAATCTCGTAATCTAGGATGGTTCATATTAAATCTGCTATTTTTTTGGCCACAGCAGTCATCAAGGGAATAGCTACTGAATTGCCTGTCTGACGTCTCACTTCTTGATGAGACACTACTATTTTGTACTCCTCTGGATAGCCTTGGAAACGAAAAAGTTCACGTGAAGAAGGACGACGATATCCATTCACTAATTGGTAGTTGTACGATGCACCTGTTCGTAATGCACAGGCATAACCAAGCACAGAAATGTTTCCTGACTTGTTCTCATGCCACATCGATGGGTAAAAAACAGGTTTGCCTGCTACTTTCTCCAATCTTTTCTTCCTTATCGCTTCAGAAGCGTACAACTTGGAGTCCACCGAATCGTCTTGTTCCAATACCGACTCTAAAGCATAGGGTTTACGCTCAAATTCAAAGTTGAAAGCTTCATATTTGTTCTTATCCTTAAAACCAACGATAATCACTCGTTCACGTTTTTGCGGCACACCAAAATCCAAAGCATTCAGAACTTTCCACTTTACATGATACCCCAATTCGTCCAATATTCCAAGTATCACTTTGAAAGTTCGTCCACCATCATGTCCCACTAGTTGTTTTACATTCTCCAAAAATATAGCGGGAGGATTGTGCTTTTGTAAAATCTCTTGAATTTCGAAGAACATCGTACCTCGGGTATCGGCAAAGCCCTTCATTTTTCCAATTATTGAGAATGCTTGGCACGGGAAACCACCACACAACAAATCAAACTTCTCGGGAATAAAACTCTTGGTACGTTCCAGAGTGATATCACCAAAAGGCACGTCGCCAAAATTGGCAAAATAGGTTTGCTTGGCGTGTTCATCCCACTCGGAGGAATAGACACACCTGCCTCCCCATGCTTGACATGCAAGTCTAAAGCCACCAATGCCTGCAAATAAATCGATAAATGAAAACTTGGGATGAGAAGGAGGGGCAAATGGCACATCACTCAACTGATCGAACACATTCAGCTGAATTGACGGATCTGCAACTCCATCAGACCCTGGAATAACTTCTTGTATGTCCAGTATTCGCAATGCTTCTGCTTTATAGGGGGCAGCATAACAAGAATCTTTCAACTGCATGTAATGGGTGACAATTGCAGCATCTTCATTCATTTCCCAAACCCTTTTGATGTGTCCTTCTGAAGCCATTTGAGTCTTTGTTTTATGTCAATAATATTCGTTGCAAAAATACATATTTTTTTTAACTCAGCAATATTTTTATTGCATATTGATCTTTACCAACCATGGATTATAAACTACAAACGACAGCTAAACAAGCACACAACACCGGATGCCTAGCCCCGCTGCGGTGGACTACATCCATGACATCCGCTGGGGATGTCCTACTATTCTACTCAAGCGAACGATGCAGCTCATGGGCCATGCAGCATTATTGGTGTGGGGTTTGGCACCAAGCACGGCCTAGGATTACGCTTGTATCTTTTTTTCGCTTGTTTCAAAAAAAAATCGTATCTTTGCAAAATCAATTAATATACAATACAAATTAAAATACACCTCACATGAAAAGCATTGCAATACTGACTGGCGGCGGCCCCGCACCCGGAATGAATACCGTAGTGGCCTCTGTGGCCAAAACTTTCTTGCGCGACGGATACCGCGTGATTGGCCTCCATGGCGGCTACAGCTCGCTGTTCACCGAGAATCCCCGCATGATGGATCTCGATTTCCAAACCGCCGACGAGATATTCAACAAAGGCGGCAGCATTCTGCGCATGAGCCGTTTCAAACCCACCGACGAGGACTTTGAGAAACGTTTCAACCTGGGTCTTTTCAAGGATAACGAGATCAAGCTGCTGGTGACTGTGGGTGGCGACGACACCGCCTCAACCGCCAACCGCATTGCCAAATTCTTGGAGAGCAAGCACTATCCCATTGCCAATATCCATGTGCCCAAGACTATCGACAACGACCTGCCTCTGCCCAACAGTTCCCCCACCTTTGGCTACAACAGCGCCAAGGCACAGGGCACGGTTATCTGCACCGCTGTGATGGAGGATGCTCGCACGAGCGAGAACTTCTTCGTGGTGTCAGCCATGGGTCGCTCGGCCGGCCATCTGGCCCTAGGCATTGCTGGCGCATGCCACTATCCTATGGTGGTTATCCCCGAATTTTTCAATAAGACTGAAATCACCGTTGACAAGATTATCAACATGGTGATTTCTTGCATTGTCAAGCGCAAGCTGATGGGCATCAACTATGGTGCTGCCATGATTTCGGAAGGTGTGTTCCACAGCCTCTCCGACGAGGAGATTAAGAAATCGGGCATCCATTTTACCTATGACGACCACGGCCACCCCGAACTGGGCAAGGTGTCGAAGGCTCATATCTTCAACGATATACTGGAACGCCGCGTGAAGGAACTCGGCCTCAAGACCAAGACCCGCCCCGTGGAAGTGGGCTATGAAATCCGCTGCCACACTCCCATCGCTTTCGACCTCACTTATTGCTCGCTGATGGGCATGGGTGTGCACACCCTCTTCCAGCAGGGCTGCACCGGATGCATGGTGTATTGCAACCATCAGGGCGAAATTTCACCCCTCTATCTGAAAGACTTGCAAGACCCCGTGACGGGCAAGATTCCTCCTCGCCAGGTGAACGTGAACAGCCCCAAGGTGATGTCCTACATCAACGACATCATGGATTATATCACCCCCGCCGACTACGAGGCCGCCAAACAGTATCTGCCCAACCCCGAGGACTACGACTTTAAGAAGATTCTCAACTGGAACTAATACCGATTAGGATATGAAGAAATTAGGTTTTATCTTCCTTGGACTGGCCATGGCTCTGACCGCCATGGCTCAACGCTCGGGCGATGTGGTGATATTGTATGAAAACGATGTGCACTGCGCCGTCAAGGGCTATCCTGTGCTGGCTGGCTTGCGCGACAGTTTGCAACGCAAGGGATGCGCCGTGGCTGTGGTCTCCTCGGGCGACTTTTCGTTTGGCGGCCCCATGGGCGCTGCCTCTAAAGGAGAATTCATCATCCGCATGATGAACACTGTGGGCTACGATGCTGCCGCACTGGGCAACCACGAATTTGACTACGGCATGGTGAATCTGCGCCGACTGGAAGAGATGGTGAATACCCCCCTGCTGAGCTGCAACCTGCGCCTGAACGAAGAGCCTATGGCTCATCCATTCTCGCCCTATGTGATCCGCCGCTACAACGGCATAGATATTGCCTTCATCGGCATCACCACCCCCACGGCTATCACCACCTCTTCGCCTGCTAGTTTCAAGGACGACCAGGGCAACTATATCTACAACCTCTGTGCCAACGATTTGGCAGTGGTGGTGCAACGCTCGGTGGACGAAGCCCGCGCTGCAGGTGCTAGTGTGGTGGTGCTGTTGTCGCATATTGGCGACAGCGACGGCACTCCCACCTCGGGCCAACTGGCCGCCCAGCTGACGGGTGTGGACCTGATACTGGATGCCCACGACCACCATGTGCTGCCCGGCACCAAGGTCACCGACAAAGAGGGAAAGCAGCTCCTGATCAGCTCCACCGGCACCCAGTTTGAATACATAGGCATGGCCGTGCTGCCCACTTCTACCTATGAGCAGGTGGGCCGCCAGAATCTCACCACCAAGCTTTGCAAGGTGGAAGACCTGCGCAAGGCCGGCTGTGTGAACAAGGTGGTGATGGACACCCTGCAGGTGATCAACGACCTTTTCAACGCCATGGGCAACAACGTGGTGGCCACTACGGAGTTTAACCTTGTGGCCACGGAGAACACCATCCGGGTGTGCCGTCTGCGCGAGACTAACTTGGGCGACCTGATTGCCGACGCATTCCGCTGGGGACTGAAAGCCGACATCGGCTGGGTGAACAGCGGCGGCATCCGCGACGATGTGCCTGTGGGTCCCATCACCCACAACAAACTCTTTGCTGTGTGCCCTTACGACAATAAGATAAGCCTGGTGCGTGTGAAAGGCATCGACATCCTCAACGCCCTGGAATGCGCTGTGCGCGACTATCCCTTGGCCGAAGGCGGATTCCCCCAAGTGAGCGGACTCTCCTTCACCTTCGACCCTGCGGTGACACCCAGCTGCGAGTTTGACAAGGACGGCCAATTCATCGGTGTGAAAGGCGCATACCGTGTGAGCAATGTGATGGTGGGCAACAAGCCCCTCGACCCCGAGGACACCTACACCATTGCCAGCAGCGACTATGTGCTCTTTGGCGGCGGCAACGGACTCCAGTTCCCCTCCAAGGTGAAAATCACTACCTATCCCGGCTCCGACCTCCAGCTGCTTGAGGAATACCTCCAGCAGGAGCTCCACGGCACCATCGGCGCCCCCTATGGTGGCACCCAAGGCCGTATCAACATGAAATAACCCCTTTCCCATTCTGACCAGCCACATGGCTTGGCCTGAAGGCGAAACACGGAAAGCCGACATAGAGGACTCTATGTCGGCTTTGTTATTTTTATGTAGAGTTGGGGAACAGGGAGGAGGTAGTAGGTAGTAGGTAGCAGGGAGGAGGTTTTTAGGTAGTAGGTAACAGGTAGTAGGTAGCAGGTAGTAGGTAGTAGGTGGGCGGGAGCCGGGGGGATTGGGGGTATGGGAAACCGCGAAACACGCGAAAGGCACGAAATTTTTATAAGGCGCTAACTTGGGGCTTGCTGGTGCAAGCGGAAGATGCGAAAATTTTGGGAAACAGGGAGTAGGTAGTAGGTAGTAGGGGGGCGGGAGCCGGGGGAAATTTTGGGCGGGGGTATGGGAAACCACGAAAGACGCGAAAGGCACGAAATTTTTATAAGGCGCTAACTTGGGGCTTGCTGGTGCAAGCGGAAGATGCGAAAATTTTGGGGAGAAGAGAGGAGGTAGCAGGGAGTAGGTGGTAGGGAGTAGGTGGTAGGGAGCAGGTAGCAGGTAGTAGGTAGCAGGGAGTAGGGAGCAGGGAGTAGGGAGCAGGGAGTAGGTAGTA
>JAKSMP010000016.1 GCA_024400505.1 Bacteroidales bacterium | reverse complement strand
GGGCGGGGGCCGGCGGGTTGGGGAACCGCGAAAGACGCGAAAGATGCGAAAATTTCTCAAGTCGCTAACTTAGGGCTTGCTGGAGCAAGCGGAAGGCGCGAAAGGGATGTAGTTTTTTAGCGTTATTTTGCGTTTTTAGCGGTTGATGAAAATAGGGAGCAGGGCTTTTAGGTAGTAGGTAGCAGGGAGTAGGTGGGGCGGGAGCCGGTGTTTTAGGGAGCAGAGTGGAGAGGGGAGTGTTTAGGGGGGAGAGATTAGGGGACAGAGTGGAGGGTGGAGAGGGGAGTGTTTAGGGTTCAGAATGGAGGATGGAGGGAACAAAGTTTAGAGTCCCGGATGATTCCTGTTAGTTTCTACTTGTTGTCTTCTACCTGCTACCTATTACCTGCTACCTACTACCTACTACCTACTACCTATTACCTGTTACCTGCTACCTGTTACATACTACCTATTACCTTTTTATCAGTTGACGGAGGGGTCGCCGAGGATGAAGGAGCCGGATTGGGTGACAGTGGTCCAGGGCTGGATGGAGAGGTTGCCAGTGACGTAGTAGTTGAGGGTGTTCCAGGTGGTGGTGAGGACGGTGCGGGTGGTGCTGGTGCAGCAGGTGGTGCTGGCGGTGTTGAAGGTGTAGGTGCGGGTGGCATCGGTTGCCACTACTGTGATGGGCATGGAGGTGGTGCCGGCAGCACAGGGGAAGACGATGGTCTCGGGGAAGGACCAGATGTAGTTGCCATTGGCATCGGCTGTGGCCGCACGGGTCAAATCGATGGTCTGGGTGGCTGCAGTACCAGTGAAGGTGCCGTCGAAGGCGAACTGATTGGATTGGCTGGGGAGGGTGACGCTGATGGCATCTATATCGGCAGGAACGCCTGTAACGGAGAGTGCCAGCTGTGCCATGATGTGGTTGAGGGTGATGGTGGTGGTGTAGTTGAGTTGGGAGGAGATCACAGTGATTTCTTGGCTGCCGAGACAGATGTCGCGAGGCTCACTGATGGAGAATACTGAGCTGGGGGTAATCGGAGATGCATCGGTGTTGTGCAGCAGATCGGCATTGGGAATGTAGGCAAAGCCATAGAGGGTGTAATGGCCAGCGGTGGAAATACGAGTGGCTGTGGCAGTGAAATCGGTGGCACCGGCCATATCTCTGTTCACGAGGCCAACATAGGCGTCGTTATTATCAAAGATGTACATACCCATACGAGCGGTGGGATCGCCATTGGTTTCGAGTTTGGAGGCCACGGAGGTCCACACGTTGGGGAGGTTGAGTTTGGCTTTGATGGTGTACTCGCCTTCGTTCTTGGTACAAGCGACGAAAAGCACTGCGAGGAGTGCAAGGGAAAGGAGTTTTCTCATGTTGACTTTACGTTTTTAAATGATTAATTATTTAATTGGATTTAATGATGACTGCAGAGTGAGTTATTTAGGTAGCAGGTGTTTGATTGGTAGATTGGATTTGTGCTGACTCCGTCAGCCGTAGCATACCCCCCGCCTTACGGCGGACCCCTCTAAAGAGGGGACGGCTGACGCACCCACCATACAGGTAGGAGGTAGCAGGTATTTGATTGGTATTTGTTAGGTGTGCGGACTCCGACGGCGGGAGATATTCTGGGGGAAAATTGTGATATACATTTATACTTTATACCATTATACTTTATACCATACACATCTTATACCCTACACTATACCTGCTACCTATCACTCAATTACTCGCTATGGTGGAGTTTGCGGACGAAGCGCATGTCGTGGGAGACCATGATCTGGACGAGTTGGTCGAAGGTGGTTTTGGTGGGATTCCAGCCCAGGAGGGTTTTGGCTTTGGTGGGATCGCCGAGAAGCTGATCGACTTCGGCAGGACGGAAGTACTTGGGATCGACCTCGACCAGGACTTTGCCTGTGGCGGTATCAATACCTTTCTCATCTACACCTTCGCCTTCCCAACGGAGTTCGATGCCTACATGGTGGAATGCCAGGGTGGCAAACTCACGGACGGTATGGTATTCACCTGTGGCGATAACGAAATCTTCGGGGGTCTCATGCTGGAGGATGAGCCACATGCACTCTACATAGTCTTTGGCATAGCCCCAGTCGCGGAGGGAGTTGAGGTTGCCCAGATAGAGTTTGTCTTGATAGCCTTGTGCGATGCGGGCTGCTGCGAGGGTGATTTTGCGGGTGACGAAGGTTTCGCCTCGACGCTCGGATTCGTGATTGAAAAGGATGCCATTGACGGCAAACATGCCGTATGACTCACGGTAGTTTTTGACAATCCAGAAACCATACTGCTTGGCTACGCCATAGGGGGAACGGGGATAGAAGGGTGTGGTTTCTTTTTGTGGCACTTCTTGCACAAGGCCAAAGAGTTCGGAGGTGGAAGCCTGATAGACTTTACAGGTTTTCTCCATACCCAAGATGCGGATGGCTTCGAGGAGGCGAAGCACACCGGTGGCATCGGCCTCGGCTGTGTATTCGGGGCAGTCGAAGGATACTTTGACATGGCTTTGGGCGGCAAGATTATAGACCTCGGTGGGGCGCACTTGCTGGAGGATTCGGACGAGTGAGGACGAGTCGGTCATATCGCCATAATGGAGGTTGACGAGTCTCTGTTGCTTCATATCACGCACCCATTCGTCGAGATAGAGGTGTTCGATGCGACCGGTATTGAATGAGGAACTACGACGGATGACTCCATGAACTTCATAACCTTTTTCAAGTAGAAATTCGGCGAGGAATGAGCCGTCCTGACCGGTGATACCGGTGATAAGAGCGATGTTTTTCATGATTTGTGTGTATTTAAATTATTAATTTTCGAGGGAGAGATTTAGGGAGCAGGGAGTTTATTAGGTAGTAGGTAGCAGGGAGTAGGGAGCAGGGAGTAGGTAGTAGGTAGTAGGTGGGGCGGGAGCCGGTTTTTAGGTAGTAGGGAGCAGGGAGTAGGGAGCAGGTGGGCGGGAGCCGGCGGGTTGGGGAACCGCGAAAGATGCGAAAGATGCGAAAATTTTTATCGGGTTAAGTCGCTAACGGGAGGCTTGCTGGAGCAAGCGGAAGGCGCGAAATTCGGGGATTTTAGGGAGCAGGGAGTAGGTAGCAGGTAGTAGGTGGGGCGGGTGCAGGGATTTTTTTAGGTAGTAGGTAGCAGGGAGTAGGTAGCAGGTGGGCGGGTGCCGGCGGGTTGGGGAACCGCGAAAGTCGCGAAAGATGCGAAAATTTTTATCGGGTTAAGTCGCTAACGGGAGGCTTGCTGGAGCAAGCGGAAGGCGCGAAATTCGGGGATTTCAGGGAGGAGGGAGTAGGGAGTAGGTGGGAGGGAGCCGGGATTTTTTTCTACCACTACCTACTACCTGCTACCTATTACCTGCTACCTGAAGACATTTACATTCCGGAGCGGCGGATGCGGAGGGGGATGGATTCGGGGTGGGATTGACAGAATGCGGGGGCATCGGTGACGACACAGGCAAGATATCCACCGCCACCCGCTCCGGGCATCTTCCAAGCCAGGACTTCTGGCAGGGCTGCATAGCGGTCGATATATTGTTGGACGCTGCCTTGGATCATGGCGGGGAACATGGCAACCTGGGCTGCGAAGGATGCCCGATAGGCTTGGGCGAAAGATGTGAGGTCGCAACTGAGGATTGCTGCCCAGCAGTCGCTGGCAGCTTTGGCCAAGGCCATCACCTTGGGTTCGGTGATGTCTTTCCCCTCCACAACCGAGCAACCCGGCATGCGGGGATCCATGGGTATCATGACCAGATGGTTTTCGAGCCATGAGAGGACTGTCTCGTCTTCACATGTCTCGATTCGTTCGGGCCAGAAGTGGTTGTCGTAGTAATGGCGGCAAAGACCTGGAACACAGATTCCGATAGCGTCTTGTGCGCCTGAGATGATGCCGTCTTCACGCTCCGGATGGTTCTCGAAACAGAAAACCAAACGGGCAAGGATTTCAGGATCCATATTGGGCAACTGGTAGGGCCAGATGCGCTTGATGACATTGCGAGTGCTGGTGGAGAGTCCGCAACGTTCACGGATTTCGAAAGAGGGTTCGAGGCTGATGGTGATGGCCCAACCGGGGGCATAGCAGCTGACGTAAGGTTGATCAATCCAGGTGCCGGCCAAGTCGAGGCGGGTGGGCAGCTGGCAGGGACTTTTTTTGAGGTCGGTACTGCTGCGGGCGGCGAGACCCTCGTGTGGGTCGCGCTGGAGTACGATATACTCTATTCCCCGCTCTTGGCACACGCGGCGTTTGGAGTCGCTGCCGCCATCGCTGTTGACCACAAGGATGTCGGGGTGGACGATATCGAGGGTGGGGAGAAAGTCGAGAATGCCATCGCCCTGGTTGATATACGCTTCTTTGACATAGCGGATGCTCTTGACCATGAAGAGGCGTTCTTGCTCGGAATAGACTGTCTTGTGGTTTTTGTAATGCAGGATGGTGCGGTCGGAGCCTATACCGACATAGAGTTCGCCATACTGGGCGGCTTGGCGGAAGAACTCGACATGGCCACTATGCAAGAGGTCATAGCAACCAGAGACAAAGACTTTTTTCATGATTCAGTGATGAGACTAGAAGGTGATAGTACCGGACCAACGGGCAGAGTCTTGCAAGGAGATGTTGACGGTGCGCTCGTGGTTGAGGTCGGTGAAAAACTTGGTGGAGTGCTCGGTGACCCAATTGAGCCGGATAGGAACGGGCTTGAAGGTATCCTCAAAGAGGATTTCTTCGGAAGAGTTGAGGGCTCGAAGGTTGACAGTGAGGGTATCCTGTTCCTGATGGGGGAAGGTGTAGATTTGGAAGGTGACGGTATGGCCCACCATCTCGGGCAAGATCTCGCGATACTCGGTTTGTCGGCTGTTGACACAGCCGAAGCCGGACACGGCATCGAAGGTGGAACTGCCTCCGGTGTAGTAGAACCGCATGGTGGATACTGCAGGGGGGACAGAATCGGTGATGTGGAGTCGGAACATGGCGACAGCACGGCGCAGGGTAAGCGACAATGCGGTATCGGAGATGAGGTAGAGTGTGTCGTAAGCGAAGAAGGTGTCGGTGCATTTGCCGTTGAAGGTGATCTTCTCGGGAGTGGAGATGGTGCAATGCTGCGCACCACTATGGGCAATGAGCACCATCTGATACACACCTACCGGGATGCGGAGCTGAAGGCTGCCGAAGGTGGGTGAAGTGATGTCCTGCGTGAAGGTTTTGTATTTCTTCCCATTCTGGAAGAGGGCGCAAGAGATGCGGGTGCAGTTGTCGGCCAGGAGGCCTTTGCCCAGGTCGAAGGAGTCGTTGCGTTGCACTTGCTCCAGTCCTGAAACGCCAAGCGAGACAGAGACAAAGGAGGATTCTTTGTGACAGGAGGCTAGGAGGAGGAGTAGGGAAATGAGAAGAATGAGGGGGAAACGGGACATGGGGGGAGTTTTTTTAAGGTAGTAGTTTTTTAGGTAGCAGGTAGTAGGTAGTAGGTAGTAGGTGGGGCGGGGGCCGGTTTTTAGGGAGTAGGTAGCAGGTAGTAGGTAGTAGGTGGGAGCAGGTGGGTGGGGGAACCGCGAAAGACGCGAAAGGCACGAAATTTTTATTTCAAGGCGCTAATGGGTGGGCTTGCTGAAGCAAGCGGAAGGCGCGAAAGGGACGATTTTTTTAGCGTTATTTTGCGTTTTTAGCGGTTGATGAAAATAGGAGTAGGCATTTTAGGGAGCAGGGAGCAGGTAGTAGGGAGCAGGTGGGCGGGAGCCGGTTTTTAGGTAGTAGGGAGCAGGGAGTAGGTGGGGCGGGTGCCGGTTTTTAGGTAGTAGGGAGCAGGGAGTAGGTGGGGCGGGTGCCGGTGGGATTGGGAACCGCGAAAGACGCGAAAGATGCGAAATTTTTTATCGGGCTAAGTCGCTAACGGGTGGGCTTGCTGGAGCAAGCGGAAGGCGCGAAAGGGACGATTTTTTTCTACCACTACCTGCTACCTATTACCTGCTACCTACTACCTGCTACCTATTACCTACTACCTGCTACCTACTACCTACTACCTGCTTTCGGGGACTAGTCGCGGCGGAAGATGTCGCGGGTATAGACTTTGGCGGCGACGTCATCGAGGGTGGCATCGTAGCGGTTGGCGATGATGGCATCGCACTGCTGCTTGAAGGTGGCGAGGTCGTTGACTACTTTGCTACCAAAGAAGGTGCTGCCGTCTTCGAGGGTGGGCTCATAGATAATCACATTGGCGCCCTTGGCTTTGACACGTTTCATCACACCCTGAATGCTAGACTGACGGAAGTTGTCGGAGTTGCTCTTCATGGTGAGACGATAGACACCGATGACTACTGGCTGCTGGCTGCCGGCTGCTGGTTGCTGGCCATACTGGTTGTTGGTGGTGTAGTCGTACCAACCAGCCTTGCGGAGGACTGCATCGGCGATATAGTCCTTGCGGGTGCGATTGCTCTCAACGATGGCTGACATCATGTTCTGCGGAACATCTTCGTAGTTGGCAAGCAGCTGTTTGGTGTCTTTGGGAAGGCAATAGCCACCATAGCCGAAAGAGGGATTGTTGTAGTGGGTGCCGATGCGGGGATCGAGGCATACGCCATCGATGATCTGCTGAGTGTTGAGACCTTTGAGTTCGGCATAGGTGTCCAGCTCGTTGAAATAGCTGACACGGAGGGCAAGGTAGGTGTTGGCAAAGAGTTTGACGGCCTCGGCCTCGGTGCTGCCCATCTGGAGCATGGGAACATCCTGCTTGATGGCTCCTTCGCGGATGATTTGGGCGAAACGGATGGCACGTTCTTCGAGACGTGCATCGGATTGATGATAACCAACAATGATGCGGGAGGGATAGAGGTTGTCGTAAAGGGCTTTGCTCTCGCGGAGGAACTCGGGAGCGAAAATGATATTCTGGGTATTGAACTTCTGGCGGACGCTCTCGGTATAGCCTACAGGGATGGTGCTTTTGATGACCATGATGGCCTGGGGATTGACCTGAAGGACTTTCTGGATGACATCTTCGACGGCTGAGGTATCGAAGAAGTTCTTCTGACTGTCGTAATTGGTGGGTGCTGCAATGACCACATATTCGGCTTGGCGATAGCCTTCCTCCCAATCGGTGGTGGCATGGAGGTTGAGGGTGATGGGCTCGAGGTGAGCGGTGTTGCCTGCGCGCCAAGCACGGATATCCTCATCGGTGCGAGCCTTGTAGCCAGCGAGATAGGCCTCGATATAATCATCCTGGATAGGACTCTGATGATTGTTGACCATATCGACTCGTTCGGGAACGATATCAACGGATGTTACTTGGTGATGCTGAGCCAACAAGGTGGCGATACTGAGACCGACATAGCCGGTACCTGCTACGGTGATTTTCATAATATTATTGAATAATTTATTTGTTTCGTTGGATTAATAAAGGTGGGCTACTAGGAAAGACTAGCGCTCCAAGAGAGATTGATACAAGGCGGCATATTGGCGGCTGACAACCTCTGGCGAGAAATGGGTTAGCACTTTTTGCCGAGCATTGTCGCCGAGATGTCCATCGGTATTGTTTTGTAGGCACCACGCAATGCCACGAGCCATATCGGCTTCGTCGATGGCCAAGTATCCGTTCTGCTGATGGTCAATCATATCGGAATTGCCACCGATATTGAACGCCACCACAGGGGTGCTGCAGGAGAGCGACTCCATGATGACGCCGCAAAGGTTCTCGGTTTGGGAGGGCACAACCACCACATGAGCCAGGCTGTAGAGTTTGGCCATATCGGCTTCGTTATTGACATAACCCAAGTAGCGACTCGGGATATGAAGATCCAAGCCCGGCACGGGAGTATCGGAGCCAAAGATAAGCAACTCGACATTGCTGCAATCAAATTGCTGTTCAAAAAGGCGCAAAGCGGTGACCAACTGACGGAACCCTTTGATGGTATCACTGGTGGCAGCTACGGCACCGAAGAGGATATACGATTTCTTGGAATTGGCATCGGGTATCCAGCGCGCTGCTGCCTGCTGATAATCGACTCGGCGATATAGATTGACATCGATACAATTGGGTATGACCGAGATGGGGAAACCACCTAACAACGCACTCTCTTGGGCAGCGCGAGCCATCCAATGGCTTGGAGCCACAATATGGAGATTGAGGTGTGCATATAATTTCCGTTTCTGTTCGAAAAGAGAATAAGCCAAATCTCGGCTATGAGGTGAGCCTGATTTGGGTTTCAACATAGGACATGAGCCGCAATGGCTCTTGTAGGATTCGCAGGAAAGGAAGTAGTGGCAGACCCCACAGAAGGGCCAACTATCATGCAGTGTCCAAACAATGGGTTTGTGAATATGCCGAAGTTGCTGAAGATTGAAGAACTGGCCATTGACCCAATGGAGGTGAAGGATATCAAACGGAATCTTATGGAGCGCGCGGTGCGAAGGTTCGGAGCGGAAATCGGAAAGATAATATTGGCGATGGGCTGTATCAATGTGACGCCATTGGAAAAGCTGGTATGCTTTCTGCAGTTTCCTGTAGCACCAAGAATAGGCCTTGTCAATCCATGAATGGGAATGAAAATCATCGAGCACTATTAAGCGTTCATCAGCCGTGCTGGGATTGATGTCATTACCATTGGAAAAGTACTGGCACTGTATGCCTAACCTGCATACGCAGTCCATGATGCGCCGTGCTGCCCGTGCCGCACCACCAAAATGATAATTGGTATTGACAAAAAGAACTTTCAAGGTACAGTGTATTAGATGTGGTTGACGTTGATGGATTTGCCCGTAATCTTTTTGTAGCAGCGGAGCAAAAGATTCAACAACCCATGGGAATAGATGCAATAATAATAGAAGTTTCGCCGCAGGTCGCGCTTGAATCCTTCGTTGAAGTCTTTGGCAAAACAAAACTTGTCGAGGGCGAGATCGACCTGCATCTGTTGAGGATGCGAGAGAGGAAGGATGGGATAGGTCTGCTTGTTGCCGCGACCATCGTTGCCTAGCGTGTGGGTGCCTTCGGCATCAAAGCCTATGTTGGACACAAGATTTCGCTGGGGGTGGATGGTGAGCATACTGTGGCGGAAGAGATGGATCTGCATCTGGTAGTCCCAATAGCTCTTCTTCTGTTTGTCGCCCTTGATTTGGCGCAAGGCGTAATACCACCAGACGGCTTCTTGCCGATTCTGAGTCAATTTTTTCACATGCCGAAAGAAACGGCATGCATTGACCTTGTGGAGGTCGATATCAAAGCCTTGCCATACGCTGCTCCACGAAGCCCACGCCCCAGTGACCATATAATGAGAAAAGCCGTATGAGGCTTGGCAATGCCAACGATCGTGATACAAGGTGCTGCTGATAAAACCAACGGAACCATCTCTGCTTCCCTGGGGGTGATACTTTACCAACAACTCCTGGCAATAGCCGAAGAAGTCGGGATGAGGAAGGCAGTCGTCTTCCATAACGATGCCCATATCCACCTGGCTGAAAAACCAGTCGATGCCTGCCACAGGGCCTGGACCACAACCCAGATTATGCTCCTGATAGCATGTATGCAATTTGCAAGGCCAGTCCACCAATTCCTGCACCACAGCACGCACCTGAAGGATACGCTCCTTATCTGTGGGAGAATCCTCCCTTGGGCCATCTTGAGCTATGAAAAGTTGGGCAGGCTGTTGCTTGCGAATCTCACCCAACACTTGCCTGACATGGTCGGGGCGATTGAAGCAGATGAGAAGAATAGGTATTTGGAACATCGGTGTTAATCAAATAAAATATACTTTCAATAGGTTCGGAGGTAACGTATTATGTCTTTATTGGACTTGCGGCCAAGATAGTTGGTCATGCTTGGTAGCGGCCAGATTTCACCCCAAAGGATTGGTTCTTGTTCAACGCATCGATTGAGGCCAACTCCGCTGCCGTCATCGAAAAGTCGAAGATGTTGATATTCTCCTGCAGATGATGCACATTGGAGGTTCTGGGGAGGGGAATGATATCTTGCTGAGTGAGCCAACGAAGTATCACTTGCGGAATGCTTTTTTGATATTTCTGAGCCAACTGTAGCAATGCCGGCTCTTGCAGCCATTGTTGCATAGCATCGCCATGAGCCAAAGGAGAACGAGCCTCCACCATTACGCCATGATGCTGGCAGTAAGCGATAAGCTGCTTATTGGTGAAATAGGGGTGCACCTCCACCTGGACAATATCGGGAAGGAAATGCAGATGGGCATACAAGTGTTCTAGTTGTTCCAACGAAATGTTGCAGACTCCCATCAGGGCCACCTCTCCCCTATCCTTCATCCGTTTGAGTTGACGCATGTGTCTGTGATAGCCGGGGAAAGGGGTATGCAGCAGATAAATGTCTAGCTGCGACAGCCCCACGTCCTTCAATGTCTTGCGGTAAGCGCAGCGCACATGACGCGCATCCAGATATCCCAGCTGCCGATGTCCGCACAATAGTTTATATGGTGCTTTGGATTCAACCAAATATGATCGGCGGTCACCCCCTGTGCTCAGCAACACAGCACCCAGCACACTTTCATTGGGGTAAGCCAATGCCGTGTCGAACAGGGAATATCCCATCTTTAAAGCCTCAGCCACCAGCCCAGGCAAGCAATCGTCAGCAATGGCGTAAGTGCCCAACCCGATTTTAGGAAGTGTTGTGTGTAAGACCATCCGTTCTGCGATTTATTTCAGCTGCTTGAGTCGTTCGAATTCGTTGCGGAAATGGCGCTGGACAATAGCAATGCCTGGCTGAGAGTTAAGTTCGACCAACACCCAACCGTCATCCGTCAAAGCCAAATCCCAACCCACCAGACGGGTATAGGGGAACTTATTTGCCATCTCTATGGCCAATTGCTTTGCCTCTTCCCATCGAGGAATCTGATTGCCCTCAATGTTGCAACCGCTATCAGGATGAACCGCAAAGGCATTGTAATAAACATCCATGGCTGCTGACAAGAGGCCGGTCTGCGGGTCGATAGAGGACAGGATTCCCCCATTATTGGTATTGTCGATGATTTTTCCCCTTCTGCCAATTCTCAGATAAGGGAGAAAGATCTGCACTCCATCATTGGTTTTCAGTGTGTTTATACGCACAGTGTTGATCGATTGGGGATGATATTGTCCCAGACCTGATGACTGGCGAATCAGTTCTTCGATGATTGCACCATCGGGATATTCGCTCATAAGCGAACTTACAAAATCTTTGCCGAAAGAAGATTCTATCGTCAAACGCTTTACCCCAATACCGCAAGCCAAAGAGAGCGGCTTGATGATAAAATCCTGAGTAACGCCACCACAGGATACCAGAAAGTTTCGCAAGCCTGCTTCAATATCATCTATATTGGCTCCACTTTGGGCAGGAAGGAGAAAGGCCTTTCTTTTGTAGTACTCGGCCATGAACTGATAGCTTTTCCATTTATCGTCGGTTATATCGCGTGCCTCTTGACGGACAAACGATTTCATAAAGAGGAAATACTCGTTATTGGGCACAAACTCACGCCTTTCCTTCTGGCTCAGGTGTTCATAATCGATGATAAAATATTCTTCGGGCAACCACATCTTTGAGGTGTACAGCCACACCAGCTTCAACTCCAACAATAGCCTACTGCCACCTTTCAACTCAGGGCGATATTCGGCAATCGCCTGCTTTATTTTCTTACGATGAAGACAAATAGAACAGAAACGATACAACGAAAAGGCTTGAATATCGATACTACGAATTTTCATTATCGGGTACGCTTATTAATATAAGATCATTATAATTATTAGTCCGAATAACTTTGGCGCTTCATCCATTCAAACTCTTCCCTGAAATGTCTTTTCACCAAAGGGATGCCCGGATAAGAGTTGACTTCCACAACCGAAAAGCCATCATCAGTTAGTGCAAAATCCCATCCCACCAGGCGAGTGTAGGGAAATTTCTCGGCCAATTCTATAGCCAGGCGTTGGGCTTCATCCCACAGGGGGACTTGAGTCCCTTCAATCTGACAATGGGTGTCGGGGTGAGATGGATAAACATTATTTTTCATGTCCATGGCGGCGCAGAAGGTGCCCGTCGCTGCATCAATCGGGGCCAACATACCACCATTATGTGTGTTGTCAATAATCCTGCCACTACGGCCAATACGCAAGAACGGAAGAAAGATATGCACCTCGTTGTCGGTGCGAATCGTATTAATCCTTAAAGTATTGACCGACTGAGGATGAAATTTAGCAAATGCCTCGGCTTGATTTATCAATTCCTCAACAATGGCGCCATCGGGATATTCCTCAACCAACGACAGCAAGAAATCTTTGCCGAAACCTGCTTCAATCCTTAGCTTCCTAACACCTATGCCCGAATCGAGAGCCAAGGGCTTGATAATAAAATCATGAGACTTGCCTCCGCACAGATTGAAGAAAGATTGGAGATCTGCCATCGTAGCAGACTCATCCAATTCAGCCTTTGAAGGTATCTTAAATGCCAGTCGTTTGTAATAATCTTGAAAGTACTGATAACTCTTCCACTTATCCTCGGTGATGGCACACGCTTCGGGTCGAATAAAACCATCTCGGAAAGCGAAATATTCGTTCACAGGAACAAAATCTTTCAAATCCGATTTGCTCATGTGCTCATAATCGTTTTCAAAATATTCTTCAGGTCGCCAATTCCTTACAGAATAAACCCATATCACTTTTATCATCAGTACAAGGGCATCAAATGTTGACAAATTGGGCCGGTTGTCATTAATAGCCTGCTTCACCTTATGGGTATGCATACAGATGGAACAGAAGCGATACATAGCAGTAGATTGCATTCGACGCAAAACAGCATTCATGAGCAAACAATTATTGGGGATAACAAAAGATATTCCTTATATAAATAAATGGTATAATTATAATAACGATGTACCTCCGTCACAGAAGATAGTCTGGCCAACAATGCCATTGGACGCATCACTAGCCAAGAAACAGGCCAGCTCAGCAACCTCTTCAGGAGTGATAATCCTTTTGTTGAGGGCATTCCTATAGTAAGCATTCTGTGACACATCCTGATAGTTGACAGCAGATGCACAATGCCCTGGGGCAATGCCATTCACCACAATGTTGCGTTCGGCATATTTTTTGGCAAACCCTCGTGTGATAGCATTCACACCACTCTTGGCAACAAAATAAGGATGCACATAGCTTTGAACCGAATTGAGAGAAGATATATTGATAATCTTGCTACATCTACCCTGGTTGTGCTCCAAATAATAATCTACCGCAGCCTGGCAGAGGAAATAGGGGGCCTTCATATTGGTACTGATAGTCTTGTCCCAGTCAGTCTCATCCAACGTAGAGGGAAAATAGGCTGCATTGTTCACCAGCAAATCAAGGCCACCTAATTGTGCAACGGATTCTTGGAACTTGGCATTGAGAGAACCGAAGTCGGAAACATCCCACTGCATAAGGTACAGTTGACCACTTGCTAGTTCGTTCTTAGCACGATTCAATTTTTCAGCATTCCGGCCAACGATAAGCACCTGCGCTCCTTCTGAAAGGAACTTGCGGGCTATCGCCAAGCCGATACCCTCGCTGCCACCTGTGACAATGATCTTTTTGCCAGCCAAAATACTGCCATGGCTCACTTGCGCAATGGAGAAATGAGCTATGCCACCCAACTTCTTGTACTGATCATACCCCTTGATAAACACCTTCAAAAAGGATTTCAAACTACCCATAGCATTTTTTATTTTAATGAAATGTCTGCTCGCCACTCTTCCGATGGGCGCAAACGTTTGGAAAATAAGATTCTGCGAAACTTGGGATACAGTCCCAACATTATTGCGATAAACCAAATCTTGTTTCGATACGAAGAGGGATGGTCTTTGCTTCCCCAGAACATAAGCTTATTCACTTCGGGATAGGTGGAATACCACAGTTTCCGATATTTCAGCTTGTCGGTAATGGTCAGCAGGGCATTTTTCACGTTAGTCTTTGTGATTATATAACCACGCTCATATTGCTCACACAGTCTCATTTCCTCCCAGAAATCGAGCAGAATCTTCGTGTTCTCCAATTGCTGCAAATAATGAGGGTAACATCGATTCTGATTCATAAGCGAATTGGGATTGAAATTATAATGATACAATGGCTCTGGCAGATAAATCACTTTCTGTGCTAATGCCGTTAACACTATACTCACCACCATATCCTCAGCCATGTTGCACTTAGGCCACACCAGATGTGAATTATCCAGCAACGTCCTGCGGAACAATCTATTCCAAACATTATGACGGCAGCCTCTATTCAGCAACAAATCACGTTGATTTACATTATTCGTTGACATTTTTAGAAGAATGCTACCATTGGGAGTTTCCTTGACGCTGTCACAAACAACTATATCAGCCTGCTCGGCAACAGCCTTAGCGTATAGGGTTTCACCCATCTCTACATCCACAAAGTCGTCACCATCTACAAACAATATATATTCGCCTTGTGCGGCTTTGACACCAGTCCACCTATTCTGAGCCAAGCCTAAGTTTTACTCGTGGCACATGAACTTTACCTGCTGCTGCCGAGAAGGGTAATCCTCCAAAGTTCTCTTTATCAGTTCCAAACTCTGGTCGGTAGAAGCATCATCGCAAAAGACAATCTCTATATCTTCTAGCGTTTGCTCAAACAAAGAGCGGGCACATTTTTCTATATAATCCGCCACATTATATACTGCCACTAAAAAGCTAACCTTGGGTGTCATATCATACTATTATTTACCGATGGTACTCAATCGCTTAACAATTGGGAAGATATGCAGGCACAGTGCCAATGCACGCATACGGTCTTTGACTGAGGGGTGGAAATAGCCACTCCCAAATATGAGTACATGGTTGATTTCGGGGAACGTATTCAACCACATCTTGCGCATCTCCCTACTGTCGAGATATGGGAACAGAAAAATCTTGGTGTAGTACTTTTTGGTGACAACACCATGTCTATACTTATTCAAGATACCTTCTCTTTCCAAAAAGTAAAGGTATGTCAACACGTTCTCATGGAATTGGCGACATTGCATCACGGCCCATTCCTGCGACTTGGTGCGACTAATGGAATTGTGCGACTGACGATAGTAATAAAGCGGGATAGGCAGATGAGCTGTAAGCCTTGAATAGTATGATATTTGGGAACTAATCACCGTATCGTCGCCCATTCCTTGGGTAGGCCACATGAAGATATGATCGAAAAACAAATCCCTACGGACGGCCTTAATCACGGCATAAGGTACTGATCGGCAATCCAAGATATCATCATCAATTCTTTTCCCTCTCTCCCCTATCTCACCGTTCACGATGGAACCTTGTTGTTTCCAGTCGCCGTAGTCCTTGTAAAAGTCGCACACCACTTGATCGGCCCCTGTCTGCATGGCTTTCTCATACATCAATTCTGCCATGCGTACATCCACATAGTCGTCGCCATCAATAAATATCACATATTCTCCACTGGCAGCAGCCAGACCATCTCGACGGGTGAAGGGTATGCCCATATTGCGGGCATGGCGGAGCAATTTCACCTGCTCTTTCCTTTCGGGAAACTCATTAACCACAGCCTTCATTTTATCCATGCAGTCATCCGGAGAGCAATCATCCACGGCCACAATTTCTATATCATGCAAGGTCTGACTGCAAAGGCTGCGTATGCAATCCTCAATATAGTCAGCCACCTTATAAACAGCAACAATAAAACTTATTTTGGGTGTCATTATAAATGATAAATATTATTTTCTAAACAAATCGCCCCTCCACACATAATTGACTCTGAATCGCCTGTTGAGCATCAACCATTTCAGCCCAGGGAACAACCCAAGCCATATCACCACCAACCACAAACGCTCTTTCCAAGTAGTTTGGATGGTGTCATTGCCGTGCCACATCAAGCTTACCGTCTCGGGGTAAGTGCGAAACCACATTCTGCGATATTTCAATTTATTAGTATGCATCAACAGGTAATTCTTCGCACACATCTTGGTGAATACAATGCCACGCTCGCAAGCAGACTCCATATTATACAATCGTATGTTCTGCAATATTATATCCGTATTGGCACAGCTCTGCTCAAAACGGAGCAAATCTTTTTCTTCTCCAGCCGCATGGCAAATAGAGGTGGGACTGAACCTATAGTAGTAAAAGGCTTCGGGCAGATACACCATTTGCTTAGACACCAATGTGAGCGCAAACGTGAGCGTAACATCATCCATCATGTGGAACTTTGGCCATGCAAAATCATGCGAGAACAAATCCTTTCGGAAAAGGCGGCACCAAAGGCAGGGCACACACATGCGGTTTAATGTGCCTAGCCTAAGTTGAGCGCTATCTGTTTTGTCAGCGCACCAGCAAGTTTCAGTTCTTGTTATTTCGCCATCTATATCATTATTGCAGTCGAGCAACACCAAATCTGCCCCTTGCTCAATGGCATACTGGTAAGACCGTTCTGCAAATCCGACATCCACATAGTCATCACCATCCATCAAGAACAGATACTCACCACTGGCAGCCTTTACACCATTTTGCCGAGCCATAGGTGCCCCAAGATTGGATGGATGACGAACAATCTTTACCTGCCGCTTTCTGTTGGGGTACTGTTCCAGAAGTTGTTCTATTATCTCAACGCTCTTATCTGGCGAGGCATCATCCACAAATACAATCTCAATATCAGTCATTGTCTGCTCAAAAATGGATTGAGCACACTGTGCTATATAGGGTTCCACACCATGCACCGCCACTACAAAACTCACCTTGGGCGTCATAACAATACTATTTTTTTCGGTTGTTGCCAATGATGGTATCCAACCATTTGACGATAGGATAAATATGCAAACAAAGCGTCAAGGTTCTCATACGCTCCTTGACTGTGGGATGGTAATAACTGCAGCCAAATATGAGTTTGAGGTTGATTTCGGGGAACGTATTCAACCACAGCTTGCGCATCTCTTTACTGTCAAGATATGGGAACAGAAAAATCTTGGTATAGTACTTTTTGGTGACAACACCATGTCTATACTTATTCAAGATACCCTCTCTTTCCAAAAAGTAGAGGTATGTCAACACATTCTCACGGAATTGATGGTATTGTACCATAGCCCAATCCTTCGACTTGGTGCGGCAAAAGGAATTGTTTGACTGACGATAGAAATAAAGCGGAATAGGCAAATGAGCGGTAAGTCTTGAATAGTATGATACTTGGGAACTGATCACCGTATCCTCACCCATTCCTTGGGTAGGCCACATAAATATGTGGTCGAAAAACAAATCTCTGCGAATGGCTTTAAGCCATACATAAGGTGCCGATTGGCAATCCAGAATAGCATCATCAATTCTTTTCCCCTTCTCCCCTATCTCGCCTTTCACGATGGTTCCTTGTAGTTTGCTCTCGCCGTAATCCTTGTAAAAGTCGCACACCACTTGATCAGCCCCAGTCTGAATGGCCTTCTCATACATCAGTTCCGCCATGCGCTCATCCACATAGTCGTCGCCATCTACGAATATCACATACTCACCTGTTGCTGCAGCAAATCCATCTCTTCGAGCAAAGGGCAAGCCCATATTGCGGGTATGACGAATCAGTTTCACCTGATCTTTCCTTTCGGGAAACTCATCCACCACAGACTTCAGCTTATCCATGCAGTCATCCGGTGAGCAGTCATCTACTGCCACAATCTCAATATCGCGCAGTGTCTGGCGGCAGAGGCTGCGCATGCATTCCTCTATATAGTCCGCCACTTTATAAACGGCAACGATAAAACTAATTTTAGGAATCATAATACAACTATTTCCTTAGCAAATCTCCCAACCACAGCAAATTGGGTCTAAACCGCTTATTAATCATTAGCCTTTTCATAGTAGGAAACAATCCCAGCCATATCACCACAATCCACAATCGTTCTCGCCAAGTGGTATGGATTGTGTCGCTGCCTTGCCACATCAGTTTGACTGTTTCGGGATAAGTGCTGAACCACAACTTGCGATATTTCAATTTATGAGAATACTGCAGCAGGTAATTCTTGGCACACATCTTGGTGAAAACAATGCCACGCTCACAAGCAGCTTCCATATTGTACAATCGCATATTGTGCAATAATGTCTCTAGATTGGTACAACTTTGCTCAAAACGGGCCACATCTTTTGCTTTTCCAGCTGAATGAGAGATAGAGTTGGGTATGGACCTATAATGATAGAACGCTTCGGGCAGATACACAAACTTCTTGGACGCTAATGTCAATGCCGAGGTGAGTACAACATCTTCGGTCATAGCACACTTGGGCCAAGCAAAATCGTTCAAAAACAAAGCCCTCTTATATAGCCTACTCCAAACGCAGGGAACACAATATCTGTTCAAAGTGTCGATTCGGAGTTGATCACTATCGGCGTTACCATCCTTCCAACGACCTCTAGTGTAGAGATCCTGCTCGCCGATATTAAAATAATAATCATACAGCACCATATCGGCCCCTTGCTCAATAGCATACTGATAGGTTCGCTCTGCCATTTGGGGCTCTACATAGTCATCACCATCTATCAGCAACAAATATTCTCCACTAGCAGCACCCACACCCGTTTTTCGGGCTTCGGGCAATCCTTTGTTGTTGGAATGATGGACAATCTTTACCTGGTGTCTCCTATTGGGGTATTGTTCCAGAAGATGCTCAATTATCTCAACGCTCTTATCTGGTGAGGCATCATCCACAAACACGATTTCGATATCATCCAATGTTTGCTCAAACAGAGTTTGAGCGCATTGCGCTATATATGACTCTACACCATATACAGCCACTACGAAACTAACCTTGGGTGTCATACTGCAAATTAAAAGTTATATTTGAGACTCATACCTAATGACGAATGTGATGTCCACCATCATGGATGAGTGCTATACCGAGAAGTCAGACTAAAAGAAGTATTCCTCAAAGATTTGACGGAAACCGCCATTGCAAGTTTGCGGGCCTGTGAGTTCCCAGTTGTCATTGCCCTCTACAAAGATGGGGCCTTCGGGGCCTATGGCTATGTCCCACCCAATGGAATGAATGCCTGTCAGGTTGTTGTGGAACAGCACGGCTTGGCGTTTGACTTCTTCGAAATAAGGAATCTGAAATTCCGAGAATCGGATTTGGCTGTCAGGGTGCTGTTCTACCTTGGTGCCAAACTGAGGCTTATAGAAGCCATACTGCTTGAGCATGCCTGTATCCAGGTGGATACCTATTGCCAAACCGCCTTGGGTGGTGTTGTCCACCACGCTATCGCCTGCGCCCACACGAAGGATGGAGGGGAGGATATGCACCTGCCCATCGCGAAGGCTGCGGATGGTAATCAAGCGGATGGTGTTGATTGACTGGGGGTGCAAGGCAGCCATCTGATTGTGCTGCTGGATAAACCGCTGCATGAGGTAACACCCTCCGGCGCAACGTTCCTGCACTTGAGCAAAAGTAACAGCCTCCTCGCCAATATAAAGAGAGCCCTCACGCATCTCCAATACGAAAATGCCTTTGCCGCATTGGCCGTCGAGCGGTTTGCAAAATAGGCGCATGCCGGGATGGGACATAAAAGTCTGTTCATCTACAGCTTTTCCATCGGGGAAAGAGAGCACACGCCCTTCTTGGGTATAATAGACAATCTCGGGCGTGGCCACACCCAATTGCTGAGCAAAACGAGCAAACTGCAGCTTGTCACGCAGAATGGCTACATTCTGTGGCTGATTGGACTTGTTCAATTCCACACGCCGACGCATGAAAGTGTTGTAATGGACGTATCGACGCTGCTCGGCGCGAGTCATCACATCGTAGCCACACATGAAATAGAGCGTGTTGATGCGACTATAACGCATTATCTCACCCATCTGATTCCAAAACTGGCTCCAATGCGAGCGCAGCTTCTCCGGATATTCGGGATAATAGGTGGGCGAAGTATAAAAACAAGGACGGCGAAGCAACTCTATCACCTGCATAGGACGCACCCAAAACCACAGGTAAAGAGAGATAAAAAAAGAATACACAAGTTTTTTCATGCAAAACACATACACATCGACTGCGATGTATCAAACACACAGTCAACAAAATACAAAACAACCATAGGGAAGATTCCCTATGCTAAAGCATAGCAAAGATACAATTTTTCTAGGAAATAATAAAATAATATTTATATATATCACCCAATCTTTTCCACCATCGATGCTGGAATGGCAGCAGTGGCTACAGCCACCAATCCTGCCAATTGGATGACAACGCGCTTTTCGTGCTTGCCGCCTATTTGCAAAAATTCGCCTTCCACCCCCACAAATGGGCCAGCCACCACACGCACCCGGTCGCCTTTCTTGAAGCGCAACTGGTTGGGATCAACATAGGCCACACGCTCCTCCTTGCTACCCGCGACACGGATAAAGCTCTCCATATCGCGGTCGGGCACTATGATGGGTTTCCACAATGCATCCACCTTGTGTTTCATGAACCAATACTTGCGGGAAGATTTCTCCATCTCTTTGAAGAGCAGTTGAGTGGTGTGAAGAAACACATAGCCCGTAAGTGCACACTTGGACACCCAACAGAATCGTCCGTGGGCATCGCGCTTGCGCTCGTGTTGCATGGGCACAAAGGTCTCAACTTGCCACATATTGCGCATTTCATCCTGCAAGGCTTTCTCCTTGCCCGGATAGCAACGCAACACATACCAATAGTCTTTGCCGTTGTTGACTGCCTCTTCCATGTACGCTACAGCTATTCCATAAACCAAACACTTGCAGCCCAATCCAATATGGATAGGAAATGCTTGTTTTGATTTTGCAAAATTACAACTTTTTTTTCAATTACACAAATTCCTCCCCTAGCGCACTCCCAACGAATGGAGTCGCTCGCCCATCTGCACCGGGGAGGCAATGCGCTATTTACCGTTGGCCACCATTTGGCTCAACTCATCGCCACCATCTTTGGCGAGCCCCGTCAAACAAGCAATGCGATACATGATGCGAGCGGCATGCTTGAATCCCAGCAAGGGCACCAGCACCTGATACAGCAGACCCAGCTTGGAGCTACCACGGTATTTGAGCGGCCCGTGGAAGGAGATGGATCGTGCCTTGAGATAGCAGTAGTGGCCCTCGGGATATTTCCCAAGGAGCGCATATTGTTCGGCTTTGTGCATAAGATACCGCATAAATCGTTGAGCTATGGGGTTGGATTCTGTTCCGTAATTGGCGGCAGCCTTGGACATGAATGACTCTCGCATATATTCAAGCTGATAAAGCGGAGCAACGTTAAAGCGATTGCAAGAAATACGATTGGGCGAGGTGTAGCAACGATAGCCATAGACCACACAAGGACGATAGACAAACCTAGAGCCTGACATGACGAGGTCGTAGTGGAATTTTCTCTCGTGATGATCCTTCAACCTGATATCGAAACCTCCAGCTTTGATCACTTGCTGTCGATGATGAAGCGGAACTGATGTGATGATGAACCAATTGCCAAGTAACCATGTGGCTTGATCACATCTATCGAATGTGGTCCAATCGGGTCTATTTTGATGTATCACGCAACCCTTTTCATCCAGTATATCGAAATCGCCGAAGACGGACTCGTTGTCGGCCAAGTCAGCCATCTGCTCCACTTGAGTGGCAAGGGCTTCGGGATAGAGAATGTCATCGGCATCAAGAAACTTCAAATACTCGCCCCGCGACTCGGATATACCCCTGTTACGTGCCACTTGAGCCCCTTGATTTATCTGGCTGATGACTCGAAGACGAGGGTCGTGAATACGGCCTAGCACCTCCATGGAATTGTCGGTGCTGCCATCGTTGACCACTATCAACTCAAGGTTAGTATATGATTGGTTGAGTACCGACAACACAGCTTCCTCTACAAAGGGGGCAGCATTGTACATGGGCATGATAACGCTTACTAGTGGGTTCATTGCTTATTTACTAATTTAGTGCAACAAGTTCCTTAACACATACGTGGTAAGCAATTATTCCCCAAAGTTTTATATAGGTCGCGCCTACCAGTATCCGAAAACAAAGATACGAATATTATTTCATTATAACTGCTTTCAGTTGAAAAACAGCACTTCGAGCATCGAATACCACACCATAATTGCCGACCGAAACACATCTTGGAACAGTCGAAAACTATAGTTTGCGACACGACGATGTATAACAACGCCTACCCCGAATGTATTACAAAGGCACAAGCAATGCATCTTAGATGCGTAAGCCGATACATCTAAGATGCATCACACGCATCGTAGCCAATGTATCCGCTCAATCGATGCCTATGTACAAATTCGATCTTCAATAATGCAATAAAGATGGGCTCTACTAATTCACCGATTAAACAAAAAAACAATCAATGATGGGTAATAGCAATCTTTTCAGCGTTTTTAGCTCCGCTGACTTTGCCAAGCCTAAGTACGGTGGTGGCGCACGAAGGTGTGGGCAAGCAAGGACCTACGGATTAATTCTGTCTATACAGCAATTAGATGGATGTGGAGGGATATGGCAACGATGCATCAAATGACAAGGGTACCATCCTGAGCGGATCACTTTGCCCTTCGAGGTAGAGCAAGGCAACCAACAGCAATACGGCCACCTTCGATTGAAGAAAAGTTTTTATCCAAAAGAATACAATAATAGCAATGATAATGCGTTTAATATAACCTATGATTTCTTATAAAAAGAAAACACTGAACAACGGAATGCAGGTATTGACACACTGCGACCGCACCACGCCATTGGTGACGGTGAACCTGCTGTACAAAGTGGGGTCGCGCAACGAAAGTCCCGACCGCACTGGTTTTGCCCACTTGTTTGAACACCTGATGTTTGGCGGCACACGCCGTTTCCCCGACTTCGACCTGATGGTAGATGCCATGGGGGGCGAAAGCAACGCTTTTACCAACAACGATTATACCAACTACTACATCACCATCCCTGCCCAATATCTGCCACAAGCATTGGAGCTGGAGGCCGATCGCATGCGCGGCGACTGGGACATAGAAGGCGACGACTGGAACGTGTTGCGGGTGCAGCAACGGGTGGTGACCGAGGAATATCATCAGCGATATGAGAATCAACCCTATGGCGATGTGTGGATGCTGCTGCGTCCGCTATGCTACAAGCATCACCCCTACCGCTGGTGCACCATTGGTGCCGACATCAAGCATGTGCAAGAGGCCTCATTGAGCGATGTGAGAGCTTTCTTTGAACGCTATTACAAGCCCTCCAACGCTATTATGGCCATCGCAGGCAACATCGACGAGGAAGAGTGCATGGCATTGGTGGAGCGCACCTTTGCCGACATCGACCGAGGTCCATCCTCCCCCACCCTGCTGGAAAGAGAACCCGAACAGACCGAGCCCCGCCGACTGGAGGTGACACGCCAAGTGCCCAACGACGCCATTTACATGGCATGGAAGATGTGCGACCGCATGAACCCCGACTATTATGCCTACGACATGGTGAGCGATGTGCTGAGCAACGGCAACTCCTCTCGCATGTATCAGCACCTGGTGCAGGAGCAAGGATTGTTCACCGAAGTGAACGCCTACATCACCGGCGAGTTGGACGAAGGGTTGTTTGTGGTGAGCGGCAAATTGCGCGACAACATCACTTTCGAGCAAGCTGAAAGTGCCATCATGGGCGAGATAGAATGTTTGGCTGCTGAGCCCATATCGGAACATGAGATGGAGAAGGTGGCTAACAAGTTTGAAAACACTTTCGTTTATTCACAATACAAGTCAGCTGACCGTGCGCTGAACCTATGCTATTTCGAAATGATGGGGCAGCTCAACCTGGTGAACGACGAACCCCAACGCTACCGCGAGGTGACCGCTTTGCAGCTGCAACGCATAGCCAAGACCCTCTCCCGTGAACGTTGCTCCACCCTAATCATCCACAAGCAAGCGGACGAAAACGATTCTCCTAACGAAGATTTGTCATGAAGAAATTATTCACCCTCATCAAGCACCAGCTGGCGCTTCTTTGGTCAAAGATTATTGAGGCGGACTATAAAAAATACGTCATGGAATTGCTCATTCATTTGGGCAACTTCTTCCACAGGGCCATCTTCGACGTGCTGCTGCCCAAGCGGCTGCGCTCGCTCACCAAGTATGAGATATACACCATCATATTCAAATCGGACACTCCCAGAGGCAAGAAATTCGATGTGTGGCTTCTGATACTTATTTCGCTCAACATTATCACCATCATGCTGGAGAGCATGACCGGGGCAGCACATTGGTTTGTGGTGCTGATGCGTGTATTCGGATGGCTGTTCACCATCATATTCACCCTGGAATTCTACCTCCGCATCTATTGTGTGTCGCACCCCAAGGTCTATCTGAAATCGTTCTACGGCATCATTGACATCATCTCCATCTTTCCTCCCTACCTGAGCATCTTCTTCCCTGCCGCCACCACGCTGTCGGTGCTGCGACTGATGCGCGTGATGCGCGTGTTCCGCATCTACAAGATGGAACAATTCATCGACGAAGGCAAGTTTTTGATTGCTGCCTTGCGTCGCAGTGCGGTGAAAATCGTGGTGTTTATGCTCTTCGTGTTTGTGGTGGCCATCATCTTGGGAGCTGCCATGTACGGCATTGAGGGAAGCAAAAACCCCGATATCTCCAGCATTCCCCGAGGGGTGTATTGGGCTGTGGTGACCATCACCACGGTGGGCTATGGCGACATCACGCCTGTGACCTCGGTGGGGCAATTCATTTCCATGGTGGTGATGCTGCTGGGTTACTCCATCATTGCTGTGCCCACCGGCATTGTGGCTGGAGAAACGATTGAGGAGCACAAGCAGCAACGCGAGCGTCGCAGAAAGAAAAAGAACAAACGCATCCAGGCAATGGCCCCAGAACCCGACTTCGAGGAACAGACACCCGTCAACATACCTTACGAATACGACCCTGCCGTGGATGCTACCCCCGAAGACATGAAATAAAAATAGCAAACTTCATATACTGGGACACTATGAACCCACTTAAACAGGAACAAACAAGACATATTATTAAACAATGAAAAAAGCATTAATTTTACTACTAATCACGACCGCAACGCTGGCCACTTGGGCCCAGCATACTGTGAGCGGCACCATCACCGACCGCAACACCGGCGAAACCTTGATAGGCGCCACCGTATATGACACGGTTTCGAAAAAAGGCACCGTGACAAACCAGCACGGACGCTACACCCTCACACTCAAAGACAAACGTGCTGTGCTCAGATTCTCTTTTGTGGGCTATGAGCCACAGTTTGTGGCAGCCGACATGAGCCAGAACCAGCGTTTCGACATTCAGCTTTACGGCACCACGACCTTGGCCGAGGTGAGAATCGTGGGCCAAAAGACAGAGCATGTGGAGAGTTCGCAAACCAGCTTGATTGAAATACCAGTGGAGCAGGTGAAGGCTGTGCCTGTACTTTTCGGCGAGACCGACATCATCAAGGCTGTGCAGCTGCTGCCTGGTGTGCAGAGCGGCAGCGAAGGCACCAGTGGTATGTATGTGCGCGGCGGCGGACCTGACGAGAACCTCTTCTTGCTGGACGGTGTGCCCATGTACAACGTGAACCACCTCGGCGGATTCTTCTCGGCCTTCAACTCCGACGCCGTGAAGAACATCAGCCTCTACAAAGGCAGTTTCCCCGCCCATTTCAGCAGCCGACTGAGTAGTGTGCTGGACATTACCACCAACAATGGTAACGACAAAGAGTACCATGGCGGACTGAGCATCGGAGCCATCTCGGCCAAGTTCAACTTTGAAGGCCCTATCATCAAAGAGAAGACCACTTTCAGCATCTCGGGACGACGCACATACGCCGACGCGCTACTGCAACCAATCATCGCATTGGCCACCACCATGGAGGGCATCACCGAGAAAGTGAATGCAGGCTACTATTTCTACGACTTGAATGCCAAGGTGACGCATAAGTTCAACGACCGCAGCCGACTTTACGCTTCTTACTACATGGGCGACGACCGCATCTATGCCCGCATGCAGTCGGGTTTCAGCTACACCACCCGCGAATATCTGAAGATGGGCTACAACTGGGGCAACATCGTGGGCAGCCTGCGCTGGAACTACGAACTGAATCCCAAGCTGTTTATGAATGTGACTGGCTCTTATACACGCTACCGCAACGACATGAATATTGGCATGGAGTTTGTTGACCGAAACTATCTTGAAGAGGTGGCGGTAGGTCACAATTCGGGTATTCAGGATTTCTCAGCCCGCGTGGATTTCGACTATACTCCCTCGCCCGACCATGCCGTGAAATTTGGAGGCCAGATGCTGCACCATATTTTCACCCCCGAAACCCAAAGCCTGCATCTTGTAGATAGCATGAGCAGCATCAACAACAGAATGGACACCGTGTTGGGACAAAGCATTATCCATGCTGAAGAGATGATGATCTATGCCGAAGACGATTGGCGCATCAACGATTGGCTCAAAGTGAATGCCGGACTGAACTTCACCGGATTCGCCGTCCAAGGCACCTTCTACCCCAGCATCCAGCCCCGCCTGAGCGGTCGCATACTGATCACCGACCGACTCTCTGCCAAGGTGGGCTATGCCTACATGACTCAATACCTCCACTTGCTGAGCAACAGCAGCATCAGCCTGCCTTCAGACTTGTGGGTGCCTGTGACAGCACGCATCAAACCCATGAATTCCAACCAGGTGGCAGCCGGCTTGTTCTACAATCTGTTGGATTCGTTGAACCTCTCCGTTGAGGGCTACTATAAATACATGAACAACCTGCTCGAATACCAGGATGGCGCATCATTCTTTGGCAGTTCGCAAGGGTGGGAGGACAAAGTGGCCATGGGCCGTGGCTGGAGCTACGGTGTTGAATTCTTGGCACAGAAGACCCTCGGCCGTTTCACCGGCTGGCTGGGCTACACTTGGAGCCACACCGACCGTAAGTTTGACCGCGAAGGCAACATCATCAACCAGGGAAACACATTCCCCGCCAAATACGACCGCCGACATGATGTAAGCCTAGTGCTCACCTACAAGTTCAACGAGAAAATCGACGCCAGCCTCAGCTGGGTGTTCAGCACTGGCAATGCCTGCACCTTGGCCATGGAGGACATCGATGCCAGCGAAGACGGCATGGATGATGACGACTACTACTATTACGACCGCAGCATCCCCTATGTGAGCAGCCGCAACAACTACCGCATGCCCAACTACCACCGTATGGACGTGAGCGTAAACTTCCACAAGAAGCTGAAATACGGCAAGCAGACCATCAACATTAGCGTCTATAACCTCTACAACCGACAGAATCCCTACTTGATTTACAAGAGCTATCAGTATGGTTTCATGGACGACTACCAGGTGCTCAAGCAGCTCTCCATTTTCCCAATTATCCCATCCATCAGCTATAGCTGGCATTTTTAAATATAATACAATATTAATAATTATGAAAAATAAACATCATATAATAGCCTTGATGGCTGCCACAGTAATGCTAATGGCCGCCTGCGAGAAGACGATTGACTTCACCGGCGAAATCACCGACAAAAAGACTCCCGTGATGATTTCTCTGCCCGAAGCCGACAGCACATGGACAGTACGATTGACCAACAGCCGATTCTTCTTAAGTTCCGACCCTATTACCACCATCGACAATGCCATATTCTCCCTCGAAGTGAACGGACAGCAAATGGGGAACTATGCCACCAACCTAGGCAAAGGCATGTACCAGATGGGATATATTCCCCGCAGCGGCGACACTATCACACTAGGTGTGACCATACCTGACCGTGGCGAACTGAAGGCAGGATGCCGAATCCCCTCCCGCCCTGTCATTAGCGATATCACCTTCGATTGGGACACTACTACCTCTCTTTACATCTTTGACGAGGACACCATCAAAGACACCTACGGCGATGTGACATGCAAATTCATCCTATCGGATCCCGGCGACGAAAAGAACTACTACATGATTCGCTTGGCATCAAGAAGTAACTCCTACAACGACACCAATCTCCCTTGGGGAGCCTGGAGCTACAGATATCTCACCATTGATGACAATGTGCTATTCAACCAAAACATCGCCAACGAAATCATTGAAATAGGTGAAGCAGAAAACGAAGGCACCAACATCCTTTTCACCGATGAAAGAATCAACGGCAAGAGACATCAAATCTCCTTCACCTTGTATTACCATGACGGAGTTCTAAACCAATACCGATTGGAGCTTTATTCGCTAAGCCACGACAGCTACTATTTCTACAAATCGAGAAAAACAGCCGAGAGCCAAGATGACTTTACTGGCATTTTCGCCGAGCCCGTGCAAATCTACTCCAATGTGGATGGCGGCATCGGTGTCCTGGGCGGCATCTCTTCTCTAAAATTAATCCTTAATGAGATATCCGACCAAGAGTAATGAAAGTTCTAATTACCGACAACACACACCCCGCCCTACAGCAGACGTTGGAGGCTGGCGGACACCAAGTGGTGGTGAACACCGAGGTGACCTATGAGTCGTTGCTTGAAGAAATCAAAGGCTACGATGCCATGGTGGTGCGCAGCAAGATTGAGATTGACCGCCACTTCCTGGATCATGCTCGACACCTGAAGTGTATAGGCCGGGTGGGTGCCGGTATGGAGACGATAGATGTGGCGTATGCCGAAAGTCTTGGCATACGCTGCATCAACTCGCCCGAAGGCAACCGCGATGCCGTGGGTGAACATGCGCTGGGTTTATTGCTCTCGCTATTCAACCACATTGCCTATGCCGACAAGCAAGTGCGCCAAGGCATCTGGCATCGCGAAGAGAATAGAGGACTGGAAATAAAAGGTAAGACCATAGGCATCATAGGCCTTGGCAATATGGGTAGAGCCTTCGCTCAGCGGTTGCAAGGCTTTGAATGCCGCATCATTGCCTACGATAAGTACAAGCCCGCAGGGCATGCCCCAAATTATGTAGAGGAAGTGACACTGGAGCAACTGCAAAAGGAGGCTGATGTGGTGAGCCTGCATGTGCCGCTGACAGAGGAAACCCGATATATGATATGTGCTGACTTCATCGACAACTTTGCTAAACCCTTCTACCTTATCAACACCTCGCGTGGTGCTGTAGTAAAAACTGCCGACCTGGCTGATGCCATCAGGTGCACGACCGTTCTGGGCGCGGCTCTGGATGTGAATGAATATGAAGAGATGGCCAAAGACAGCATAGACACCTCGCACACCGACCTGCAATACCTCCTATCATGCCCCAACATGGTTTTCTCACCCCACGTAGGCGGCTGGACAGTAGAGTCAAAGTATAAATTGGCCTATTACTTGGGCGAAAAAATGAATGACTGCTTATGTTAATAGTAAAAGACTGTATCATTAGTGAAGATATTGCAGAAAAGCGTTTCTGCTGCGATTTGGCCCAATGCAAGGGTATATGCTGTGTGGAGGGCGACTGCGGCGCACCTCTCAGAGAAGAAGAAATACCCATCCTCGAACGAGTGTTGCCCCAAGTGGAGCCTTACATGACTCCCGAAGGAATAGCAGTGGTGAAAAGCCAGGGTGTAGCGGGACTGGACAATGCTGCAGAGCCCTGCACCCCTTTGATCAACAATCGGGAGTGTGCCTACATAGCTTATGGCGAAGATGGGATGGCTCTCTGCGCCATCGAAAAGGCCTACCGCGACGGCAAGATTGATTGGAAGAAACCCATCTCATGCCACCTCTACCCTATCCGCGTGAATGAATTTGGAGAGTTCACCGCACTCAACTACGACCGTTGGGATATCTGCAAGTGCGCTGTGGCCAAAGGCGAAGCTTGCGGTGAGCCACTTTACAAGTATCTGAGAGAGCCACTAATCCGCCGTTTCGGACAAGAGTGGTACGACGAACTACTTCAAATGGTAGATGAATATCTCAATCGCAAATAACGCACACCGAACAATAAAATCCAATCCTCGCTTGTTATTAATATTATGGACAAGAAAAAGAAACAGTACATACTCGTAGGCATCATCATTTTTGCCATTATCCTCATAGACCAAATAGTCAAATACCATGTAAAAACCAGCATGCAAATCGGCGAAGAAATCCCCCTCATCGGAGACTGGTGCAAACTCCATTTCGTAGAGAACATGGGTTTTGCTTTTGGTGCAACTATCGGTGGTGTAGCGGGCAAAATCGCCCTCACTCTCTTCCGATTCGTTGCTTCGGGTGCAATGATATGGTTTTTGCTTCGCAAAATCAAGTCTGGGCTCACAACTCCGCTTGCAATTTGTGGATCATTGATCATTGCAGGGGCGTTGGGAAATCTGATTGACAGCTGCTTTTATGGTTTGATATTCAACGAGAGCTACTATCATGTGGCCGAATTGTTCCCCGCCGAGGGTGGATATGGCAAATTCCTACAAGGACGCGTGGTGGATATGTTTTATTTTCCCTTGATAGATACCACCTGGCCCGATTGGATACCCTTTGTAGGCGGCAATCATTTCACCTTCTTCAACGCCATATTCAACGTGGCCGACGCAGCCATCACCGTAGGAGCTGCGTGGCTAGTGGTTGATCAATTGTTCTTCAGCACCAAACGGCAGAAGAACGCAAATGCAGCCACCGAGGATTAACCCACATCAATAACTCCGTTTAAATGATAAAACTAAGCTTCATTGTTCCATTCTATAATGGACAAGAATAGTTCTCTCTATTTTGAATAAAAAATCAAAATAGTCGCAATATAATTATTGTCAACAAATTGCAGCAATAACAACTTATTTTCGCTGCTCATGGCTAAAAAAGCGGTAAAAAAAGGAAAAAACGAAGAAAACAAACAAAGAAAAACAGGCACAAGAAGCAACCGTTACTATTTTTTTCAACTTACATATCAACAGATTAAGATATAAACAGAAAAAAAATTTGGTCAATTCAAAAAATGTGCGTATTTTTGCACCCGATTTCGAGAGAGAAATTGCTCAAGAAACGATGGCGTCGTAGCTCAGTTGGTAGAGCAGAGGACTGAAAATCCTTGTGTCACTGGTTCAATTCCAGTCGATGCCACGAAAATTTAAAGGAAGCAATAATAATTGCTTCCTTTTTTCGTTTATTACATTGTCGCATCAATTTTGCATTATATAAATATAGCATGAAACTACCTATACAGATACGATTCAACGATGTTGACCAAATGGGCCACATCAACAATGCCGTGATCATGGAATATTTCGACCTAGGCAAATCCGATTATTTCGGAGCCGTGGGCATCCCCCCTGAGCAAGGCGAATTCACCGTTGTAATCGTTCACCTTGAAGTTGACTTCCTCAACCAAATCCGTTACCACGACAAGATTCACCTCATCACCCATTGCGAGAAAATAGGCAATAAAAGCGTCACGATGCTCCAACAGGTGGTCAATTCTGCCACCGGAGATATCTGCGCTTCATGCCGCACCATACTGTCGGGCTACAGCCGCACCACCAACACCAGCGCAGCCATCCCCGAATCGGTAAAGAAAGAAATCTTTCATTTTGAAGAAACCCACAAAGACTGACCTTTCTAATTCAAGATACGATATGCTCAACAAAGTCTTAATCGTTTATACCGGCGGCACCATCGGCATGGTGCAGGACGAGAATGGCTCGCTGAAGCCTTTCCCCATGGACCACATCTACGACTTGGTGCCCGAACTAAAGAAATGCCCCTACAGCATCGACTCCTGCCAGATGGACAACATCATCGACTCTTCCAACATGACACCGTCGTTTTGGGTAGAGCTGGCAGAAATCATTGAGCAACAATACGACAAATACGATGGTTTTGTGATCTTGCACGGCACCGACACGATGGCCTACACCGCCTCGGCGCTGAGCTTTATGTTCAAGAATCTGTCCAAGCCCATCGTGCTCACTGGCAGCCAGCTGCCCATGGGGGTGTTGCGCACCGATGGACGAGAGAATATCATCTGCGCCCTTGAGATTGCATCTTGCCGCGAGGCCTATATCCCCGAAGTGTGCCTTTTCTTCGAGAATCACCTATATCGCGGCAACCGCAGTACCAAGGTCAGTGCCGAGAATTTTGATGCCTTCACCAGTTTCAATTTCCCATCTTTGGCCAAAGCCGGCATCAAATTCAGCTTCAAAGAGCACCTTTTCCTGCCCAAACCCACTGCGCCCCTTGAGGTAAGGAAACAATTTGACCGCAACATTGCCGTGCTGAAACTCTTCCCTGGCATCACCCCCGCTGTGGTAGAGTCGGTATTGCACGCCAAAGGGGTGCACGGCGTCATCATCGAGACCTTCGGTTCGGGCAATGCCCCCACCGAGCCTTGGTTCATCAATGCCATAGCCGATGCCATCCAGCGTGGAATAGTGGTGCTGAACGTGACCCAATGCAAGGCAGGTGCCGTTATCATGGGTCAGTATGAGGCCAGCTGTGAGCTTAGCCGCATTGGCGTTATCGGAGGCAACGACATCACCCTGGAGGCAGCCGTAACCAAGATGATGTACATCCTGGGCACCTACCCCAACGACCCGGACCACGTGCGCCAAAGCCTGCAGTATTCGCTCCGCGGCGAGATTACCACCACCCTTAACGAAGCTTGCAACATTTGAAGAAACTAGCATACATATTGATACTCCTAGCCTCGGTGGGATTCAATGCCCATGCCCAAGTGAGGCCAGGCAATCTCAACTCATTTGACGACCGCATGCTGCATTGGGGCATCCAGGTGGGCTACACTCAGTCCAAATTCGACCTGCACTACACCCCCGAAGACAGCATTCGGCAAACCATTCTTGGCACAACATCATACTACAGCCCCGGATTCCACATCAACGTGATAGGCGACCTGAAGTTGAACGACTTCCTCAACCTACGCCTGCTGCCGGGTGTGACCCTTGTCAGCCGCGATATGGCCTACAGGTGGTCCGATGCCTACACCTCCACCCACTGGAAATACGACACCCAGCGCACCGTGGAGTCGGTCTATGCCGAGATGCCCATCGAGCTGAAGGTTAGGGCCAAGCGCTACGGCAATTTCCGCCCTTACCTTCTGGGGGGCGGCTATGTGGGCAGAGATGTTGCGTCACTATTCAAAAACCAGAACAACAACGATGAGTCCATCATCCGCCTTAAGCCGATAGACATTCGCTACACCATGGGAGTTGGATTCAGCTTCTTTCTCCCCTATGTCAAACTCGCCGTGGAACTCAAGATGTCATTCGGGCTCATCGACCTGAGAGTGGACGACAACGACCTCTACACCCTCTCCACCACCGACATGCGTTCACGCACATTCATGCTCTCATTCACCTTTGAATAATCGCAGTGAAACAAGTAATTGAAATAGACCTCACCCCACAACAATACACCACCCCCACCCTGCTCCGCAAAGAGGTGGCCCGCAAAGCCAATATTCCCGTGGGCGATATAGTCCAAGTGCAAGTGCTACGGCGCAGCCTCGACTCTCGCCGTGGCCGCATCCTCTACCACACCACCACCGAGGTATATGTAGGAGAAGAATACCTAGCACCCGACATCCGCGGACATTACCAAGACTGCCACAACTGCCCTCCCGTCATCATCGTTGGAGCCGGTCCTGCCGGACTCTTTGCAGCCCTGCGGGCATTGGAAGTGGGGCTCAAACCCATCATCTTTGAGCGAGGAAAGCCGGTGGAGGAACGCAAGAAAGACATAGCACACCTGACACGCACCCAACAGGTGGACCCCAACAGCAACTGGTGCTTTGGCGAAGGCGGAGCCGGCACCTACTCCGACGGCAAGCTCTACACCCGCTCCACCAAACGAGGCAATGTGCAAGAGGTGATGCACCGATTCATCGAGCATGGGGCAGACCCCACGCTAACCATTGATGCCCATGCCCACATTGGCACCGACCGTCTGAGCGGAATAATAGCCAACATGCGGAAAACCATCCTCTCCCATGGGGGCGAATACCATTTCTCCACCCGCATCACCAACCTGATTGTCAAGCCCGATGGAGCCAGCAGCAAAGTATGCGGCGTGGTTGACCATCAAGGCCAGGAACACCTTGCCCAAGCCGTCATCTTAGCCACCGGACATTCGGCCCGAGACATCTACGAACTCTTCGACCGCCAAGGATGGCTGCTCGAAGCCAAGCCCTTTGCGCTGGGGGTGAGAGTAGAACACCCACAGCCTCTCATCAACGAGATACAATACCACATCAACCCCAGCAATCGTTCCCAACTCCAATATCTACCACCCGCAGCCTACAGTCTGGTAACTCAGGTCGAAGGTCACGGCGTATTTTCTTTCTGCATGTGTCCTGGCGGAGTGATTGTGCCAGCCGCCACCGATGGCCACCAACAAGTGGTCAACGGCATGAGCAATGCCAACCGCAGCTCGGGGTTTGCTAACAGCGGCATCGCGGTGACCATCTCCCCTGCCGACCTTCCTGCCGACGCGCAGCAAGGCCCGCTTGCCCTCCTGCGTTTCCAACAACAGGTAGAGCGGCATATCTTCAACGCCGTTGGCGGAAGCATCACCGCCCCCATCCAACGTCTCACCGACTTCTGCCAAGGGAAGCCGAGCTCCACCAACAACAAGAGCAACTATTTGGGACAAACCCTCAATGCGCCACAACATGAGCTGCTGCCCCCCTTCGTGGCCCGCTGCCTGCAACAAGGACTGCAAGATTTCGGACGCAAGATGCGCGGCTTCTACACCGACCAAGCCAGCATCCTCTCTGTCGAGAGCCGCACCTCGTCTCCCGTCAGAATCCCCCGCGACACCACCTATCAGCACCCCCAGCTCCGCGGACTCTACCCCTGCGGCGAAGGCGCAGGCTATGCCGGCGGCATCGTTTCATCGGCCCTGGACGGGATTAATGTGATTAATAGTTTAGTGATTAGAGGTTAGTGATTAGAGAAAGAACGATTGTTAGCTTGCAATAGCAAAAACACACAATACGATGACCGACGTACACACATATTCATTTGAGCACCTGCAAATGTTCCAAACCGCTAGAACACTTGCCAAAGATGTGTATCAAATTCTTCCCTACTATCCCAAATTTGAACAATACGCCCTATGCGACCAGTTACGCAGAGCCTCTATATCTATATCCTCAAATATCGCCGAAGGTTCAAGTCGGTCATCTGCCAAAGAACAGCTCCACTTTATCGAAATCGCCCATGGCTCTCTCATGGAGATATATGCCCAGATTCTTTTATCTCTGGACCTCAACTATATTGACCTAAAAACTTTCGACAGAATAAACAACCTGATATCAACCGAGTCAAAGCTGCTCTCAGGCTATAGAAAATCACTAATAATCAAGATTCAAGAAAACAGCAATCGGCCCCATTAAAGTATCTTTCCCTAAACCCTATTCACTGACCTCTAAACCCGCACAGCAATGCAATTTGAAATAAAATCCGACTTTGCCCCTATGGGCGACCAACCCGAAGCCATCCGCCAACTCGTGCAAGGCATCAAAGATGGCCAGCGGGCGCAGGTGCTGCAAGGAGTCACCGGATCGGGCAAAACATTCACCGTGGCCAACGTGATTGCCCAGCTCAACCGCCCCACACTAGTACTGAGCCACAACAAGACATTGGCAGCTCAGCTTTATGGCGAATTCAAGCAGTTCTTTCCAAACAATGCTGTGGAGTACTTCGTTTCCTACTACGACTACTACCAACCCGAAGCCTACATCGCCGCCACCAACACCTACATCGAGAAAGACCTGGCCATCAACGACGATTTGGACAAACTTCGCCTCCGCGCCTCCTCGGCCCTACTCAGCGGCCGCAGAGACGTGATAGTGGTTTGCTCCGTCAGCTGCATCTACGGCATTGGCAACCCTGCTGAGTTCAAGCGCGGCACAGTCAACATCAAAGTGGGCGACCGCATCAGTCGAGACACCCTGCTCATGCAGCTGCTCGATGGACAATACGTGCGCAACGAGATTGAGTTCATCAATGGCCGATTCCGAGTCAAGGGCGACACCGTAGATGTATTCCCCTCGTTTGCCGACTTCTGCTACCGCATATCCTTCTGGGACGACGAGATTGAATCCCTTGAGAGTTTCGACCCCGTGAGCGGGCAGAAGCTTGATACCTTCGACAACATCACCATCTATCCCGCCAGCAACTTTCTCACCTCCAAAGAAAACTTGCCCAACGCCCTCCGCCAAATACAAGATGATATGTTTGCCCAGCGCGACTATTTCCTGTCCATCGACAAAGGCCTGGAGGCCAAACGCCTGGAGGAGCGCGTCAACTACGACCTAGAGATGATTCAAGAACTGGGCTACTGCAGCGGCATCGAGAACTACTCCCGATACTTCGACGGCCGCAACGAAGGCGACCGCCCCTTCTGCTTGATCGACTATTTTCCCGACGACTTCCTGCTGGTGATTGACGAAAGCCATGTGACCATCCCCCAGATAGGAGCCATGTACGGCGGCGACCGCAGCCGCAAGAAATCCCTTGTAGAATACGGCTTCCGCCTACCCTCCGCCCTTGACAACCGCCCCCTCAAATACGACGAATTCTACGGCATCACGGGGCAAACCATCTACATCAGCGCCACCCCCGCCCAGTACGAGCTGGCCGAGGCCGAAGGCGTGGTGGTGGAGCAAATCATCCGCCCCACCGGCTTGCTGGATCCTGTAGTGGAGGTGCGCCCCGCCATCAGCCAGGTGGACGACCTGCTGGACGAGATAGAAAAAACCGTGGGCAAACACGAGCGCGTGCTTGTAACCACCCTCACCAAGCGCATGGCCGAAGAGATGACCACCTACCTGCTCAACCTGGGCATCCGCAGCAAATACATCCACAGCGATGTCGATACCCTAGAACGCGTGGAAATCATGCGCGACCTACGCATGGGCGTGTTTGATGTGCTGGTGGGCGTCAACCTCCTCCGCGAGGGTTTGGACCTGCCCGAAGTATCACTCGTGGCCATCCTCGACGCCGACAAAGAGGGCTTCCTTCGCAGCGACCGCGCCCTGATACAAACCATAGGCCGTGCCGCACGCAACGTACACAGCAAAGCCATACTCTATGGCGACACCATAACCGGCAGCATGCAGCGCGCCATCGACGAAACCAATCGCCACCGCGAGAAGCAGATACGCTACAATCTGGAACACGGCATAGTGCCCAAACAGATTGTAAAGAACACCGAGTCCATCATTGGCTCCACCAGCGTGATTGAACGCGCCGCCGAGGAGCACACCGAACCCAAGGCAGCCGAGGGACCCAACATACCCAACATAGCGGCATCGCCCTATGCACTCAACACACCTGCCCATGGCGGCAACTATTCCCCCCACCACAACCCCACTCCGCTGCCCACCGTGGCGGAGGACGACACGCTCAATGCCCAAGAGCCCGAAATCATTTGGAGCAACAAAACCCAAGCACAGCTTCGCAAAGAGATAAAAGAGGCACAGCGCAAGATGCAGCAAGCCGCCAAAGAGATGGACTTCCTTACCGCTGCCAAATATCGCGACCAAATACGCGACATGCAAAAGGCACTTGAAGACGCCCGCTAATATCCATAAAACATTCTGGCATATTATAACTAAATGATTTCTAGCGGGAAAGTGGAAGGTGTCAATAACAATAAAAATTGATACAATTAACACTCAATGAGAAAGAAATTATATACTTTAGTTATCGTCATATCGATCAGTTTTTTATCATGCGAAAGAAGAACAGGTTGTCTGTTATTAGAGAACACGAATATAGGATTGTGCGCTATTACTGACACGTGGTCATGTCAGCATAACGATTATTCTTGGGCTCCGTATGAAGGGAACTTTGATGCACAAGGTAAAATTATCTCAAGTGATATTTGGACTCCACAAAAGAGCCATTCGATGTCTTTGCAGTATAAACAGATACTATATTGTGACAGGGTATTATTGGAGGAAGATGATGTGTATTATAGTCCATACATGTACAATACAATAGATGGAAAGCGCCATGAAATTTTATCGGTAGGATATGACCATTATGATAAGTCCTGGAGGTGTACATACGAATACGCAATTAAGGATAATGACGGACCATTTTATGGATTCCACACATGTTTCGTTGAGAAAAACAAGGCCGACTCTATCTTAAATATTTGGGAAAACCTCAAACGATAAGTAATGATGAACCTTGGAGTGGCATAGGTGTTGTCTATCGCTGCGCTTGTGGAGATACTTGGCCTCGGTAATATCAAAATAAATTTTGCCACTCCACTCGGATTCTGTATCTTTGCATAAAAGTTGTGCATATCGATAGCTTTTTAAATAAATTGATTTCCACTACAAGAATACAAAAAATCATTGACATACACATTTTTTTGAAAGAAATTGTTAACAAATCAATTCATCCAACAGCTTGAGATAAGAACCGACAATGGGGAAATCAAAATGATAGAAACCAACGATGCCTCCAATTCAATGGAAAGGTTTATGGGTGAGATGAACCAGCCATCGTGTCCGATAGATTGTAAAGAATGCCAGCTATAAATGATTGTGAGAAACCGCCACTCGCGGTTCTCTCAGTCACATAAAAAAGTCCCTCCTGCCGTGGCAAGAGGGACGTGATATTGACAGTTTCTAAAAGAAATCTATTGCTGAACCCAACTAATAGTGCCACCTATCACTCGCTTTTGACCTCTTACAATGTCTAACGTTTGATTATTTTCATTGTTGAAAGACACTTGGTATGTTGCAAGTTGGTTACTCTTAGTTTGGCGAGCAGAGAAAATGATATCAAAGCTACTGTATGAACCAGGCATAATGGGGAAATAAACGGTGCCGGAAGTGGCAGTTGTGTTGTAGGTGAACGTATTGCTGCTGCCACTCTGAGAATGAGCAGTAGGGACACCATTTTCATCAAATGTGATATCAAATGCTCCACAGAGAGGATTGTCTGCTACAATCTGAATAGACTCGAACTGGAAATTTTTATTTTTTGGTGTATAGCTATAATTCAATACTTCGGAACTTTTTAGTCCAACAATTTGATTGTTACTTTTTGTGCCCCAAAATTGGGTAGAGTGGGGAGTGCAAAAATCCATTTTCATTGCATGTGACAAATGGCATTTTTTGTATTTACATGATAATTAAGATTATATGATAGTAAAATATCAAAAAAAGGTGACCGATGTCCAGCTACCCCTTTCCTCATCACCCCACCTCAATTTCATTCAACGCAACCTTCAGCCGTTGCTTCAACTCGTCTGTCGGGTCGAATTTCACCCTTGTCCTTCTTACCGAATCATCTCACCTTCTCGCCGTTTCCGTTGACCACCACCTGGTTGCCGCCGCCCAAATGGCAAAGATAGGTGTCTGGGCCAATTGCCTCAATGTCTTTGTAGATAGGCATGGTTACGATGTGTCCTTCGGCAGTCATCAATCCCCGATAATCGTCTCCGGCCACATAGTAACGTAGTCGTGCACAACGCAAATATTCCTCACCATTGGCATCTATTTCGTCTTGAACAACCACTTCATCACAATAATACTCATCTGTCTTATAAATTAATGGACGTACATAAGCTATGCAGAAGTCATTGACTAGATTGCCATTTAAGTCATACTCTCGGATGATGTGGTCGGCCATGGTGGCGGTGATGGCCTGTTCATCAAAGTCGATTTTCCCGTGTAAGCATGTTATCACTTCATTTAGATACTTGTCGAATACGGCAGAGGAATCACCTTTGCTCATGCACCAGAATTCCTCATCCTCCGATGCCACAATGGATTTATATTCCGGCGGAAGCGCCCAGTTTCCTGATCGATCTATAAGGCCATACTTCCCATTCTCCTTTGATGCGGCCACCAGATAACCGTTGTTGAATACGTATCCAAGTCTGCGACTGTCGTAGATCATACCCTTGTCCAGTACCACCTTACCAGTGGCGTCAATAAACCTGATATAGCCATCCTCCTCCACAGCGGCAACACCGTTGCTGAATACCCAGGCATGACGATACTTGGGCTTGATAACAACCTTGCCATCATTGGCATTGAAGTAGCCTCGCAATTTACCGTCAGAGTAACATACTAGCGAGTCATTGCCACGTGGCAGGGCAATCCATTCAATTCCTTTAAGAAGTTTCCTACCCGTCCTCTTGTCGAATATAAAGCCATGATCACGATTGAAGTCAGTAGCATAGCCGATGGCATCGCTCACATATCGACCACCCTTGCGGATCTGTCTTTGCTCATAATGGTAATCGAACACTAAACTGTGTGCCACCCCCAAAACGAGCAGGAACGTATGAACCGCAATGCAGGTGGTGGCGCTAACAGCAAAGATGGTCCAAAGCACCTTGGCCAGCCTCCATTTATGCCCATAACCAAACAACCCGAAAAACCATTGCAACCCTTTGCCGATTGCTGAGAAAAACTTTTTACACGATATTTTCTTCATCATAATTATAAAGTGTTAATAATGTGCTTACTTATTTCAGATTACTTTTGAAGGTGTTGGTGCTACGCCTCGGTGTAAGATGTAAAGTCGGGAAGCCATTTGTCCAACAGCACATCGGCCTTTTGTTGCATCTCGGGGGTGATGTTCTTCTGTACTTTCTGCAAGGCAACTGTTAGCGACACAGCCTCATCTATCCACCCCAAGAGAGGCAGTCGTTTGGCGGAGAGGAGGTCGATTGGGAGCACAATGTAAGCGATTGTCGAAGCCAGCAATAGTTTGTCCTTCTTTGGTGTATCCTTGCTCACCATTACATAGTAGAGCAGCAACAGCGGTTTAGTGGCAGCACGTCCAGCCTTCTTGGCATAACGGCAAATTTCGCGCAATAGGAAATCATAATTAAGAATCTTAGCCATAATAATTGTGTATTAATGTTGTATATGATAAAAGAGCAACCTATCAGCAAAAATCTATCAATAAAGACCTCAAAAACATCAAACCAACCCTTTCTTCGACAATTCATCATAGAGGACGGAATGAGTTTTTTCCAATATTTCTGGATCTAGTTCCAATGCCAGTTTCCATAATTCCAATGCACCCTGAGTGTCATCCATTGCAAGCAGTATCTCACCCTTGGTGTCGTTGTAGTTGGCCCCATCTGGCATCAGTTCAAGCACTTCGTTGATAATCGCGAGGGCTTGTCCTGTATCCCCTTGCCGCAAACGACACAGAGCAGACATGTTGAGCGTGTCGCACAGTCCACCCAAATACTGAATCGGGTATTGTTCGTGCAGCTGCCTGAAAATATCAATAGCCTCATTGAACTCCTGCTCGGCTCTATCAAACCATCCCATATAATAGCGCACAAAAGCCACATTATACACATCCATGGCGACTTTGCCTATGTGGGCATCCAGAATCCTTTCTTCAAGCATGCGGTCGATTTCCAGTGTTTCGCTTAAACACTCTTCTGCCTTGTTATACTGGAATATATCCATGTACACTCTTCCCAAATCATACAGATTAGTAGCTACGGCGGGTAGAAACTTATTTGGGTTGGTGTTTGCCAGAAATCTATAGATTTTCAGCGACTCCGATAACTCGGACTCGGCCAACTCGTACTTGCACTGGATTTTATGCAAGTACCCCAGATTACTCATATTACGGGCTATGCCCAATTGCGAATCCATAGATGGGGGTAGGGAGGTGATTTCCTCCAACTTGCAATAAAGCTTTAATGCATCTTTGTACCCTTTTTCAGCCAGGTCGTACCATTCCAATTCAAACTGCGTGAGTGCCCAGCCCCCCAAGCTCAGGGCAGTGTGGGACATATAACTTTCGGGATGATTCTCAGTCAACTTTTTGTAGATGGCAGTAGATTCAGCATACATCTCAGAAGCCTTTTCTATAACATGGTTGTCATGGAAAAAGGCGCCCACTTCATAAAGAAATTTGGCAAATTTTGCAGGACAAAGTCGTTTGCGAGCCTGTTCGGCGGCCTCGCTGTAAATCTTTTCGCATTCTTGCAACCAGCCTTGCTCTTTCTTTTTTTGCAGTTTCCCCACCCGGTATCGGCATTCGGCAAGATAGTTCCCAATTGATAACGTAGTAGTCCCCGCTAAATTTACTGAAAGATGTTTGTTTTCGTCCATAATGATAGTGTTTTATATTGATATGACAATCTGAGTGTGCTTTTTCGTAAATAGAGTTGGTTTTTACCTATAAGCTATCAGCTCAAGGCGAAAGTAATGCATCTCTTTGAAAAAAATGATTTGTGTTGACAAAGAAGTAAATAGGCATTTATGCTACGACCAAAATCACCTTCATTCGGTCAGCCATCGAAACCATATTTGTCCCCCAAATCACATCGGCTTCAGGCAACATCTGCCCAACAAGATCTATGAAGAAACCCATTTCATCCATACCCAAGTTGTCACCATCAGGCACAACAAAACAAAGAAGCATCGAACGACATTCCTGCACCTCTGACTTTTTGGACAGTTCATTACTGAGGAGTCGAAAGAACACCTCACGATTCTCCTCTTCCTGGGTTGCCTCAAACATCACTCCGTTTTTACCTGCAATGGCAGACAATATTTCCTCCCTGTCGATAGAAACCGAGGCATTTTCAGTCACAAAGAGACCGACAATATCCTCTATCAGTGCCTCAGTTACAGCAGTAGTTGCATATTTCATAATAAGTTGCTACGTGTACAAGTTCACGAGTGGATAGAAAAATAATCGAAAGGACTATTTTTTTTATCATCACTTAATCAGTTAATTCCTTTTGGGTCTTGAGATACTGGCTTCGCAGTATGCCAATCGTGCAGAGTGACCTTTTGATACAGAATTTGAGAGCCTCTTCGTTGACATAGAAAAACTCACACATGCTAGAGACGGTCTTGAAGGTCTGGTCAACATAAACTTTTGCAAGTTTCAGTTCCCTGGTCATCTTATTGCAGATAGCAAGCGAAAGTCCTTCTTTTCCCTCCTCAATGTCCATAAATTGGGGAAACATTATTGAGAGAAAGTTGTCCTCATCATCTTCTTGGATGAGGAAATAAATGGTCTTCATTTGATAGACCATGAATATATCGCCGTCATCGTCACATTTTGGAGAGTATCCCATCTCCTGTAGCACGGCCATAAGTTGTTCTTTCTTGCTCATATTAATCGGGTAATTCATATATATTATTGTGGATGGTCACCTCATCGGTGAGAACCTCTTCTTCGTTTGATTCGGACTGATTATTACTGTCCGCATCGCACACTATGTGATAAGCATGTTCTAGATGGAGGATTATGCGGGGAATCAGATTCTCGAAGTCTTCGTTGTCCAGCATCTCACGTTCATAGAACAGCCACATGCTTTCACCAACCTCGTTGGCCTTGACAAACTTGAGGGTTGCGTTGATCTTGTCCATCACCTGATAGAAGCTCAATTCGTGCTCGTTGTCCTTATCCAATACGGCGGGAATGCAGATACTAAAAAGGTCGCTATCCACATTAGCCAGCCACAGATAACGAATACCTTCATACCTAAAACCATACCCCAGCTCTCCCAGATCGTCCAACGAGAACCCATGGCTCATAAATGCATTTAAGACTTTTTCTTTCATAATGTAAATGTTTGTTAGTGAATGTTTATTGTTGTTTAAATCCAATTCTTGATCCTTTGTCACCACCATCCTTCGTCGAAAAAACGCTGCGCACACGTTCGTACTCTTTCAAATCACGCTGACTGACAGATGGCGACTTATGTCTGATGGCATCCTCCAACTGTAGTTGAGTGATAAGGCAGTAGGACTTCTCTTTCCGTGCAATGCTTTCGTTGAACATCTTGCGCGAAGCCGACTTCACAATGTAGCTGATGTCCGAGCAAGTGTAGCCGGAGGTCATGTCAGCCAATTCCTCATAGTTTATGTCCTCTGATGCGGGTAGCTTCGAAAGCGACAACCGGAAGAGGCTCTCGCGGGAAGCCTTGTCAGGAAGGCCAACATAGATGATTTCGTCGATGCGGCCAGTGCGCAGGATTGCTCGGTCGATATTCTCTGGGTGGTTCGTAGCAGTGATGATGAAGACGCCCTTTTCAGAAGCATTGTTCATCATGCATAGGAACTCGTTCACCTCATTGTTCTGGTTATGATGATCCTCGCTGGTTCTTGCCGGCACCATAGCGTCAAATTCGTCAAAAAATAGCAGCGTGGGCGCAGCCTGTTCGGCCTTGCGAAACACTTCGGCAATCTTCTCCTGCGTTCCATGAACCCATGTGCTGGCGATGTCATCGGGTGCAACCTTCATAAATGTCACCCCAACTTCGTCGGCCACTGCCTCGGCAAAAAACGTCTTACCGCAGCCACTGGGACCATACAACATCAAACTCGGAGGAACAATGCCGTATGCCTGGGCAATCTCACGGTTTTTGAGCACATTGATAAAGCTCTCAGTCACCAGCGCCTTGAGCTCTTCCATACCAGCTACCGCCTTGAATCCACGCTTAGGTTGTTTGTCAGCCGCATCGGGCACTTGTGCGGATGTTGCTTGCTGTTCATTTTGGGTCTCATGAGATATCAGAGCTGTCTGTACCAACTGCTGCCTCCTGAGCCATTCTTTTTCAAGTGATGCCATAATCTAATAGTTTATAGTTAATCAAAATCGGCTCTATAGAACCTGTTACGATACTATAGAGCCGATCGGATAACGAAACCTATCACCAAAAGATTTTTTTTACATAATTATGAAATAGTCCTTCCTCCTCATCCCCAAATGATAGCTGCCGTTTGTCGCTTCTCAGTTCCTACTCAGTAAACACCATCCTTCCCTTCTTGTCGATATAACCAGTTAAACCATCATCTGTCTGCACATAGGCCAACACATTTTTAAAAGGCCACGTCAAAATGAATTGGGGTTTTATTACAATTTTCCCTTCCTTGTCAATATAGCCATCTTTGCTTTTTCCCCAACGGCCAATCGTCACTTCCGCTAGCCCTTCCGAGAAAGGTTCGGCGTGATCAAACTGAGGCCTTATCACCATCTTCCCTGTCTTGTCGATATACCCATACAGGGAATCCACCAACACACAGGCCAACCCTTCCGAGAAATGTACGGCGTAATCAAATTGAGGCCTTATCACCATCTTCCCCGTCTTGTCGATAAAGCCCCATTTATTACCAACCTTAACAGCCGCCAACCCATCCGAGAAAGACCTGGCATAACCGAACGCAGTATCTATCACCATCTTACCCGTCTTGTCAATAAAGCCATACAGAGTATCCATACTCACACAGGCCAGCCCTTCCGAAAAACACTCGGCTTCATCAAACTGAGGTGTTATCACCATCTTACCACTCTTGTCTATAAAGCCCCATTTATTGCTGACCTCAACAGCCGCCAACCCATCCGAGAAAGAGTGGGCATAATCGAACACAGGATCTATCACCCACTTTCCCGCCTTGTCAATATAACCATACAAACAATCGTCTCCCCATACACAGGCCAACCCTTCTACGAAATGCGTATATTCAGCGAACATAGGTTCTATCACAACCCTTCCCGTCTTGTCTATGAAACCATACGCATTATCCATCCTCACACAAGCCAGCCCTTCGTAAAAATACCCACCTCCATCAAACTGAGGATCTATCACCAATCTACCCGATTGGTCGATATACCCATAGCTCCACCCAGAATCATTTCCAACCTCAACTGGGAATAATTCGCAATGATCCATTTCGAATGTTCTGCCGTTGCATCCCCCCAAGGAGAGCAACATCAAACAGACTGCACAAAACAATAATGCTTTCTTCATAATTTTATACCCTAATAATACGTGTCGGGCACAACCATTAATGAATAACAAAAAAAACGGCTCTATAGAACCAGTCACGATACTATAGAGCCGATCAGATAAGGAAAACTATCACGACGCGATTTTTTTCATCATTACGGCAAGTCAGTCCTGATATAATATTCCAAGCCCGACTCCACGATGGCAATCTGTTTGGCCAGTTCTGCCACCATCCCTTCGTCATGGACTCTTTCCCGAACCTCCTGTTGGGAGCCGTGCATGATTGTGCACCCCTTCAAGTCGTCGCCCCTTAGGTAGTTCGACCTAAGATTCAATCGATAATGAATGGAATCCATTTCGCGATGCACCTCTATATAGTACCGGCTCCACAGACGTGGCAGATGCGAAGCATCAGAGACAATGCAGAAGAAGCATCCCGCGCCCGGTGGGAAGGCATCCTTATCCACCATACAGGCAACCCCATCCAGCAGCACACGTGCTACTACCATTCTGATTTTTAAAAGATAATCTAATAGTTTCATAGTATGTGAAGTTTCTTCCTATAGAGAGTATTCAAAGGAAGCCTTTCTATCAGCCACCGCACAAAAAAGCTAATCATGTAAGAAAATCTATCACGATAAGAAGTCTTTTTATCACTAGTGTCTCTTAATTATTGTTAAATTATTTTTTAATACATTCATGCACAATTTTTTCGGTCAAATAATATATGTCCGCGATTTGAAATGCGTTTCTTTGTATTTAAACTTAATACAATTAGAAAATGCATATAGGACAATATGTCTTTGCCCAAATTGTGGATTTCTTGCCCCAACGACAATTTCGAAGAATAGTAGCCATCTATGACGATCACACGAAGGGTTGGGCTCTTTCCCATTGGAACCACCTTCTTGTACTGATGTTTGGACAAATACTTGGATGCCGAAGTTTGCGAGAACTCACAGATATTACTACCGCTCATGCTAAAAAAAGGTACTCTCTTGGATTTGGCAGTCTGCCTGTCAACAGGCAAATGCTCTCGAAAGCCAACTCCATCAGAGACTATCGCATCTTTGAAGAGTTTGCTTTCTACATGGTACGAATTGCCCAACAGAAACGCCTCGTCAGAGAATTCGAACTGCATGGGCGATTCTATGCCGTCGACTCCACGACCATCGACCTCTGCATGTCGGTTTTTAGATGGGCAAAGTTTCGTACGACAAAGTCCGGAATCGGGATACACACCCAGATTGACATCGTTACGGAGATTCCTGTTTTCTATAGAATCACCAATGCTGACGTCCACGATGTCAACTCCATGGACTGGCTTACATACGAGCCTCTTGCCTGTTATGTGTTTGATAGAGGGTACTTTGACCTTTCTA
>JAKSMP010000015.1 GCA_024400505.1 Bacteroidales bacterium | reverse complement strand
ACTTTATTTGATGAATTTTAATAACAGTGCGATTTTATCGCATCAGTACTAATTTTCGATATAATTGCCATGCACGTGCAGACTGTCGTAGAGGTTCACCTGCATCAGCAAGTATTTGTCACGCAGTTCGGCAACGGTCAGCCCCATCAACCGCAACGCGTCGGTAGGCGAATTGCCGTACTTGATGTTTACAAAAACGCCCAGCCGGTCGTCGCCCAATTCGGTGTAGCCGTTGTTGGTGTAGTACTGCAAGATAAAGTCGAAAAACTCCTGCTGGCGCAGCGGCAGGGTCTTCAGCCAGGTGTCGCGCACCTGCTGCGCACGCTCGGCACGCTCCATGGCGGGGGTGTTGTAGGCTATGTATTCCAGCACATCCAGCAAGTCGGCTTTCTCCATCTGCAATATCTTCGACACCATCTCCAATATCGGCAGGCCGAACCCCTCGCTCTTGAGCATCTCCAGCAATTCATTGCGCGACTGGGGGTTGGACCACCGCTTGCGCAAATCGTCCTTGCCCGAAAACAGCCGGGGCATCTTGCCAAACACCTCTTGGATAAATTCATCCACCGTCAGCATGCGGTCGCCGTATTCTATCTTCTCGCTCCAGTCGGTGTGGAGATGCAGGGCACGCTCTTCCGACAGTTTCACCACCACCTTTCGCCTATGCGGGGGAGTGAGGCAGGTGCAGGGCAGGTTGCCACACACCGGGCAGGGTTCGGGCTCGCTCACATGGCCGCCGCCTTGGTCGATGGGTGGGTATTCCACCACCTTGTGGCAGGTGCAGGGCCAGTTGCCGCACTGGGGGCAGATGGGGTCGCCGTCCCACTCGGCATCCTCAAAGCGGGCGTTGGCTCCCACAAAGTCGTAGATGGTAAAGTAATACTTCTCGTCGAAGATGCGGGTGCCGCGGCCTATGATCTGCTTGAACTCCACGATGGAGTTGATGGGCCGCATCAGCACTATGTTGCGCACATTGCGGGCATCCACGCCGGTGCTCAGTTTCTGGCTGGTGGTGAGTATGGTGGGTATCTGCTTGTCGTTGTTTTGGAACAGGCGCAGCTGGTGTTCGCCTTCGGCGTTGTCGTCGGCAGTCACGCGCTTGCAGTAGTCGGGGTGGGGGCTGCGCTTGTGCTGGTTGATCATGTCGCGTATGATGGCGGCATGTTGCTGGGTGGCGCAAAAGACAATGGTCTTCTCGTTGGGGTCCATCTGGTTGAGGAATTCCACCACACGGTGCTCGTCGCGCTCCTTGATTTGGATGTTGCCGTTGTAGAAGTCTTGCTCGGTGTATTCCTTCTCCATGTCCATATCGCCGGTGTATTGGTCGCCGTCGCGATAGCGGTAGGTGTCGATGTTGCTCTCCGATATTTTTACTCGGAAAGGCACCAGATAGCCGTCAGCAATGCCCTGCTTGAGCGAATAGGTATATACCGGGCGGCCGAAATACTTGTAGGTGTTGGCGTTCTCCACCTTGCGGGGGGTGGCGGTCATGCCCAGCTGGTAGGCATCGGCAAAGTAGTCCATCAGCTCGCGCCATTGGCTCTCGTCGTTGGCGCCGCCGCGGTGGCACTCGTCGATGATGATAAAGTCGAAGAAGTTCTTGGGGTACTGCATATAAAATGCCATGCCCGTATTGTCGCGGCTCATAAAGGTTTGGAAGATGCCAAAGTACAAGCTGCGGGCGGTGGGCACACGGTTGTCCCAGCTGCCGTGCAGTTCCTTGGGGGTGATGCGCACCATGGCATCGTCGGCAAAGTTGGAAAAATCGTTCTTGGCTTGGTCGGCCAGGGTGTTGCGGTCGGTGATGAAGAGGATCTTGGGCGAGCGGTTGTCGGCAAGGTCCTTGTTCCACTTGGTGCGCATCAGTTTCCAGCATATCTGGAAAGCGGTGTAGGTCTTGCCGGTGCCAGTGGCCATGGTGAGGAGTATGCGGCGCTGCTGGTTGGCAATGGCGTTGAGCACGTTGTTCACGGCGTTCTCCTGGTAGTAGCGTGGCTGGCGGCCGCCGTCGGTGTTGAAAGGCTCCAGCAGAAACTTGTCGCGCCACACATGCTCGTCGGGGTAGGTCCACAGCCACAGTTCTTGGGGCGAGGGGAATTTATCCACCAACCCCTCGGTGCTGGGGAAGATGTAATTGCCGTCGGCATCCTGCACACCCATGTCAATCTTGTATATCTCGTCGCCGTTGGTGGCAAAGGTGAAGCGTATCTGCATCATCTGGGCGTAGAGCTTGGCCTGTGCCACGCCCTCGGACACATCGTGCTCGTCGCTCTTGGCCTCGACGATGGCCAGCTTGCGGCCACGGTAGCTGAGCACATAGTCGGCCTTCTTGGGCTTGCCGCCCAGGCGGCTCACGCGGCCGGGGGCTATCTGATAGGCGCTCTGCTCCATAAGCAGCTTGCTGCTCGGCACACTGTCCCACCCCACAGCGTACAGCTTGGGATCAATCTTGCTGTGTCTTGTCTGCGCTTCGTTCATAAGGGGGGATGGTTACTTTCTGTTTCTACGCAACTGCTGTCCTGCTATTTTGTATTCATAGTTCTTTAATCCGCCATCGCCTGTGAAAATTTCCACTTCGAAATTAAGAGCCATATATTCGGCCACTTTCACAATGGCAGCATCGCCTATGGATTGGTCTTCGTTGATGACGGTATTGCTCCAATCGGCAGCCAGACTTTTCAAGGCCTCGCCTTTTAGCAAATGGCTTTGGCTATCAAGCGTAAGCCAGGGAGTGGTGCCATCGGCCACACGGTTTATGATATCCACCATTTGGCCGATGGATGGCTGGCGGTTGCCAGTCTTGGTGTGGGCTATGAAATTGCCCGTTTCTATCAGGGTGGTCAGCGGCAATACCAATTGAGCACCCTTTTCTATCTCTTCCTTAATGTGTTTATCGACGTACTCTTTGTTGATAAACCCCTCTTTCCCTGCCACCTCTTTTCCAGGCACCTGAATCCATACGCAGAGTACCGAGGTGTCGAGGATAATCACTTTTTTCTTCTGCATCATAATCATATCCTCCCTTCTGCCATAGAGGTGCCTATGCTGCCATTGGCCATCAGTTTTAGTAGGTTTTCATGCTCGTCGAGCGGAATTATTTCGCTTGACCCATTTTGATGGTTACGGCGCACATAGCTTATGCGCGATATCATATCAGGGCCCAACGTGTCGATGAGGTAAGGGTTGTGGGTGGTGCAAACCACATCAATGCCGCGTTCTTTGCCGAGGCTCCTTAATGCGCGCACCAGCTCGTTGGAGCGGGATGGATGGAGGCCGTTGTCCACTTCTTCAACCAGTAGCAAGGTGCCGGCAGGCAGGGTCAGCAAGGCTGTCACGATGGCGATGAAACGCAACGTGCCGTCCGACATGCCACGGGCATCGAGCAACATTCCCTCAGCTCCTTCGGTCCACTGTTCCTTGCAGCATAGTATAGCGTCCTTTTTGAAGGTTCCAACAGTTTCGGCCCATACAGCCATGATATCTCTTTCGGGCAGGGGGCGGACTATCTCGGCAATGCGTTTCTCGAGCAAGAATTTTTCTTCTGCTTCTTTGCCGGCAATCACACCTGCGATATTCGAAGCGTCTTTTGACAAATTCTGCTCAAAAGTAGAGTAATCGCGCATCTTCCCGGGGATGGGGTCTAGGATGAATATTTTGCGGAGAAGGCCCAGAACAAAGCCGATACCCTCTTCCACATCTTTTTGTAGCTTAGTCATGCCCAACTGGAATAAGGCAGACTTGCGCCGGTCGAGATCGACAGGTTTTCTGCCTGGCAGGGAAACGGAAAACGAAGCGTCGGTTTCGGAAGGAGTCTTACCTAACTTGAAAAGGTCCTTTGTGTATTCTCTGTTGTTCTGAGAAAGTGTGCGTGTTAGGTATTCGTCAACAATCTGAAATTGGGCGTCGAAAGAAATGCAATAATCATAGTAGATTTTGTTATCCTCGTCGTAAGCTTTGACACCTAGGGCTGCCTGGTTTTCGCCTTCCTTGACCACCCAACCGTCACCGCCTCTGATTGCTTTTGCGGCATCAGACAGGGACGAGCCATTGGAAACTTGTGACAGATAGTCCATAGCATCCAGTATATTAGATTTGCCACTGGCGTTGTATCCGATTACAAATGTCAGTGGTTCGATATACAGTTTTGATTGCCCGAAACTTTTCCAATTGGTAAGTGTGATTTCTTCAATCATTTTGCTACAAATTAATTTTTTGCAAAGATACGATTTTTTTTGAGATTGCGAGGAAAAAGTTGGAGAAGGGCTAGTAGCTGGTACTAAAGATATAGTCGTCGCCATCCTTCAGCACCAAATGCCAGTCGTATTCGCCTAGGCGGTTCATCGCGGTGAGAAGGTCTGTGTCGTTCCAGCGGAGTTCGGTGGTGTCACGAAATGGGAGCATATCTAAACCGTGCTGACTGGTTTTGACAGTGCATTGGCCATTGTTATGACTTAGTTTGCAATAGATAACATTGCTCATAGTAGATACGGGTTTTTGGGTTATTCAAACACTTCTCTCAGGAGGGCTTGCTTGAGGGCGTCGCACTCGGAGAGGATGGTTTTATAATTTTCTTTCAGTTGGTTCACCTTGGCGGAAAGGGCGTCGAGGTGGGAGACGATGGATTGCTGCTCGGGGAGGGAGCAAGGTACTGCTGTTTGTATCGGATGAAGATTGTTTCGATTAAGGGTGGGTACAGCAGAACCTCCATGGAATTCACCTAAATGCAAATTTTCAATTAGATATTTCAAGAAATAAGGATTATTCCCTTTATAGTCATCAACATATAGTGTTGTATTGTGAGCCCAACATCTATCATAAATAAATATTTTTCCTACGCTTCCACTTCGACCTATCGTTATACATGGATGTATAGGAGTCTCTTCATTGTGATATCCAATTATGCCGCTTGATCCAGCAACTGGAAATTTGCCACACTTCATTTGATTATGGGTCAAATCATGGCCTCTACGGAAATTTATAAAATCCCCCAATTTTCCAATGATCCACCCCTCTTTAGGAGACATAGCTTCTTCGAGGGCGGCGGAGAAGAGGGACTGGGCATCCTCCAATTGTTTCTCAGCATTGGCCTTCAACTGGTCTATCTTCGCAAAGGCATTGTCGAGATAATCTACTATTTTTTGCTGCTCATGTTCATCGGTAGTAACATTAACTTCTCTTTCGCCATAATCTTTGAAGTAGATGTGAGGGATAGCAGCACCTTGCTTATACTTGGCTAAATCCAAACTCTGCAAGCAGTAACCTACATATCTAATATTAAAGCCTTCTTTCGGTAGAATATACTGCATTGTGCCAATGACAGAGGACTTGGCAGGATAGAAAGCTGTTCGGCCAATACCAGACCCATCTTTAACAATGGCAATATACTCTTTGTCTTGGTGATAAGTACCAATATGGCCAATTAAGCCACTAGCCCCAAAAACAGGGTATTGACCACTTTTCCCCTCAACATCTTTCTGTTTGAGGGAAGATGAGCCTTTGGCGCAGATGTCCTTTATATTCATTCTACTTTATTTATTCCCCGCAAAGAGTAAAAGGTTAAAAGTTTGGCGGCAGCCATTTTACTCTTTTATCCTTCGCGGGAGGTTTATTTGTCGTTTTTTTCTCGCGAAGGTGGTGGCAGGACTGCCACAAGGGGTGAAGTGCTACGCAACCCTTTTGGTGCGCTTGCGGGCGGCAGCCTTTGCGCTCTTGTGGCACAGTTGTGCCACACTCTTCATGCTGCGCAAGCCTTTTACTCTCTTATCCTTCGCGGGAGGCTTTTAATTGTCTTTTTCTTCAAATCCTAACACCACACGGCCAAAGCCATCAGGCATAATTCTTGAAACATTGAAGTTGAACAACAACCCTATTGGGATATTCAACAACTTCAAATAGGTCTTTACTTGTTTGAAGTGGACAGGCTTCAGCTGCTCTACCGACTTTAGCTCTACAACCAAGCAGTCGTCCACCACTAGGTCGTAGCGGAGCGCATTCTCGGCTGTGTCGTCACTAGCCAAGTCAACACCTTTGTACATAATGGGCACTCTGCCTTGCTGAGTGACGGAGTGTCCTCGCAGCTGCAATTCGTGGACTAGCGCCCTTTCGTATATACGTTCCAGCAGACCGGGTCCTAACTCCTTATGGACTTCAATGGCAGCTCCTATTACATCTTTTGATATGTCTTTCATGGCTGTGTGGTGCAATTATTAATCAAGCGTATTCAGTTGGCTCAATAATTCATCAAGTACGTTTGCATTCTCCGCATTCAACTCTACCAGACCTTCGGCAATCTCCTTTGCCGTTCTCTCATCCTTCACCTCCACCTTGTTGGGGTTCTTGACGGAGAGGTCGTAGGTTTCGTCGAGGGTCTTGACATCGAGGAGCCAGCTGTTGGGGCCTTCGGCTCGGGTCTTCTGCAGGCGCAGGAACTCTTCCATGTCCTGGGGGTTGAGGGCGTTGGTCTTGCCGAGGTTGCGGCCGGGGTTGAGCTGGTAGTACCATATCTGCTCGGTGGGCGTGCCTTTGTCGAAGAAGAGCACCACGGTCTTGACTCCCGCACCGGTGAACACGCCGCTGGGCAGGTCGAGGATGGTGTGGAGGTTGCACTCTTCGAGCAGCATCTTCCTTAAGGCCAACGCATCGCCGTTGGAGAGGAAGGTGTTCTTGATGACGATGCCGGCACGGCCACCCACTTTGAGCATCTTGACGAAGTGCTGCATGAACATGTAGGCCGTCTCGGAGGATCGGATATCGAAGTTCTGCTGCACCTCGGCACGCTCGCTGCCACCAAAGGGAGGATTGGCGAGGATCACATGGTGGCGGTCTTTCTCCATCACGCCGTTGAGGTTCTCGGCGAGGGTGTTGCCACGGATGATGTTGGGGGCTGCCACGCCGTGAAAGATCATGTTCATGGTGGCGATGATGTAGGGCAGGGGCTTTTTCTCTTTGCCCAAGAAGGTTTTCTCTTGAAGGGTTTGGCTGTCGTTGGTGCTACTGACTTGGGCCTGCATGTAGTTGTAGGCCTCGCAGAGGAAGCCGGCCGAGCCGCAGGCGGGGTCATAGACCGATTCGCCGATGCGGGGGTTGACCACCTGCACGATGGCTTGAATCAGGGGGCGCGGGGTGTAGTACTCGCCGCCGTTGCGGCCAGCATTGCCCATGCGCTGGATGCGGCTTTCGTAGAGGACGGTCATCTCGTGCTTGTCGTCGGCCGACTGGAAGTGGAGCGAGTCGATCTTGTTGATGACCTCGCGCAGGTTGTAGCCGCTCTGTATCTTGTTGCGCAGCTCCGAGAAGATTTCGCCTATCTTGTACTCCAAGGTGCGGGAGTTGGCGGCCTGGGACTTGAACTTGGCGAGGGAGGGGAAGAGCGTTTGGTTGACAAACTGCACGAGGTCGTCGCCCGTCATGGCGTTGACCACGTCGAGCTCGCCAGTGGCGGTTTTGGGGGCTGCCCAGGCACTCCAGCGGTTGAAGCCTGTGACCACACGGCGGTATTCCTTGCCCTCGAACTGGGCTGCCACCTCGAGGTCGGACTCCAGGTCGTCGAGGTATTTGAGGAAAAGGATCCAGGTGGTCTGCTCGATATAGTCCAGCTCATTGCTGCATCCCGCCTCTTGGCGCAGAATCTTGTCAATGGCATTGAATGTTGCTTCGTATTGCATGATGGCTAGTTAAAAAGTTGATTGCACAGATAAAAACACCTGCGAGCAAGGCACGCCGAAAGAAAGAAGACTTTCTTTGCCGCATGATGACAAAACTAGGCAAAACAAAAATGCCATTGCCGCACCCAATGGTGCAACAATGGCATGACGAAACCGAGGGCAGGAATCGGCTAACTCATTGAGCCCCCCCCCAGTTACAAAGGTTCTGAGTCTAAAAATAGGTATCATTGATATATATTTTCTATTTTGCAAAGATACGAAAAACGAGCGAAATGGCGAAGGAAAGATGAAAATTCTTTGAAGCCACCTAATGGTTAAGAGAGGAATGGCTTTGGGGTGCGCCATAGGCTGGACGGATGGGAGGCGGTATTCTTTTGAATCCAACTTTTTATTAGGATTGGAAAAAAAGTTGTATCTTTGCAACTCAAATAATACATCATACTACTATGGAACAAAATATCTTGCAGCAGCATTTCCAAGACCGTTTCGGCTGCGCCGACGGCATCCTCTTTGCAGCTCCCGGCCGCATCAACCTGATTGGCGAACATACCGACTATAACGGCGGATTTGTATTCCCCGGGGCTGTGGCCCAGGGCATTATGGCCATGGTGAAACCCAACGGCCGCCGATGGGTGAGAGCCTATGCCGCCGACCTGCAGAGCTACTGCGAATTTGATATTGACGACGAGGAAGGACCCAAGACTGTGCACTTCAGGTATATCTATGGCGTGGTGCGCGAGATGATGGCCCGAGGCGTGAAGGTGGAGGGTTTTGACGCCGTGTATGCCGGCGATGTGCCCCTGGGGGCAGGCATGAGCTCTTCGGCCGCCCTTGAGAGTTGTTTTGCCACTGCCATCAACGACTTGTTTGGCGGCAGCCTGGGCCGCATGGAGCTGGCGCTGGTGGGGCAAGCCACGGAGCACAAGTATGTGGGCGTCAACTGCGGCATCATGGATCAGTTTATATCCATGCACGGCAAGGCGGGCAGCCTGGTGCGCCTGGACTGCCGCAGCGGCGAATATGAATATTTTCCCTGGCACCCGAAGGAGTATAGGCTGGTGCTGGTGAACAGCTGCGTGAAGCACGAGCTGGTGGGATCGCCCTACAACGACCGCCGCAACAGCTGCGAGCGGGTGGCCAAGCTGCTGGGCTTGGAGACGCTGAGAGACGCCACCTGGGAGATGCTGGACAAGGTGAAAGACCAAATATCGGCAGAGGACTATATGCGCGCCAAGTATGTGCTGGGCGAGGTGGACCGCGTGATGGCGGTGTGCGACGCGCTGCAAAGAGACGACTACGAGACTGTGGGGCAGCAGATGTACCTGACCCACGAGGGACTGAGCAAGGACTATGAGGTGAGCTGCGAGGAGATTGATTTCTTGGTGGACGAGGCTCGCCGATTGGGGGTGACGGGCGCACGCATCATGGGCGGCGGCTTTGGCGGCTGCACCATCAACCTGGTGCGCAACGACCGCTACGAGACTTTCACCACCGAGGTGCAGCAGACTTACAAGGCCAAGTTTGGCGTGGACTGCAAGGTGATACCCGTGGTGATTGGCGAGGGAGCAAGAAGATTGTAGAATGTAGAACTTAGAGCGGTTTGTTTATGAAACGATTATTGGTACTGATATTGATGGCGTGGGTTGGCCAGGCGATGGCCAAGGAAAGCCAGTGGGTGCTGAAGTCGCCCGACGGAAAATTGGTGGCCCACATTGTGTGCACCGAGCAGGAGGAGCTGACTTACGACGTGGTGTATAACGGGGTGACGGTGTTGATGCCGTCGCACCTGGGGCTGAACCGAGCCTACGGCAAGACGGTGACGGGCAGCATGGGGGTGAGCAAGGCCTCGACCCGCACGATTGACGAGATGGTGGCTTCGCCTTTCACCCGCCAAGCGCAGATGCACAACCACTGCAACGAACTGACGCTGAAGGTGAAGAACGACATGTGCGTGGTGTTCAGAGCCTACGACGAGGGCATAGCCTACAGATACCAGGTGGGGCAGCCCTGCACGGTGAGGTATGAGAAGGTGGAATACAACTTTGCCGCCGACTATGAGGCCACGGTGCCTTATGTGGCCCGATACGACGAGAATGACCCCGATGTGCAGTTCCAGTCATCGTTTGAGAACCAATACACCACCGCCCCCCTCTCGCAGATGAAGGAGGAGAGGCTGTGTTTTCTGCCGCTGCTGGTGCACGCAGCCAACGGGGTGAAACTGTGCCTGACTGAATCGACCTTGATAGACTACCCCGGCCTATATCTGAAAGGGCACAAGGGCAGGCTGGAGGGCGTGCACGCCCGCTACCCCAAGACTATGGAGCAGGGCGGCCACAACAACCTGCAGATGAGGGTGAAGGAACGCGAAGAATATATTGCCGAGGTGAACAAGGCGAGTGTGATGCCATGGCGAATAATGATGGTGAACCGCAGCAGCGCCGAGCTGGCTATGAACAACATGAGCTATCTGCTGGGCGAGCCCTGCAGGGTGCAGGACCTGAGCTGGATAAAGCCCGGCAAGGTGGCTTGGGAATGGTGGAACAACTGGAACTTGGAGAAAGTAAATTTCAAAACAGGCATCAACAATGACACGTATAAATATTACATTGATTTTGCTGCCAGATATGGCATTGAATATGTGATACTGGACGAGGGATGGGCTGTGAACAAGCAGGCCGACTTGATGCAGGTGGTGCCAGAGATCGACCTGCCGATGCTGGTGAAATATGCCGCAGAGCGAGGCGTGGGCATTATACTGTGGGCCGGCTACTGGGCTTTTGACCGCGACATGGAGCGGGTGTGCCAGCACTACAGCGAGATGGGTGTAAAGGGGTTCAAGATTGACTTTATGGACAGAGACGACCAGGTGATGACCGATTTCTTTGAACGAGCCGCAAACAAGTGCGCCCAATATCACTTGCTGGTGGATTTCCACGGAGCTTTCAAGCCCGCAGGATTGAACAGAACCTACCCCAATGTGCTGAACTTTGAAGGGGTGGCTGGCCTAGAGCAGCTGAAATGGGCGCCCGCAAGCTACGACCAAGTGCAATACGACACCGAAATACCTTTCATACGCCAGGCTGCAGGCCCGATGGACTATACCCAAGGAGCCATGGTGAACGGAGCCAAGGGCAGCTACCACCCCTCGTGGAGCGAGCCCATGAGCCAGGGCACTCGATGCCACCAGCTGGCTTTGTATGTGGTGCTGGAATCGCCGCTGAACATGCTGTGCGACTCGCCCACCAACTATGAGAAAGAGCCGGAATATACCCGACTGGTGGCTGAGATTCCCACGGTGTGGGACGAGACCAGGGTGATGGCAGGCGAGGTGGGGCAATACATTGTCACCGCCCGCCGCAAAGGCAACACATGGTATATAGGCGGCATCACCAACTGGACCGAGAGAGAGGTGAAGGTGGATCTGGCCAAACTGATTTCGGGCAATGCGATCATCGACATCTATCACGACGGGGTGAACGCCCACCGCAAGGGATGCGACTATCAGCACCAAAACCTTATATCGCCCGCCACCTCGCTCAACATCAAGATGGCACCCGGCGGCGGATTCTTGATAAAGGTGAGTAAATAAGTTTTTATTTGATTGAACAATTAATAAAGGATGACAATGAAACATATTCTATGGCTCTTGCTTTTGATGCCCATAATGGCATCGGCCTGCAACAAGGAGGTGGTGCCCGAGAAACCCGAAGACACCCTACCCACACCCGAAATACCACTGAACGACAGCATATTTTTCTATGAGCAGCGGCTTTATGCCCCGGGCGATTATGGCTCGAAGAACTACCGCATCCCAGCCATCTGCACCCTGCCCGATGGCACACTGCTGGCTGTGAACGACCGCCGCAAATACAACGAAGGCGACTTGCCACAGGATATTGACATCGTTTGCCGCCGCAGCACCGACAACGGCCGCACATGGAGCGAGCCGCAATTCATCATCCAAGGCCAAGGATACAAAAAAGGCTATGGCGACCCCGCGCTGGTGGTGTGCCCCAACGGCGATGTGCTGTGTGCTTTCTGCGGCCTGAACGGTTTCTGGCAATCGACAGAGGCCGACCCTGAATGTATCTATATCTCGCGCAGCAAGGACGGCGGCATCAGCTGGGAGACCCCAGCGGACATCACCCGCACGGTGTGGGGTTCGCAGGCTGCCAACACCCAATGCCGCAAATACAAGGGAGCTTTCATTGCTTCGGGCAACGGACTTGTGTTGCGCCGCGGCGAGCACAAGGGGAGAATACTGTTTGTGGCAGCGCTGTGCCGCAAGAGCGAGAATGTGCCCGACAACTATGTGGTCTATTCCGACGACAACGGCCACACGTGGCAGGTGTCGGACTGCGCATACTTGGCTGGCGACGAGGCCAAGGTGATGGAACTCACGGATGGCCGCATACTCATGTCCATCCGCCAAAATGGAGCCAGAGGCTACAACTATTCCTCCGACGGAGGACAGACCTGGGGCACCCAAGGCACCTGGCCCGAGATGACCACCAACGCCTGCAATGGCGATATGCTGCGCCTGTCGGCCTCAGATGATGGCAACCAGCCCAACATACTGCTCCACTCCATACCCAACTCCATGAACCGCGAGAAGGTGAGCGTGTTTATCAGCTACGACGAAGGCCGCACCTGGCAAGACCCTGTGCTGCTGTGCCCCGGCCTATCGGTATATTCGTCGCTCACCTTGCAGCGCGACGGAACCATAGGCTGCTATGTGGAAAAGAACACCGACCGCGGATGCGAACTATGGTATCAAAACTTCACCTACAAATGGCTGCTCTCACAACTGCAAAAGTAATGAAACGCATCATCATACTGGCATTCCTCTTGGCTTCGACTTGGGCTTATGCTCAAGAGCTGGACAAATACTGGGTGCAATTCCGCGACAAATCTGCCCCTTCGCCCTACACGATGGACAACCCTTCGGCCTACCTGAGCCCCAAAGCATTGGAGCGACGCCAACGGCAACGCATACAGATTGACAGCCTGGACCTGCCCATCTGCCCGCAGTATATTGCCGCACTACAAGAGGCTGGCATCAGGGTGCAGAATAGGTCGAAATGGCTCAACGGCGTGACGGTGTTTATGCCCCAAGGCTCGGACCCCAGCATCCTTGACGAGTTTGACTTTGTGCTCAGCTATGAATGGGTGGAACAGCTAGACTCCGCAAGACCCGACATACCAACCGGAGTCCCCACATGGGGCAACATCGAGCGGCAAAACTATATGCCCTACAGCCGCAATTACTACAACTATGCCTATACCCAAATCAAACAGCTGAACGGCATAAAACTGCACAAGGCCGGCTATGAGGGGCAAGGTATCACTATTGGCGTTTGCGACGGAGGTTTCCCCGGCATTGACACCGTCGGCAAATACGAACACCTGCGCGCTGAAGGACGACTGCTGGCCACGCGTGACTTTGTGTGGGACGGCGACAACGTATTCAACGTACACGACCACGGCACTGTGGTGCTATCAACCATGGCCGCCTACGACCCAGGCTTGTATGTGGGCACAGCCCCAAAGGCTTCCTACATCCTCTGCCGCACCGAGAATACTACGGTGGAATCGCTCCTAGAAGAATACAACTGGATAGCAGCTGCCGAATATCTGGACAGCATGGGTGCTGATATCATCACCACCTCGTTGGGTTACTTCTATTTTGACGATGCCAACCACAACCACACACTGGAAGACCTGGACGGAAACACCACCCCAATGGCCAAAGCAGCCAACATTGCTGCCTCGCGAGGGATGGTGGTGATCAACGCAGCAGGCAATGACGGCCAAGCCGATCCACAACATCTGGGCACTCCCGCCGACGCACCATGGGTGCTCACTGTGGGAGCTTGCACCAAGGAGGACGATTGGGCTCCTTTCAGCTCACATGGCCCCACCTACGACTTGCGCATAAAGCCCGATGTGGTGGCATTGGGATCGGCTGTGAAATGCGTCAACAGCGAAGGATTTATCACAACCACTAACGGCACCTCGCTTGCCACACCGATATTGGCCGGCATGGTGGCCTGCCTATGGCAACGTTTGCCACACCTGACCGCCACTCAAATATGCGACAGCTTGCGAGCATGGGGAGATATGGCAAATGCGCCAAGCATCTATACCGGATATGGAATACCAGACTTTGGCCGCGCGCTACTCGACGACACGCCTGCCAACAACGTGCTCTCCCCTACCCTACAGCAACTTGTAATTTACCCCAATCCTGCTATGGCGGGGAGCAATATCCAGCTCCAATCGCCTATGCCCATCACGCAGCTGCATGTATGCGACCTTATGGGACGCATGATGACCATGATAAACTTGAACGAACCTACCGACAACGTGGCACTGCCGTCGCTCCCCGCTGGCATATATTACCTACGCGCCATCGGGCAAAATGGCACACTCACCACAAGACTGGTTGTAACACAATAAGCACGGCTAATCTTCCTCGGTCAGCACCACAGCACAACCGCCACCTGCCGCAAGCGACAACGCTAACACATCACGCGAAGAAACCATCTGGCGAGTGATCTTGTAGGAAGTGGGGTTGGTGAGATAATGGGCATCGGCAGCATCGGCATAGATGGTGGCACAGAAGTGCTTTCTCTTGGGGAGGAAGTCTAGCGCAATGGAGAGTGCGCGCGGATTTTCGTTGGTGACAGCTCCCAGATAATAAGTATTGCCCGCACGCCGAGCAATGGCCACATATTGACCCGGCTCGCCCTGCAAAGCGCTGGACCAGTCGCAGTCGGGGTTGTAGTGGCGGAAGAATTGGAACATCGGATGTATGACCATAGTTCCATCTGGCTGCTCTATCTGATAATTCTCAATGAGGTCCGATGCCATCACTACGGGCGAATAGAGCACCACCCACAAGGCCACTTGCTTGGCCAATGTGGTGTTCACGCGACATTCGCGAGCGTCTTTCATATTCCACTTTTGGCAGTTGGGGTCATGCTGGATGCGCCTGTAGGTGATATCGAAGATGCCAGGGGTGTAGTCCATAGGCCCGGCAAGAAGGCGAGTGAAGGGTAGAATAGTCTCATGGGCAGGGCTGTTGCCATCGCTCCAGGCATTCCATTCCATGCCTCGTGCCCCTTCGGCCGACATCAGATTGGGATAAGAGAAACGCAGACCAGTGGGCTTGATAGGCTCGTGGACGATGAGCGATATTTTGTGACGCCGGGCACATTCCACCACCCGTTGATAATGGTTGACACCGTATTGCGAATGATGCAGATGGCGATTGGGGAAACCGCCCGCATAGCCGGTCTTCACATAATGAATATTGTGGTCTTCGCACCACTGAAAGGCACGTTCCATTTCCTCCTCGTAGTGAGGGATGTTGCCACCCGTTTCGTGGTGCATGATCATCTGCACGCCCTTGCTTTGGGCATAGTCGATGACCTGCTCTACATCAAAATCGGGCGCCGATTTCACAAAATCGAACACCTGCGTGCCACCCCATTGCTCCCAGCCTAGATTCCAGCCTTCGAATAGTACCGCATCGATATTATTCTGAGCGGCGAAGTCGATATAGCGTTTGGCACGCTCGGTGGTGGCGCCATGGCGCAAGTCGGGTGTCCAGCTGTGGATGCCCAGGTGCATACCCCACCAAACACCAATATATTTTATAGGACGAGATTGGAGGAACTCATTGTCGGGGACACCATACTGGCGGTGACAGGTGTTGAGCGTAAGGTTGAAAGTGCTGTTGATGAGGTCAACGGCTTGGCGACCGATGGTGATTGTGCGCCATGAGGTGTGTTGGTTTGGGCCATAATGGGCCACAGTGCCAGAGCCTGTATTATCGGGGCAGAGCCAAGTGTGGAAACAGAGCGAATCAACGCTGTCGCGCACCAAGGTCATCTCGGGCATATTCCTAAGATTGGACTCGTGGAGGGAGCCCCAAAGGCTGTCGGAGGTGACAAAGGTGAATGGGGTGTTGGCATCGATGGTTTGGGAGATGGGTTGTTGGCGATAAGCAAACTCGTAGCTTTCGAAATTGGCGGGTATGCTCCAGCTGCTGCCATCGGAGGGAAAATGGTAGGTGGTACTTTCGCCTGTGAGCAATGTGCTGTCGATGCCCGAATAACTATAGCGGAAAGCAAATCCATCGTTGGCTACCAAGAATTCCAGTTCCATGCGGACGGAATCATTGTTGACCAATGCCACGCAGCAACCATTATTTTGGATTTTCACCACCTTATTCTCTCCCCAAAGGAGGCTGTCGGTGTGGTAAGGGGTATTGCAACTGTGGGATGAGCAGAGATGAAAGCCTGAGGTGAGGTTGAGGCTGTCGTTGGTGGTAAGTCCAATGTTGCGGACGGTCACAAACTCATTTTTATCTACAAAAACTTTTAGATAAGGAGCACCGCAACTGTCCAGATACAGTCCTGCACCCACTTTGCAATCGGGCGATTGAGCACTAACCAAGCTGCCTTCGGTCAGCCGATTCACGCAACTGCAAGACAGCGCAAGAAGCGCTATAATAAAAACTATGCAGTGCTTCATTTCCGAAGCATTTCGGCCATCAATATGGCGCAAGCCACAGAGGCATTGAGTGATTCGGCAGTGCCACCAAGGTTGGGAATGAGCACCCGATGGGTGACGTAGTTTTGCACCTCGGGGGTGATACCTTTGGACTCATTGCCGATGACAAGAACGGCACCTTCGGGTGGAATATGCAATCCTTGTCCTTGCCAAATATCTTCGCCGTTGAGCAGTGCGCCAAAGACTGGCTTATTGCATTGGGCAAGATAGGCTGGGAGGTCGGCATACTCAATCTTTGTGCGAAAGATGCCGCCCATAGTGGACTGAATTACTTTGGGATTGAAGCAAGACACAGAGCCTTGACTGCACACGATATGTCGAATGCCAAACCAATCAGCGGTGCGTATGATGGTGCCCAAGTTGCCAGGGTCTTGGAGATGATCAAGCGCAATGGTGAGACCCGACGGATTGGTGATATTAGAAGAATATAATATGTTGCGATCCAACAACATCCAAACCTCATTGGGTGTTTTGAGCCCACTTATGCGTTCTAGCATAACATCATCAATTTCAAACACTTCAGCACTACTGGGCAAAACTGAATGGCTTGAGAGCCATGAATTTGTGGCACAAATAGTATGCACAGGCAGATTTGAAGCCAATATTTCATCACACATCTTCACCCCCTCGACAACAAAAACAGAATCCTCATCGCAGCGTTTTTGTTGCTTATATACAGATAGTTCCTTTAATTTGTTCTTTGAAATCATTTAGCAAAGATACAATTTTTTTTCAAAATAATTTGGCTATATCAAAAAAAGTTAGTATTTTTGCACCCGAAAACAAGACATGGTGGGCGTAGCTCAGCTGGTTAGAGTGCCGGATTGTGGTTCCGAAGGTCGTGGGTTCGAATCCCACCTCCCACCCAGAAAGGTTGCAATGAAAGTTGCAACCTTTTTTTGTTGTACAATTCAGATATCAGCATTTTTTCATTTTTTTGTAGTTTAATCAAAAGTTTTTCCGCAAGAGGGAAGCACTAAATCGCCATTGAGCTATTATTTTTTATCACATGCCAGAACGGCACGACAAATCTATATCTCAATCATTTATACAATCGCAACATCAACGACTTATCGTTGCTGAATAATTTTTTTCTGCAGAATATGGAAAAAAGGTCGTATCTTTGCAAAGTGATATCAAAATAATATCAATCCAAAACAACAAACATTAAATTTTACTGACGAATGGAAACAAAAGAATTTGCAAGAAAAATGACCGGAGCCAACAACGGCTTCTTACATCTGGCTATCAACCTAGTGATGCTGGCAGCATTCATCCTAGTGGAAATAATCATCGGCAGCCAACCCTGCATGGTGGATGCCACAGGCGAGCCCACCGGCTGGATTGCTCTGCCCATCGTGCTGGGCATAGTGTTCTGTTTTATATATATTATGCACTGCGTCGGCTTCATCATCCTGCAGCCCAACCAAGCCTGCGTGCTGACCTTCTTCGGCAAATATAGCGGCACCGTGAGCGAGACCGGCTTCTTCTTTGTGAATCCTTTCTACACCAAGAAAAAGCTCTCTCTGCGTGCCCGCAACATGGATGTGCCCCCCATCAAGGTGAACGACAAGAACGGCAACCCCATCATGATCGGCCTGGTGCTGGTGTGGAAAATCAAGGACTGCTACAAGGCTTGCTTTGACATTGATGTGGACACTCTTGCCGCCCCCAAGGCAGCTGGCGAGCAGGCCAACAAGCAGGATTTGAAGGGCTACGATAGCTTTGTGAGTGTGCAGAGCGATGCCGCATTGCGCAAAGTGGCAGGCCTCTATGCCTACGACAATATGGACAACCACGCTCCCGAGGTGACGTTGCGCAGCGGTGGCGAAGAAATCAACAATCAGTTGGAAGAAGAACTGGCCAGCCGCCTGAGTATTGCTGGCATTGAGATTGTGGAAGCCCGCATCAACTACCTGGCCTACGCTGCCGAGATTGCTCAAGTGATGCTGCGCCGCCAGCAGGCCGACGCCATTATTGCAGCCCGCGAGAAGATTGTGGAAGGTGCCGTAAGCATGGTGGACCTCGCCCTCAAGAAACTCTCCCAGGACCAAATAGTAGAGCTTGACGAAGAGCGCAAAGCCGCCATGGTGAGCAACCTCCTCGTGGTCCTCTGCGCCGACGAGAGCGCCAGCCCTGTGATCAACACCGGCTCACTGTATTAACCCCCTAGAATTTCTAGAACCTCTAGATTATCTAGCATTACCACAATGGCAAAAAAAAGTTTCGCTTTACGCGTTGATGAAGAGGTGTACGCCGCCATTGAGAAATGGGCTGCCGACGAGTTCCGCAGCACCAATGGCCAGATAGAGTGGATACTCTCCGAGGCACTCAAGAAGGCGAAACGCACACCCAAAAAGAAAGAAGAATAGTATGCAGATACGCAAGATCATAGGACTCTATCTGATGGCGCTATCCGTCCTCATCACCATTACCCTCTTTGTTGTGCTGCTAACCTCCTCCAAAGCAGGCTTCGACGAATGGTGGAACTTTGTCGGACTGGTTGTTGCGCAAGCCGCCATCGCCGTCATCAGCATCAAACCTTCGCTCATCGGCAAGCAGATGGTTTTCAATTTCAAAGAAAAAAAATTCAATTGGAAAAAGAAAAAGCACCTGCGCGATGTTGGCAATTATCAATATGTTACCAATGGCACAGTTGCACTTTGGCTGTCGCTGATATTCGCATGCGGCACTATGCTTGACCTGCGCGACAGCGATTTCTGGGGCAAAATGACCTTCATTTCCCTCTGCCTGGGCGCCATTACCTTTGCCGTGATAATTTGGGCAACGTGCAAAATGTACAAAACTGGCGGATTCACAAATGAATAAATAACAAAAACAATGGACGAAATATTACGCATGGAAGGGGTAAGCAAGACCTTCACCCTCTCCAAGAAACAACAAAAAATCGAGCGTACCCACGCCACCCGCAAGGTGGCCGTGGGCAACCTCTCGCTCACAGCCTACCGTGGCGAAATCTTCGGCCTCCTCGGCCCTAATGGCGCCGGCAAGACCACCACTCTGCGCATGCTGGCCACCCTCATCCGCCCCAACCAGGGCGACGCCTGGGTGGATGGTTGCAGCATCGTCAGCCAGCCCGAGCAGGTGCGATCAAAGATCGGATTCCTCACCAGCGAACTGAAGTTGGAGGACTTCTTCACCCCCAACTATCTCTTCAATTTCTTCAGCGACCTCCACGGCGTTGATCCTGCCACCGCAGCCAAGCGCAAAAAGGCCATGTTTGAACGTTTCGGAATCGACAAGTTTGCCGAGGTAAAGGTGGCCAACCTATCTACCGGCATGAAGCAGAAGGTGAGCATCGTCATCTCGCTGGTCCACAACCCCGACATCATCATCTTCGATGAGCCCACAAATGGTCTTGACGTGCTCACGGCACGCACCGTTACCGACTTCCTTCAGGAACTCAAAGCCGAGGGTAAGACCATCATCCTCTCCACCCACATCTTCAGCCTCGTGGAACGATTGTGCGACCGAGTAGGCATCATCATTGATGGCAAGCTCACCCATTGCGACACCCTAGAGGCAATATGCCAGGGCAAAAACCTTGAAGACCGCTTTTTTGAAATCTATAAAGAAATGAAAGGAGACGAAGAATGAAAAACAATGTAGGCACTATCATCCGCAAAGAGTTCGCCCGCTTCTTCGGCGACCGCTCGCTGGTGTTCACCTCGGTCATCATGCCCGGTCTGCTCATCTATGTCATCTACAGCCTCATGGGGTCTTTCATGGGCAACAAAATGCAAGAAGAAATAGCCAAAGATGAAGAAAAGCAAACCGCTTTTATCTCCCCACTGACCGATGACGAGGAACGCCTGCTAGACTCACTCCAAGCAGCACGCAACACCGCTTACTACGAATACGAAGCCAGCATTGGCGAGACCGACCAAGACGAACTCGGCGACATTCTGGGCAACCTCATCCCCATGCTCATCATCATGCTCCTCTTCTCGGGCAGCATGGCAGTGGCGCCCACAGCCATTGCCGGCGAGAAAGAGCGCGGCACCATTGCCACGCTCCTTGTCACCCCCATGAAACGCAGCGAACTGGCCTTGGGCAAGATCATCAGCCTCTCGTGCTTCGCGCTGCTCAGCGGCCTTTCTAGCTTCCTGGGCATCATCCTCTCGCTGCCCAAGATGCTGCAGATGGGCGCAGAAGAAGCCGACCAACTCAACATGGCCCTGCCCTACCAGACTTCCGACTTCGCACTAATTCTCTTGCTCATCATCAGCACCGTGCTTATCATCATCTCCGCCATCAGCATCTTCTCGGCTTGGGCCAAGGATGTGAAGTCGGCCGGCACCATGATCACTCCCCTCATGCTCTTCATCATGATGGCAGCCCTCACCCCCATGATCGGCTCGCCCTCCTCCCCCCTGCTCTACCTCATTCCTGTATATAACAGTGCGCAGTGCATGGCTTCAGTCTTCTCCTTCAAGGTGGAAATGCTACCCCTGATCATCACCATCGCATCCAACATACTCTACACCATGGGTGCCGTCGTAGCCCTCGCCAAGATGTTCAACAGCGAGAAGATCATGTTCTCTAAATAGTGAATTGTGAATTGTGGAATAGTGCTGCAGCCTCAATTCACTACTCACAATTCACTGAACTAAACCCAAAATCATGAACAAGCAAACAAAAAACATTATCCGCTTCTCCCTCCTGGCCTTCGCCCCTATGATCATCATGGGCTTGGCCGGCACTAGAATCGACTACCACAGCCCACTAGGCACCGGGTTGGCAGCCATCTGCATGCTCTTCCCGCTCATCGTCACCATCATCCTGCAACTCATAGCGCACGAGAAGCCTTTGCGCAACATCGGCATCAGCTGGAAGGTCAACCGCTGGTGGTTCATCGGCTGGCTGCTGATGCCCGTCATTGCCTTGATTGTCACAGGCGTGAGCGCACTGATGCCCGGTGCCGAACTTACCACCAACACCGAGCTCATCCAGGCGCAGGTCTATGCAATGAACGAAATGGCCCAAGGCCAAGGCGGCATCGCCATCACCCCCATGCTGCTCATCGGCATCACCCTCCTCAGCGCACTCTTTGCCGGTGCCACCATCAACGCACTCTTTGCCTTCGGCGAGGAGTCGGGCTGGCGCGGATACCTGCTCCGCCAGTTCAAGGGCCAGCACTTCACCAAGTCAGCCCTCATCATCGGCGCCATCTGGGGCGTGTGGCACTCGCCCCTCATCCTCCTGGGACACAACTACCCTGAGCATCCCGTAACAGGCGTGTTCGTGATGGTGCTATTCTGCATGGCCTTCGCCCCGCTCATCCAGTACTTCAGAGTCAAGAGCGGCTCAGTCATCGTGGCGGCCATCATGCACGGCACCTTCAACGCAGTGGCAGGCCTCAGCATTATGCTCATCGACAATTTTAACGACCTCCTCTGCGGATCTACGGGCGCAGCTGGAATAATCACCATAGTGCTGATTGATTTGGGGTTATACTGCTTTGATAAATATGTGACCAAGGAGCAAATTTTCACCAGCCAACTATAAACATCCACTTCTCACCACAAGGAGTGCCCACCATGGCACTCCTTGTTATTATCATTCCTACTTGGCAATCATACTTGAGACACCTTGCTCATACCATTCCTTGAGAAATATCGGAGCGAAAGTATGAAGAAAAATTGCACAAAAGCAGACTAACATCGCGATTCTTGCGTTACTACAGCAATGAAACATTCCAGACGCAACATAGTACTATTATTCCTGGCTTCGCTGTTGGCCGTAGCCGCAGCAGGATGCAGCAACAAAGGCATACACATGCCCAAGCATCGCAAACGCCGCCATTGCAACTGCCCCACTTTTACCGAGAACATATCCTCGCCATCCAATGCCAGCATAGCCCGCTATGAATCAATCTGAAATTGATGCATACAAGCAAACCCTAGGCAGGTACTTGCCTCATGAAGCTGTAGATTCCGTTTTCAACTTTATGGAGCATCATCGTGTGCAATTACACATCACCAAACAGCGGAAATCTAAATTGGGCGATTATCGTTGGCCTCAGCCTAGACACCCCTACCATGAGATAAGCATCAACGGGGACTTGAATAGATATTTATTCCTTTGGGTGCTGCTGCACGAAATGGCCCACCTCAACTGCCACATCAGATACAATAATCAGGCAAAACCCCACGGCCATGAATGGCAGGAGGAATACCGACAACTAATACTTGCCTACGTCAACTGCTTCCCCACTGAAACTACTGCTATAATAAAACAATATTGCCGCAGCATACCTTTGCACCATCCTCTACTAACTCTGATAGAGAGTTCTCTACGGCGCTACAATCCTGGATACAGCCAAGAAGAGGAAAGGCTGACCTTGGACGATTTGATGCCTGGCATGGAATTCTGCATTGCAGGGCAAAGCCAGATGCGGTTTGTGGCTAACGAAAAAAGGCGGACCAGATGGAAATGCAAAAACCTTGTTGACGGCAAGGAATACCTTGTGAGAGGCTCTGCCGAAGTTGAAATCATCCAATCATAATAAACATTGTTCACACCATGGAATCATGCACCCTCTGCCCACGACTTTGTCAAGTGGATCGCACTTCGACCTTCGGATTCTGCCAAGCTAGCAGCAAGCCCGAAGTGGCAACAATTTGCCTGCATAAGGGAGAAGAACCACCCATCTGCGGAGAGAAAGGAATATGCAACGTGTTCTTTGCCCATTGCAATCTACAGTGCATCTTTTGTCAAAATCATCAGATAAGCAGCCTTGAGCAGCAGACCGAAATCAGATTCAACAATGTGGACGAGATTGTGGAGGGCATTATTGACGTATTACAAGTATCAGAAAATATTGTGGGATTTGTGACTGCCTCACACTATGCCAATCATATACCAGCCATTATGGAGGGGTTGCACAGCAGGGGCTATTATCCCACCACCGTGTACAACACCGGAGGATACGACAGCGTAGAAACATTGCAAATGCTAGCGCCTTACATTGACATCTATCTGCCCGACCTTAAATACATCAACTCCGATTTGGCAATGCGATATTCTCATGCAGCAGACTATCCCCAAGTGGCATTGGCCGCTATCCGAGAGATGTATAACCAAAAAGGTTCATCCCTACCCACTGACGAAAGAGACCTTGCCTACAGGGGCATTATCATTCGTCACTTGGTGCTGCCAGGGCTGGTGGCCAACAGCATGGAGGTGCTAGATGCAATTGCCGACATATCCACCAATCTGCATGTGGCACTGATGGCCCAATACTACCCACCAAAGGAAGGTCTGCCCGACGAACTATCAAGAACCCTCACAGCTGAGGAATATGAACAAGTGGTGGATCACTTTTATGGCATTGGGCTGCATCGAGGATGGGTACAAGAACTCAATGCAGAGGCCAACTATAGGCCTGATTTCTCCGTTTCTCAAGCTTTTGAGCACTAAAAATCACAAAAAAAGGATATGGCAGTAAGAAAGAAAAAACCATTTGCATACAATCCGGAGTTCTCGAATGAAGAGACGGCTATTTTGCAACTGAACACAAACTATATCAATTACCACTTTATCATACTCTTCAACAAGTTATATAACCTCAATCTGGTGAGAGTGGAAGATGTGGAAATTGATAACTACAGATATTGCTGCTATAGTTTTTACGACACGCTGAAGGAATTGATGTGGGTGATGATTGAACGACCATTGAACGACCCTGATCATCCTATTTTCCTTTTGGGAGAGAAGATACTCTTGATAAGCGGGCCAGACAGCTGGAGAGAGCAACAAACCATTTACGATGACTTCTACGAATATCTGCAAAAGCCTGCCGATGGTGAATACCTTGACCTTGAGCGATATCAAAACTTGAAACAATTCAAAGAAGAAATCTTCGGGATAGAGAAAATCTCTTTCAGTAGCATCCGAGGGAAGAGCATTTCATCCCACCCAGGACCAATAGAAACATTGAAGCCTGCTATGCAGAGATACATGAAGGGTGTAGAAAAATTCGTAGGAAAATTATATGACAACCTCCAATATCATTTGATGGAGGGCAATACTACCTGACTGGCAAACTGCCCACCTTGCCCTGCAGCATTGGCACAAACCAAGCATCGCCCACATCTTCCACCTGCCACTGGTCTGGCGTATCGCCATTTTTGATAATCTTGAGCATTCTTTGCCCATCAATATCGCCCACTGGCACCACCATGATACCACCCACACGCAGACAACGCATCAACCCTTCAGGAATCTCCTCGGCCCCACAGGTGACCAATATGCGATCAAACATGAAATCTTTTAATTCACGAACACCATCAAAACAATCGCCGAAATAATATCTGACAGAAAGATAGCCAAGCTGCGACAAGAGTTCCTTTGCCTTGTCCAATAGCATACGCTGACGCTCAACAGTGAACACCCTTAGACCTAATTCACACAGCACAGCCGTCTGATAACCGCTACCCGTGCCCACCTCTAATACACTTTGTTGGCGCTTGGCATCAAGCAACTGAGTCTGCCAGGCCACGGTATAAGGCTTTGATATAGTCTGCCCACAATCGATACCTACTGCATAGTCAATATCATAAAGGACCCTGTCCAGCAGAGTCTCTGGGACAAACCAATGCCGTGGCAATTTCTCCATAGCAGCCAAGATGCGCTTGTCGGTAATACCGCGCTCTTGGAGGTTTTTCACCATGGAGCGACGCCAGTTTTGATATTTTAAAGTGTCAGGGAATAGCATCATTTGAGCAAGATTAGACAATTAGTTTTCATCTTTCCATCCTTGCGCACGAAGCTGAATGGTGGTATTTTGAGGAGTTACCATCACGGCAGGAGAGCCTTCTTCTGTAATATGACCTATGATGTGGATTTCTTTGCTGTCCTTAATTTTCTCATAGTCCTTTTGGTCGATAGTGAAAAGAAGTTCATAATCCTCGCCACCATTGAGTGCATTGCTGACAGGGAGCATATTTTGGCTCATCTCAGAGCAAACTCTCGTGGTTTGATAATCGATAGGCAGACGCTCCTCATACACATCACATCCACAGTTGCTCTGTTTGCAGATATGCAGCAACTCGCTTGCGAGTCCATCACTAACATCTATCATGGAGGTAGGCACAATTTCTTTCTCTGCCAAGTATTTGACGATATCGACTCGTGGTTCGGGCTTCAAATAACGCTCCAAAACATAGTCATAGCTATCCAAATCGGGTTTAAAATTGGGGTCGGCCTGATAAGTGACCTTTTCGCGTTCAAGCACCAACAGACCACTATAAGCGCTGCCCAAATCACCACTCACGCAGATAAGATCATGGAGTTTGGCTCCATTGCGATAAGTAATTTTATCCTCATCAACTTCACCTATTGCTGTCACCGAGATAACCATGCCAATACGGCTACTAGAAGTATCGCCTCCCACAAGATCAACATCATACCTATCACAGCAGAAACGAATACCTGCATATAATTCCTCTAATGCTTCTACAGAAAATCGATTGCTCACAGCCACGCTCACCAATATCTGCTTGGGGGTAGCATTCATGGCGCAAAGATCACTAATATTGATGGCTACAGCTTTATATCCGAGATGCTTGAGCGGAGTATAAGTCATATCGAAATGAATACCTTCTACCAACATATCGGTAGTGACGACTGTTTTTTTCTTTCCTAAGCCAATAACGGCAGCATCGTCTCCCACACCTTTGACTGTACTTTTATTCACAATTTCAAATCCATCAGTCAAACGATTGATGAGCGCAAATTCTCCAAACTCGCCAAGTTCGGTTCTGCCTTCCTGATATTCCAGTTGTTCCATGATTCAGTTCTTATATATTTGACTATGCAAAATTACACTTTTTTCTTGATTGGTACAAGTTTTTTCCTTTTCATTAGTTGCGGTTCGGCTAAATGCCTTTGCGCCTAACTGCCAGAAAAACCGAAAGTGTGCTGATGGACAGCACCATGATAAATGTGAGGAGAAAATCGATGCCACGCATGGCCACAGGGAATGCCGATACTACAAAATTATCGCCCATCTTTACAATTTCGAAATGTTGCTGCAAGAAACAGATGACAAACCCTATTATGAGACCTACAACTGTACCAAATGTAGATATCATAACTCCTTCTATACGAAATATCCTACGAATGATATGTCGCTCCATACCCAAACTACGCAGTGTGGCTATATCTCTACGTTTATCAAGCACAAGCAAAGATAGGGACGCCACAAGATTGAGAGTGGATATTAACACGATAAGACCCAAGATAAGATAAATACCCAATCGCTCACTGCGAAAAACCTTATAGTAGATAGGCTGCTGTTCAAATCTATCTTTAACAGTGAAATCACTACCCAAAATGGAGGAAACAGCTGCTTTGGCTTTCTGGGGGGAGCAATGAGGGTCAAGCGCTATGGCTAATGCTGTGCATTCATCTGGGGAATAGTCCATCAGCGACCGAACGAAATCAGCATCAGCCACAACATAACGATTGTCTATATCTTGTTGGATATAGAAATTGCCAGCAGGCATTGCATAAGCAGTATTCAAAGCTTGCTCCATTGTCATGCCCATCGCTGTTCCACGTTTGGGGATATGCACAGCCACAGGTGTATTGGACACATCTCTAATGCCAAGATTGTAATAAACTTCAGCTCCAATGAGGATATAATTAAGCGTAAGTGAGGGTTGAACGCTATCGTCAGTCGCACCTGTTTGAGGCACTTTGTGGCGAAGCAGATATTGACCTTCGTACAACAAAGTATCTAATCCTGTAACCTGAGTGTACTGCTCATCCACACCACGTAGAGACACAATGGCCTGATTATGATGATAGGTAACCCATGCATTCTCCTCTACAATACACGACACAGCTGTGACGCCTTTCACCTTATGAAGCGAAGCAATGTCAATAGTGGAAGTGTGAAAAGTTTTGCCCTGCGCAGGCTGAACCAGCAAAGGTGGGTCGAAAGAGTTGAAGAGCCCTTGAGTAAGTTTGCCGATACCATTATACACACTCAGCACTACCACAAGTGCTGTGGTGCATACAGCTATGCCCACCAAGGAAATCCATGAGATGATGTTGATAACCGTCTTCTGCTTGCGCGAGAAGAAATAACGGCATGCGATGAAAAACGGGAGCTGCATGAAAATACCTCAGCAAATCACTGTTTAAGCAAACGCTCGATGTTCTCTACATAGTCAAGCGAATCATCAAGGTAGTAATCGAGCTGAGGGATGATACGAAGCTGTTTCCCTTCGCGAAGGCCCAAGCGGCGACGAATATCGGGAGCAAAAGTAAGTATGGCGTCAATGATGCCCTGCTTTGTTGCAGGTTCAGCCGGCCGATCTGCGTAAGCAGGTATTTGACCAATGGGCATAATGCTCACATGCACACGCGCAATAGACAGGTCTGGCGAGATGCGCACACCAGTGACAGTGATAAGCGAATTGCCCAAAACTGGTTTCATCTCACGCAGAAAGATATCACCCAAGTCTTGCTGAATAAGCCTAGATATTTTTTGCTGACGAGTACTTTCCAAATCAATAATGCTTAATATTGAACAAATGCAATTAACTACCAACGCCAACCGAAACGGACTGGGATGAAGATGGTCTGCTGCTGAAGAACAATACCAGCTTCCAAGAACCAACTGTGATAGTTTCGATCCATCTGCTGCAGGGCGTGATCATAGAACCAGTTGACACCAGTATAGACTTCAACATAAGGGCTCATGGTTGTACCATAGTTATTGGCATTCATCAAGAAACTGCCACCAAGGCGAGCACCTACCATAGGAGCCCAATCGGCCTCAATGGGACGATAATCCATATCCACAAACACCTGTGCCAAATGGCTGGAGGCAAGGCCCTCATTGCCTTGATACAAAGGCATGCAATAGCTATAGCCCAAACCACCACCAAGGAAGAAATCCTGAGAGATGTTGACACCATTGATGATATTCAAACCAAAAGCTTCCTCATGATCACGCAGATAATAGCTATTTGCATCGCCCACATTGGTGCTTCCATTGGAATTGGAAGAGGCTTTGCCATAGTTGCCCACATTGTGCAAATATCCGGCTTCTATCTTGAGCATATATTCAACATTGGGACGATCCTGGGTAAACTGAGCAGACACCGAAGTGGCAGCTAAAAGCATAACTATCAGTAATACAGATTTAATATTTTTCATTTTACTACAATTTGAGATTGCAAAGATAAGAAATTATTTTGGATTAGTACAATATATCTTCCAGAAGGGAGTTGATGGCGAACGGAGCATCCGCTGTGAAGCTGATTCATGTTGAGCACCTGCTTGCCAGTAACATCGAAAATTGTAAGCGAAAATGGATGGTCGTATTGGCCCAAATCCACCTTGAATTGGTTATCGGCCGAGGGATTGGGATAGATTTTGAGTTCGGGCTGGTGAACATTTTCTCCCATGTCAGGAATGGAAAGCAGATTACTGTCAATCACAGCTAGCGTATATTCGCCTGGGAAGAGACGTGCAGTAAAGTACCCTGTAGATACTGTGCTGCTAGCTGTGCGGGTACGCGACACCACTTGCCAAGGCTGATGTGGGTTGCTGCGATATAGTAGTGCAAGTGAGTCGAGGGTGGAACGCTTATCGAAGAAACCGAAGTCCAAGAAACTGGCATCTGAGGATCCATTTGAACCTTGGTTGTAGAGGAATCGGCCCACCACATTACCTTCCCATGGAACTATGCCAGCCACTTGCCAATACCTATTAGCCATACGCACTATGCCATTGAGGGTATCACCAGAGGGGTGAACGTAATGATGTCCCACATGGACCCACGCATCAGATTGATTAGTAGTAGCTCCGACATTGATTTTGCAATAACTATTGGGCATATCTACAAGACCTTTTACGGATAGATTGGCGGTATCATCGGTGCATGCATCAGATAGTGCATGGTGATAATCAACCACGGCAAAAGCAGCAGGGAATGGGAGATCAAAAACTTGGGTATAAACACTGTCGTCAAACACCAAGAGTTGTTCGCTTCGCTGCCCATTAATGCCGAAGAATGTGACTGGCACTCTGTTAGCCGAGGCATACTTGGGGGCAGCTAGAAGGATTTGCTTCAAGGTGATTGACACCCGATTGCCTTCTGCCGAAAAATCATCGATAGCATAATCAACAAAACCCGGATTAAACACATGGAAATCAAAGAAACCAGTCAGGTCTATGCCAGCATAATGACTGAGCGTGTCGCGAAGTGTTGCAGCATCGATATTGCCAAATGCATGAGCAGCAAAGAGTCGCTTCATGCAATCATAGAAGAGGGAGTCGCCCAAATACCCTCTGAGTGAATGCCACATCATAGCACCCTGTTTATAAGTGGTGGTGCCATAAGTGACACTCTCAGGCATACCCGAGAGAGAACGATATCCGCCATCGTCAACATGGGCTGTGCGAATAACGGTGGAAAGCATCTTTTGGTAGTAACTGATGGATGATTCTTTGCCGTAAGCAGCCTCGTTGGCAATCTCTTCGCAGAAAGATGCCCCACCCTCGTTGATAAACATATCTTCAGCCGAAGCACAGGTGAGCAAATTGCCAAACCAAGAATGTGCAAATTCATGGCAAAGCGTCATTTGGCAAGGCACACTTGTGACAGCCATGCAAGCAGACACAAATCCGATGTTGCTCACATGTTCCATCGATCCCAGAGGGGTAGATATGTAGCCTATTCTGCCCCAACGATATGGGCCAAAACGCTGTTCATACGCAGGAAGCACATCTTCCAAAATATTGAAGGCATCATTTACAGCATCCCGCGAGAAAGAGGTATAACCAATGATGGCAGGATATTCCTCTGTGAGTCCTTGGTAGGTACGCTCTATCACATTCCAATTGGCAGCAGACACTGAGACCAGGTAAGTGGGAGTTTCACTATCGATTGTCCATGTACTCAACAAACTTCCATCCTCTTGCACCACTTCATCCTGAAGCATGCCACCACAAATACAGCGCCAGCCAGGTTTAGAAACTGCACGAATTGTGTAGGTGGCCTTATCGTAGAAATTGTCTCTGCAAGGGAACCAACTGCGGCCATAAACATGAGGGTAGGCTTGGAATGCGACACCAAGATTGTAGTAAATATTATCGTCCATGTGCAGTCCGCCCCAACCATAGCTTTCCAGGAAACCATTAGTCACATAGGGCACCGACACTACAAAAGTATCGCCCACACTGCTGCCAGACGGAAGAGCAACCTGGAGTTTAGCATCCTCACGGTTATAAGAATGTCCAGTAGTGATAGCTGCACCACCAGAGATATGCTGCAACAATATGGAGCCTATTGAATCGCAAATCAAGTCGAACGACACAGCATCACACGCTTGCGTAAGACGGAAAGATATAGTTGCCGTACCACGCAATTGCTTATTGACGGTGCGACCCATATCAAGCGTAAGGTCATAATGGGTCACATCCAAAGAGTCAAGTTCGGCATTTTGAGCGTCCACGCCATTCGCCACACAGCATAAGAGCACAGCTAAAGAAAGATGCAATAAATATTTCATAATATCTTGTATAAAAAGCAAACTAATCAACCTCGGCATGCGAAATTGCGATGCAAAGATACGAAAAATGTAATGACTATCAAAATATTTTTTATTCGCTCATGCTATCCTATTTTATCAAGCAAACCATACAGGCACTATACTGCTGCTATAGAACTATTATAGAAGCACGCAACCATATAGCAAGATACAACCTGGGATATCTCAACGCTTGCAAGGCGCATAATAAACGCCAATACAGCATCTGTGCCTAAGTTGAGCGTATGCATACCATTAGTTATTACTAATGGCAGAGCCTCAACGATACTTACGATGAATTTTATCGTTGCCCTACCATCATTTTTATCGAAAGCAGAGCCTACGCATGTTCCCATCAAGCATATTCATCTACGGACGTAAACATATCCTCCCATGCAAGGCGGAAACCATTATCACGCACCCCTGGTTTATAATAAATACAAAAAAACAACAGATTGTTGGCCATTACCCAACAATCTGTTGCCGGTTTTCAGGATAAATCCTAAAGTGCAATGAAATTAGTCAATGCAATCTTCGATAGCGAGGTCAGCAACTTCTGTATGAAGTTCTGCACTTTGAGGGCGAACCCAATTGCCACCCCAACCAGTGTTACCACCGGTGGTGCCACCATTGGAACCAGCAAAACCCTTCTCAACGCGAGCGTTCATAACCTCAACCATAGGCATCTGATAAACCTGTTTTTTCATCTGTTTCATTTCTTTTTTTTGTGTGTTTTAAATGTTTAGTAATTACTATATTTAATTCTAAGTGATTCGAATACAAATCATTCCATTCTTCTTCCAATCACTTTTGATTTGGCAAAAATACAACTTTTTTTTCAATCACAAACACTTTTTGATTTTTTTAATATTATTTTTCCTCATTGAATCACAATACGTAAGCATAAAAACGTCAATAAATACTGACATTTTAGGCAATTTATGCAACGTATAATATTTTTCATTTTTTTGGAAGAACAAAATTTATCGCTCTCTGCAAATTCTCAATCTCAAAATAGTCTCCATACACCATTTCTCCATCAATGCAGAGCCAAAACGGATTGGTGGACGAGACAACAACTTTAGACGCCCGGCAATACTTTATCAATCCCTGGATTCTCTTGTTTTGCAAATGAGTGCCATTCATATAATATGGAATTAACGGAATCAATCTCAAAAGTGGCATACAACGAAATAATCCCACTTCCATCTTGCCATCATCACATTGCGACAATGGCGCACAAAGATACTTTCCGCCAACATATTTTCCGTTAGAAAGGGTGCAAAGGAGTAGATAATCATCATAGAAGTCCGCTCCATCCACTTTCATCTGAATATAATGATGCCTGAGCGACAGACTTTTCAGGATGGCAGTGGTATAGGCATTTCTCCCGCCTAATAAAGGCCAATTTCTCACCAAAGCACTATTCCGACAGACCTCTGCATCAAACCCAAAATTACACACATTGATACTATACCTATCACCTATCTTCATCAAATCCACCTTTGTCGGACTCCCTTCAATCAAACGAGCCACATCCCTAAAATCCTCTACCGAACCATGATACTTCACATAATCATTCCCCGACCCAACTGCAACAGCAGCCACCTGAGACAATGGCCTTCCCACCATGCCGGAAACCACCTCATTCAATGTGCCATCACCTCCACAAGCATAAAAACGGACCTCCTCAAAGGGATGACGTTCACACCAATTTCGCACATATCTCGTAGCATCACCCACCGACTGGGTGACGTATTCTTCATATTCCAACCCCGAGTGTGAAGACGCATAGCAGGCCACTTGTTCTGAAATAGCAGCTGCAGCATTCCGCATCCCCGATTTAGGATTTTCTATAAATACATGCTTCATTGCGAGTGCAAAAATACAAATAATAATCAAAATAAATAGAAAAAACCGAATAATCAATAAAAAAGTCGTAACTTTGCAAAGTTAATTATTGTATCTATATAATATATCTGCCCACCACTATGATGAATAAGATTAGGAACTTCTGCATTATTGCGCATATCGACCATGGGAAAAGCACTTTGGCCGACCGTTTATTGGAATATACCCACACTGTCACTCAACGCGAGATGCAGGATCAGCTCCTTGATGATATGGACTTAGAAAAAGAACGTGGCATCACCATCAAGAGCCACGCCATCCAGATGCAATATAAATATGAAGGTGCTGGTGAAAACCAAGGAAAAGATTTTATTCTAAATCTCATTGACACCCCAGGCCATGTCGATTTCAGCTATGAAGTATCCCGCTCCATTGCAGCATGCGAAGGTGCACTTCTTGTGGTTGACGCCACCCAAGGAATTCAGGCACAGACCATATCAAACCTCTACCTCGCCCTTGAGAACGACTTAGAAATCATACCTGTGATGAACAAAATCGATCTTGATAGCGCCATGCCCGAAGAAGTTGCAGACGAAATCATAGATCTACTAGGTTGCGCCCGCGAGGATATTCTATCTTGTTCTGCTAAAACTGGTGTGGGTGTTCCTGAAATCCTCCAAGCCATTGTCGACCGTGTACCTGCCCCAGAAGGAGATCCTGAGAAACCGCTTCAAGCGCTTGTATTTGACTCTGTATTCAATCCCTTCCGTGGAATCATCAGTTATTTCAGAATCATGAATGGTTCTATCAAAACAAATGACTGGGTGAAATTTGTAAGTACAGAGAAAGATTATCACGCTGATGAAATTGGCGTGCTTAAACTCAACATGGAGCCACGAAAAAGTCTCTCTGCAGGAGATGTTGGATATATTATTTCAGGCATCAAGACATCTAAAGAAGTGCGCGTTGGTGACACCATCACTCATGTACAAACACCCTGTGAAAAAGCAATAGATGGATTTGAAGCCGTTAAACCCATGGTCTTCGCTGGTGTTTATCCCGTTGACACAGATGATTACGAAGAGCTACGAGCCTCTCTCGAAAAACTCCAACTCAACGACGCATCTCTCACCTTTGAGCCCGAGAGTTCTCTAGCACTTGGATTTGGCTTCCGATGCGGATTCTTGGGGCTACTGCACATGGAAATTGTCCAAGAAAGGCTTGAAAGAGAGTTCAACATGGATGTCATCACCACCGTTCCTAATGTACAGTATAAAGTGCGGCTCACCAACGGCGAGGAGAAAGACGTGTACAACCCTTCTGGCATGCCCGAACCAAATAACATCGCTGAAGTATTCGAGCCCTACATACATGCCCAAATTATCACAAAGGCCGATTTCATTGGTCCTGTCATTAAATTATGTATGGACAAGCGTGGAATCTTGAAAAACCAAACATACCTTACCACCGACCGCATCGAAATCACTTTCGATCTACCTTTGGGAGAAGTAGTATTTGACTTCTACGATAAGCTAAAATCCATTTCCAAAGGATATGCTTCTTTTGACTACTACGTAAATGGATTCCAACCTTCTAAACTAGTCAAGCTTGAGATCCTCCTCAACGGAGATCCTGTTGATGCCCTTTCAACTCTCACCTATGTCGATAATGCATATCCTATTGGACGTCGTATGTGTGAGAAACTGAAGGACCTCATTCCACGCCAACAATTCGATGTGGCTATTCAAGCTGCAATTGGTAGCAAGATCATTGCCCGAGAGACCGTACGTCAAGTACGTAAAGATGTAACAGCCAAGTGTTACGGTGGCGACATTACCCGCAAACGCAAACTGCTAGAAAAGCAAAAAGAGGGCAAAAAACGCATGCGACAAGTAGGCAACGTTGAAGTTCCTCAGAGCGCTTTCCTTGCAGTACTAAAATTAGATTAACAACACAAACTCAATAGCACAATGTACTACTTATTATTAATCGCAATAGCAGTTTTGGCTTCTATCGCCTTAACTGGATTCATATTTTATCTTTTGGCCAAGCGCTTCTTTGACAACCAGCAGAAGATACAAATGCTACAAATGCGTATAGACGAACATCGCGAAGCTATCAAACTGATAACGCCCATTCGTTTGCAAGCCTACGAACGTATGGCACTCTTTCTTGAGCGAATCAGCCCTGACAGCCTTGTCTTGCGTGCTTACCAACCTGGAATGGATGCAAAAATGCTCCAAGGCGCCATGACAAAATCCATTCGTGATGAATGGGAGCATAACCTTAGTCAGCAAGTATATGTGTCAAGTGAAGCTTGGAAACGAATTCGAGATGCCAAAGATGAGATGATTGGTGTAATTAACTCTGCCGCCATAACAATCCCCACTAATGCAGACCCCACAAGACTTGCAACAGCGATATTCTCCACTTCTGCTATCCAGCATCCAACCTCCGATGCCCTAGAGTACTTGAAAAAAGAAATGAGGGAATTATAACAAGACCCCCCTCCCAATATATATGCCTTCTTATTATCCGAATAAGAAGGCTTTTTTACACTAATAACCCAATGAGCTGAATCAATACAACACCCAACAGCACTGTATTTAGGTATTCTGGAATATTCATTCCAACACTTCTAAACGATTGCCAGGAAACAAAAAAGGGTGATACCTATGGTACCACCCTTTGCATTATCGCAAAATAGGTTATTTCTTGATGAATTTGTAATCACGGCCAAGGAAATAAGCCTGGTCACCAAGCTGCTCTTCAATGCGCATAAGTTGATTGTACTTGCAGATACGGTCGGTACGGCTAGCTGAGCCAGTCTTAATAAGACCTGTATTGAGGGCTACAACGAGATCAGCAATAGTGGTGTCCTCAGTTTCACCCGAACGGTGAGAAATGATGGAGGTATAGTTGTTGCGAGTTGCCAGGCTGACAGCATCAATAGTCTCAGAAAGAGAACCGATCTGGTTCAGTTTAACAAGGATGGAGTTAGCAACTTTCTGATCAAGGCCCATCTGAAGGCGCTTAACATTGGTCACAAACAAATCATCACCAACGAGTTGGCAACGATCACCAATTGCTTCGGTAAGCATCTTCCAACCATCCCAGTCGTCTTCATCCATACCATCTTCAATAGAGATAACAGGATACTTGCTGACCCACTGTTTCCAGAAGTCAACCATCTCTGATGAGGTATATTTCTCGCCAGAAGACCACTTCATGGTGTAAAGCTTGGTTTCTTTATCATAGTACTCAGAACTAGCAGCATCAAGAGCGATGAAAACATCTTCGCCAGGACGATAACCAGCCTTTTCAATAGCCTGGCAAACCACTTGAATAGCCTCCTCATTTGAGCCGAGATTAGGAGCGAAACCGCCTTCGTCACCAACATTGGTAGACATACCCTTACTCTTCAAAACAGATTTGAGGTTGTGGAATACTTCAGTACCCATGCGGAGAGCTTCACTGAAAGTGGGAGCACCAACAGGCATAATCATGAACTCCTGGAAATCGATGCTGTTATCAGCATGAGAACCGCCATTGAGGATGTTCATCATAGGGATAGGCAAAGTATAGCCATTGCAACCACCAAGATAGCGATAAAGTGGCTGACCCGACTCCATTGCAGCAGCTTTAGCAGCAGCGAGAGATACAGCGAGGATTGCGTTAGCACCGAGTTTAGACTTGTTCTCAGTACCATCAAGCTCCATCATCTTCTGATCAAGAGCTCGCTGTTCTTCAACGTACATACCACGGAGTTCCTCATTAAGAACGGAATTAACGCTGTTGACAGCTTTGAGGACACCCTTACCAAGAAATTGACTCTTATCGCCATCACGAAGTTCGCAAGCCTCATGGATACCTGTGGATGCTCCAGATGGAACAGCAGCACGACCCATTGCACCATTTTCGGTATAAACCTCGGCTTCAACAGTGGGGTTACCGCGAGAGTCGAGAATCTGGCGGCCCTTGATTCCTATAATTTGTGACATAACTAATAATTATTTAAATTTGGATTTGAAAATTTAGTGACATAGTAAAAGGAATGCTGAGAAGTATTTCGTTCCCGCATTCCTTTTATAGATTTACCTCAAAGTATTATTCTGCCTTGGGAGCCTCTTCGGTAGCAACTGCGGGAGCATCAGCTTTCTTGGAGCGACTACGACGAGTGGTCTTAGCTTTCTTTTCGGTACCAGCTTTCAGCATGTTCTCGTTGTAATCAACGAGTTCGATAATTGCCATCTCAGAATTGTCACCATGACGGATACCAGTTTTCAGGATACGTGTATAACCACCGGGGCGGTTGGCAACCATCTGAGAAACTTCGCGGAACAATTCGTTAACAGCTTCTTTACTATGGAGGTAGCTGAAGACAACACGACGATTGTGAGTGCTATCTTCTTTCGAGCGATTGATAATGGGCTCGACATATACTCTAAGCGCTTTAGCTTTGGCCAAAGTGGTTTCAATACGCTTCTCCATAATGAGAGAAGTAGCCATATTGGAAAGCATAGCGACGCGATGTGCGTGGGTTCTTGACAAATGATTTACTTTACAACCGTGTCTCATTTCTTATTATTCTTTATCTAATTTATACTTTGTAATGTTCATACCGAATTCAAGATTCTTGGAAGCTACCAAGTTTTCTAACTCGGTTAAGGATTTCTTACCGAAGTTGCGGAACTTCAACAAATCAGCTTTATTGAAGGCAACCAGGTCACCCAGAGTTTCCACCTCTGCAGCTTTTAAACAATTGAGCGCACGGACGCTAAGATCCATATCAACCAATTTAGTCTTCAACATCTGACGAAGATGCATAGTACTTTCGTCAAATTCTTCCTGAACAGGCTTAGGTTCGGCTTCAAGAGTAATGCGCTCATCACTAAAGAGCATGAAATGCTGGATGAGAATGGTGGCAGCCTCTTTCAAGGCCTCTTTCGGATGGATAGAGCCATCGGTCTGGATATCAAAAATCAATTTTTCATAGTCGGTACGCTGCTCAACACGACAGTCTGCAACTTCGTATTTAACATTCTTAATAGGAGTATGAATAGAATCGATAGAAATGACACCGATAGCATCACCCGGCTTTTTGTTCTCGTCGGCAGGAACATAACCACGTCCCTTTTCGATAGTGAGTTCAATCTTAAGTTCGGTAGTAGTCTCCATATGACAAATCTCCAGTTCGGGATTGAGGACTTGGAAACCATTAAGGTAATTATTCAAATCACCAGCCTTAAATTCACTTTGGCCGAGGATAGTGAAAGCCACCTTTTCAGAATCATAATCTTCAATCTGACGACGGAAACGAATTTGCTTCAACTTGAGAATGATGTCCGTCATATCTTCAACGACACCAGGAAGAGAAGAGAATTCGTGAGCAACGCCGTCAATACGAACAGAAGTGATTGCGAAGCCCTCCAAAGAAGATAAGAGAACTCGACGCAATGCATTACCGATGGTGATGCCATAACCAGGCTCCAAAGGACGGAACTCAAAGGTTCCGCGGAAGTCGTTGGCTTCAAGCATAACCACCTTGTCGGGTTTCTGGAAAGATAAAATTGCCATAAAATTCCTTTCTAATTGTTATTGTGGTTTCTGGAATCTGGTTTCTTAAGATGGAAACGTCATCCTGAAACCAGTAACTAAACCCTATTACTTAGAATAGAGTTCAACGATGAGCTGCTCATTGATGGTCTCGGGAATGTCAGCACGCTCTGGGTAGCTAACAAATTTACCGGACATAGAAGAACCATCCCATTCAAGCCAAGCGTAGTTATTAGCGCGAGAAGCAAGATTATCAACGATAATCTCTAAAGAGCGTGATCTCTCGCGAACGCTAACAACATCACCAATTTTAAGCTCATAAGAAGGAATATTCACAACATTACCATTAACAGCAATGTGGCAATGAGATACCAATTGACGAGCCTGAGCACGGCTGCAACCAATACCTAAACGATAAACAACATTGTCAAGACGGCTCTCAATGAGTTTCATAAGCTCTTCACCAGTGATACCACCACGACGGGAGGCTTCAGCATAAAGTTTACGGAACTGACGTTCGAGAATGCCATAAGTGTATTTAGCTTTCTGCTTCTCTTGAAGCTGAATGCCGTATTCCGAGGTTTTGCCACGGCGGCGGTTCTGGCCGTGCATACCGGGAGCGTAAGGTTTCTTTTCGTAGTTCTTATCGGGACCAAAAATAGGTTCGTGGAACTTTCTAGCGATTTTGGTTTTAGGACCTGTATATCTTGCCATTTTAAAATATCAATTTTACGTAAGTTAATAATTACACGCGGCGACGTTTTGGGGGACGGCAACCATTGTGAGGAAGAGGAGTGATATCAACGATTTCAGTCACTTCAATACCACAGCCATTGATTGCACGGATTGCAGATTCACGTCCTTGACCAGGTCCCTTAACAAAGACCTTAACTTTTCTTAGGCCCAAATCATAAGCAACTTTACCGCAATCTTCCGCAGCCATCTGAGCGGCGTACGGAGTGTTTTTCTTCGATCCGCGGAAGCCCATTTTTCCTGCAGACGACCAAGAAATCACTTGACCGGCATTATTAGTCAACGAAATAATAACGTTGTTGAAAGAAGCAAAAATACATGCTCTTCCGAGAGGTTCAACTTTAACGACTCTTTTTTTAGTCGGTTTAGAAGTTTTTGCCATAATTTTCTTTAGTTGTGCTTGATTTTACTTTTGTTTACCCAATGCTCCAAATTCAAATATAATCCGCATTTAGGCGCTACATAAATAGTTACTTAGTAGCTTTCTTCTTGTTAGCGATAGTTTTCTTCTTACCCTTACGTGTACGAGCGTTATTCTTAGTGCTCTGACCACGGAGAGGAAGACCGAGACGATGACGGATACCACGATAGCAGCCAATATCCATCAGGCGCTTAATGTTCATCTGAACTTCAGAACGAAGAGCACCTTCAACTTTGTACTCATCATTAATGATGTTACGAAGGGTGTTCTGCTCATCATCAGACCAGTCTTGAACTTTCTTGTTTTCATCGATGCCAGCCTTAGCCAGAATCTCAGAAGCAAGACTTCTTCCGATACCATAGATATAGGTCAGACCTATAACGCCTCTTTTGTTTTTGGGTAAGTCAATACCCGCGATTCTTGCCATAAATTTCTTTTTCTTCTTTTTTGTTAATTAATTATCCTTGTCTTTGTTTAAACTTTGGATTCTTCTTGTTAATTACATAGACAACCCCGTGGCGACGAACCACCTTGCACTCGGGGGATCTTTTCTTTACAGAAACTCTTACTTTCATTTTTTAGTATTTTTTCAAATAAATTCTTTTCAACACGATATTAACAGCCACAAACGACTTATTTATGGCGATAAGTGATACGCCCCTTGGTTAAATCATAAGGTGACATTTCAATTGAAACCTTATCACCAGGAAGAATCTTAATATAATGCATACGCATCTTGCCAGAAATATGAGCAATAATCTGATGACCATTTTCTAACTCTACACGAAACATTGCATTACCCAAAGATTCAGTTACGGTACCGTCCAGTTGTATTGAAGATTGCTTAGCCATAAAATTCTAATTAGAGGTTTTCAATAAAATCGAATGTGGATAGGATGTCTGGACCATTACTAGTTATAGCAACAGTATGCTCAAAGTGCGCTGCAGGTTTACCGTCTCTAGTACGGCAAGTCCAACCGTCCTCTTTCGAGAACTTAACATTTTTGGAGCCCATGCAAACCATCGGTTCAACGGCAATAACCATGCCTTCTTTCAGCAGAGGACCGGTACCTTTAACGCCGTAGTTTGGAACATTAGGGCTTTCATGCATCTTAATGCCAACACCGTGACCACAGAGCTCACGAACAATGGAATATCCATTTTTCTCGCAATGCATCTGAATGGCACTTCCAATGTCGCCAATACGATTACCTGCCTTACACTTGTCAAGGCCAATATATAGAGCCTCTTTGGTAGTCTTAAGAAGACGCTGCATTTCAGAGGTAGATTCTCCGCAGGTGAAAGTATAAGCAGAGTCACCGCAGTAACCGTTCAACTCAACAACCACATCAAGAGAAACGTTGTCCCCGTCCTTAATAAAAACATCATTACTAGGAATACCATGAACAACGACATCATTCACAGAAATGCAAAAAGCAGAAGGGAAACCTTCATAACCTTTACACAAAGGGATACCACCATTGTCGCGTATAAACTGCTCTCCAATTTTATCAAGATAAGCAGTCGTGACACCTGGACGGATATGACGGCCCACCTCGGCGAGAGATTTGCCGACGAGGCGGGCAGCGTCACGTATCAGTTCGATTTCTTCTTGAGTCTTTAAGAGGATCATGTTCCAAAAAATTATGCCTGAATAGACATTGAAGTACGACCTTTGATTCGACCAGATTTAGTAAGACCGTCGTAATGACGCATCAAAAGATGGCTCTCAATTTGCTGCAAGGTATCAAGAATGACACCAACCAAGATGAGAAGAGAAGTACCACCATAAAATTGAGCAAACTGGGAATTAACATTTGCCAATCTAATAATTGCAGGCAAAATAGCAACGATAGCCAAAAAGAATGAACCAGGAAGAGTAACACGAGAAAGGATATCATCAAGATACTCAGCAGTCTTTTTACCAGGCTTAACACCAGGAATAAAGCCACCATTCTTTTTCATATCTTCAGCCATCTGATTAGGATTGATGGCAATAGCAGTGTAGAAATAAGTAAACAGAACAACCAGGATAAAGAAAACCAGGTTATACCAAAAACCATTATAATCTGCGAAAGCCATCATAAACTTACTATCAGAGTTTCCAGTAAAACTCATCAAAGTAATGGGGATAAACATAATTGCCTGAGCGAAAATGATAGGCATAACACCAGCTGCATTGACCTTAATAGGAATCCAATTGCGCTGTCCACCATATTGTCTATTACCCATAATACGCTTTGCATACTGAACAGGAATACGACGGGTACCCTGTACCAGCAAAATAACTAGGAGAATTACAGCGAGCAGGACAACAATTTCAATAAGGAACATCACCATACCACCGCCAGCTTCAGCCAAACGAGATACAAATTCTCCAAATAAAGCGAAGGGCAGACGAGCGATAATACCAATCATAATCAACAAAGAAATACCATTACCTACGCCCTTTTCAGTAATACGCTCACCAAGCCACATAACAAAAAGAGTACCAGCAGTCAGGATAATGATGCTAGAAGCCCAAAAAGTCCAAGTGGGAGCAGAACCGTCAAAGGGGTAAATAGCGGTAGAAGATGCGCCAAGCTGATACATCATATTGGTGATATAAGCGGGAGCTTGGAAGCAAGTGATGGCGACAGTAAGAAGACGTGTGATTTGGTTCATCTTCCTACGACCATTCTCACCATCATGCTGCATTTTCTGGAAATAAGGGATAACCATGACAAACAACTGGATCACGATGGAAGCAGTAATATAAGGCATGATACCCAAAGCAAAAATAGAAGCATTGGAGAATGCGCCACCGGAGAACATGTTCAACAGACCCATCAAACCATCAGCACCTTGGCTCTGAAGGTTTTGCAGTTGAGAAGGATCAACACCAGGGAGAACGATATAACAACCAATGCGGTACACTAAAATCAAACCTAAAGTGTAAAGGATTCTCTTACGCAAGTCTTCAATAGACCAGATGTTTTTGAGTGTCTGTATTAATCTCTTCATATAGTTAAATTTAATAGTTTTTGAAGTTGATGGAGTAAATGAAGTTTATGAAGCTTGAAAAGCATAAAGCCTTGCAAACTCCATCAACTTCATTAACTTTATTCAATTACAGTAGCAACGCCACCTTTAGCTTCAATAGCCTGCTTAGCAGTAGCACTGAAAGCGTGAGCAGTAACGTTGACAGTCTTGTTGAGCTCACCACGACCAAGAATCTTTATACGATCCTTACCGGAGATCAGACCATTCTGCTTGAAAACCTCAACATTGAAATCTACGATGTTTTTAGCTTCAGCGAGGGCATTGAGAGTATCGATGTTGATACCTACATACTCAACACGGTTGATGTTAGTGAAACCAAACTTAGGAAGACGGCGATAGATAGGCATCTGGCCACCTTCAAAACCGATTTTCTGGTGATAACCCGAACGAGCTTTAGCACCCTTATTACCACGAGTGGAAGTACCGCCTTTACCAGAACCAGCGCCACGGCCGATACGTTTGGAATGCTTAATGGAACCTTCTGCGGGTTTGAGATTATTTAAACTCATAATAATATACTCTTTTAAATCTCTAAAAAACTAGAGAGCGTCTAACAATTAATTTTCCTCAACAGTGATTAAATGTTTCACCTTTTCAATCATACCGAGAACCTGAGGAGTTGCAACAACGGTACGCTCATGGTTGATTTTGCGAAGGCCAAGAGCTTCCATGGTTCTTTTCTGACGAGCAGGACGACCAATAATACTTCTAACCTGTTTGATTTTCAAAGTCTTTTCTGCCATGTTTCAAGTCTCCTATGATTAACCATTAAACACTTTATCGAGAGTGATACCGCGAAGTTCAGCAACCATGCAAGGATCCTTCATTTGGAGAAGAGCATTGATGGTAGCTTTCACAACACTGTGGGGATTAGAAGAACCCTTGCACTTAGCAAGCACGTCCTTCACACCTACGCTCTCCAAAACAGCACGCATAGCACCACCAGCGATAACACCGGTACCAGGAGCTGCGGGTTTCAAGAAAACGCGAGCACCGCTATACTTACCACACTGCTCATGAGGAATAGTACCTTTAAGCACGGGAACCTTAATAAGGTTTTTCTTAGCATCGTCAACACCCTTTTGGATGGCAGCCTGTACTTCCTTGGCTTTGCCAAGACCGTAACCTACGACACCGTTTTCATTTCCAATAACGACAATGGCAGCAAAGGTGAAAGTTCTACCACCCTTGGTAACCTTGGTTACGCGATTAATAGCAACGAGACGATCTTTGAACTCGATTTCGCTAGACTTAACTCTTTTAACGTTTACTTCAGCCATGACTTATTAGAATTTTAAACCACCTTCTCTGGCACCATCTGCCAAGGATTTAACACGACCATGGTAGAGATAACCGTTACGGTCAAACACCACGGTATTGATACCAGCAGCAATAGCGCGCTCAGCAAGCATTTTACCTACCTTAGCAGCGACATCGCTTTTTGTGCCACTCTTTTCAACACCTTTCTCCAAAGAGGAAGCTGCGGTCAGTGTCACACCTTTAACATCGTCAATTACCTGTGCATAAATTTCCTTATTGCTTCTGAACACAGAAAGACGCGGCATTTCAGCAGTACCGCTGATCTTATGACGGATGCGGAATTTAATCTTAGTTCTTCTTATATCTTTTTTAGTAGCCATAATAAAAATTCTTAGGCGTTCAATTAATGATTATTTAGCAGCAGCTTTACCAGCCTTTTTGCGGACCTCTTCACCCTTGAAGCGAATACCTTTACCCTTGTAAGGTTCGGGTTTACGCAGAGAGCGAATCTTAGCAGCAGCCTGACCCAGGATTTGCTTATCGCAGCAGGTCATAGTGATAATGGGGTTCTTACCCTTCTCAGTAACGGTCTCAACATGAATTTCGGGAGCCAACTCGAAGAAAATCTTGTGGCTATAACCGAGATCCATTTCCATAACATTACCAGTAGCCTGAACTTTGTAACCTACACCAATAACTTCCTGAACGCAGGTGAAACCTTCGGAAACACCTTTTACCATGTTGGCAACAAGAGCACGATAGAGACCATGCATAGCCTTGTGTTCACGGGAATCGGAAGGACGTACAAAAGTAAGAATACCATCTTCGTTCTTTATAGTGATAGCAGGATTAACTTCTTGGTTGAGTTCACCTTTAGGACCCTTAACGGTAATGACATTCTCAGGAGATACCTTTACTTCAACACCTGCAGGGAGGTGGATGGGCATATTACCAATTCTTGACATTTCTTAAATCTCCTCTCTTAATTAGCTGATGTAACAAATAACTTCGCCACCGACATTCAAAGTGCGAGCTTCCTTGTCAGTCATGAGACCTTTAGAAGTAGAGATGATAGCGATACCAAGACCATTGAGCACGCGAGGCATATCTTCAACGCTAACATAACGGCGCAAACCGGGGGAGCTAACACGCTTCAGCTCGGAGATAGCGGAGATTTTGGTTACGGGGTGGTACTTCAAAGCGATTTTGATAGTTTGATTGTGAGCACCCTCATTCTCGAATTTGTAGTTGAGAATATAACCTTTTTCGAACAAGATCTTGGTGATCTCTTTCTTCAATTTGGATGCAGGAATTTCAACGACTCTGTGCTTAGATGCGATAGCATTACGCATACGGGTCAAATAATCTGCAATAGGATCTGTTACCATTTTATTACTTGATTTTAAGTTTTGTAGTATTGGGCTTGCCAACTTGCAAAGCTACCAATGTGAATTAATTATCTGTTACCAACTGGACTTTTTAACACCGGGGATAAGACCACTGAGAGCCATCTCACGGAAGTTGATACGGGAAATACCGAACTGACGCATATAACCCTTGGGACGGCCAGTAAGCTGGCAACGGTTGTGCATGCGGATAGGGTTGGAATTCTTAGGAAGCTTCTGAAGAGCAATAACAGCCTTCTCAACATCCTCAGGTTCGCCGGTGCGGACAATTTCCTTTAAAGCGGCACGTTTTGCAGCGTAACGAGCAACCATTTTAGCTCTTTTGCGCTCTCTAGCCTTAATTGATTCTTTTGCCATTATCTTTTATTTTTGTTGATTCTTGAAAGGAATGCCAAACAGTTTGAGGAGAGACATAGCTTCCTTATCGGTGTTAGCAGAGGTCACGAAGGTGATATCCATACCCTGGATGCGATCAATCTTGTCGATGTCGATTTCGGGGAAGATAATCTGCTCAGAGATACCGAAAGTATAGTTACCCTGACCATCAAAACCCTTATCATTGATACCACGGAAGTCACGGATACGGGGGATAGAGGCAGTGATGAGACGCTCAAGGAACTCATACATACGCTCGCCACGGAGAGTAACGCGAACGCCAATGGGCATACCGCGACGCAGTTTGAAGTTAGAGATATCCTTGCGGCTCTTGGTAGCAACAGCTTTCTGGCCAGCGATCATGGTCATCTCTTCGATACCCTTATCAATAACTTTCTTATCAGCGATAGCGGCCTTACCGAGGCCCTGATTTAAAGTAATTTTTTTCAGACGAGGAGCCTGCATAACGGTCTTATACCCATACTCTTTCATGAGAGCGGGGAGAATTTCCTCGTTATATTTGGTCTTTAAAGTAGGAATATATGCCATTATTTAATCTCCTTTTTGTCTGCGGACTTTTTAGAATAACGTACTAATTTACCGGTTTTTTCGTCAATTCTACGGCCGATACGAGTGGGGTTACCATCAGCATCAATAACCATAAGATTGGACAGATGGATAGGAGCTTCCTGCTCAACAATACCTCCCTGGGTGTTTTTAGCATTGGGTTTGGTATGTTTCTTCACAAGGTTACGACCTTCCACAATGGCGCGATTCTTTTCGGGATACACTTTAAGGACCTTACCGGACTTACCTTTATCGCTACCAGCGATAACCATAACGGTATCCCCTTTTTTTACGTGCAATTTCATTTCTTTTCTTCTTTTTTGTTGTTTACAATACTTCGGGAGCCAGTGAAACAATCTTCATGAATTGCTTGTCACGGAGTTCACGGGCGACGGGTCCAAAGATACGGGTGCCACGAAGCTCATCATTAGCGGTGAGGAGGACGCATGCATTATCGTCGAAGCGGATGTAACTACCATCATTGCGGCGAATCTCTTTTTTGGTACGGACCACAACTGCTTTAGAAACAGTTCCCTTTTTAACGCTGCCAGAAGGGATAGCGTCTTTAATGGCCACCATGATAGTGTCGCCAATAGAGGCATAACGCTTTTTGGTGCCACCAAGAACGCGGATACAGAGAGCACTTTTAGCGCCACTGTTATCGGCAACGGTCATTCTGGATTCTTGTTGTATCATTTTAAAATCTTTTTCTCTTGGTTGTTAGGACTAATTACTTAGCTTTCTCGATAATTTCAACGAGACGCCAGCATTTGTTCTTGCTCAAAGGACGAGTTTCCATGATACGAACGGTATCACCGATATTGGCCTCGTTCTTCTCATCATGAGCCATGAATTTGGTGGACTTCTTCACGAACTTGCCGTACATGGGGTGCTTAACTTTGCGCTCGACCATGATGACGATGGATTTGTCCATCTTGTTGCTCACCACAACACCGACTCTTTCTTTTCTTAAATTTCTTTCCATTATCTACTTAGTTAGTTCTGCTTCTGTTCAGCGATTTCACGTGCGCGGAGCTCGGTGAGACAGCGAGCAATGGTTTTTCTACTTTCTTTTATCTTATTGGGGTTCTCAAGAGGAGAAACGGCATGGGTCAGAAGCATTTTCTGATACATGGTGCGCTCATTGTCCAATCTTTCTTTGATCTCAGCAGTCGAAAGCTCTTTTAAAACTAATTCGTTTTTCATGACTGTATCTTCTTATTTATTCTTCGATATAATCTCTTTTAACAACAAACTTGGTCGAGATGGGGAGCTTCTGAGC
>JAKSMP010000014.1 GCA_024400505.1 Bacteroidales bacterium | reverse complement strand
TGCTTTTTTTTTGCCGCTGATCGACAGACAAAATTGGAATTTGTCATTTGTCATTTGTCATTTTGCAATGCAAGGGAGGTGCGCCACCCCTTTATAAATTAAATAATTAAATAAATAATTATTAATTATTATAAAATACAAATATAAAAAACTCTTTTTAGCGCATGGATGTGCCAGAGCATTGCAAATGACAAGTGACAAATGACAAATTAGGGGGCAAAAGTGCATAACATGCTATGCCTCAGCAAGAAACGTAATTCTTTTCAATAAAACCCAAATTTGATTGTCATTTTTTTAAGATTTTACGGTGATTTTGTGAAAACATGGTGTAAAAATGGTGATTTAACAGACAAAAACTTAAAAAATATTTCATTGAGTGACAACAATATAACCATTCATGGATAAAAAAAATTTGCAATAAATACTTAATATTCCAAAATAGTTGTATATTTGCATCACGAAAACTACAATGGGATTTCCAAAAAGACATCGCTTAAATTATTACTAACACAAAAAAAACAACATTATGATTTATCAAGGTTATCTGACAAGCGTTTCAGCCCTGAGGGAGGTGCAGACGCAGAACGGCACGCTGCAGCATGGCCACGGAGTATTGAAGTCCACACAAAAACGCAAAGAGGGGTGGATTGATGCCAATCCACCCCTCTTGGGTATAGGGTTTCCAACGGGATTATTTGCGCTCGAAAATCATGGTAGTTTCAATCCCTGTGCCCACACCATTGACGATTACAAGTCGCTCATCGGTGAGTTCTCTCAGCTCATACATCACAGCCGGTGCGCCAGGTGCCTGAATAAAGCCTAGCTGATTTCCTTCCAAGGTCCACTGCATCTGGGTATCGTTTATCCCATCAGAAGTAATCAGCGTGCCGTCTTCCATAAAGGTAAGGCAAAAATTTTCGCCATAAAAATTGATCATATCAACCACATTGCCTTGCACATCCTGGGTGGCTTCTATCATGTGCCATACACCAATAATGGTGGGGGTGTTTTCAGGGGTGACAGGAATCGTGTCGGCAGTGGTGTCATCCACCACAGGGGCTATGGGCTCTTCCTCCTTGCCGCAAGATGATACCATTAGGCCCAGTGTGGCCACTAAACAAAAAGCTGCAAAAACAAATACTTTTCTCATAATGATAGTTATTTTATTGAAACAAAATTGATTATTATCCCCATATCAGACTTAGAGAACATGCAAATATACACAAAAAATGTTATTAAAATAAATAATTACCAGAAAAAACGAATCTCGACACACTAAAACTGATGTATCGGCGTTAAATAACGTTCACTTACGAATAATACATAGTATGATAAAAAAATACATTTTCATCCTTTCTGCAACCCTGCTATTTGCCAGTTGCTATCATGTCACCCCCCTCAGCACCAACTCCGCCACACCCAATTATGGTGGCCTCTACTATGCGCTGCCCATGACCCAGATATGCGTGGACGTGACTTATCAATACTACGACCTTACCGATGCCGTGTTTAGCGATTTTGCATCGGAAATGTTGGCGCTTGACAATTTTGATGTGGCCAAACCCTACCGTATTAAGAATGTAGAAACATCATATACCGTCACAGCCGACCCAAACAATTACTATCTGGTCACCCCCAATGGCATATCCGTGCAAGTGGATAACCACCACCTGCTCCGTTCTGTAGGCATGACTCCCCAAGAGTCCTCCATTCAACTAGGCAACAGCACCCTAACCGATCTGGCCGAGGCGTCGGATGCCAAGCTGGTGCTTCACAACGCCACTGCCGACAAAATGCTGCCCACCTACAACCTCTATGACCGCACCGACACCTTCTACGTTAAAGGCGACCGCCCTGGCAAGCCCACCGGCACCTCCACCAAGAAAGCTCCCCGCTCGCTACGCCAAAGAGCCCAAGCTGCAGCAGCCGAAATAGCAGAGTTGGAAGACACCCGCGCCGACATCACACTCTCCGACCGCTATACCCTGGAGGGCAAAGCCCAACTACTCAAGCAGCTTGAAGAGAAAGAGGCTGTGCTCATGGCCCAGTTCATTGGCAAGCCCATCGAGGAAACCGTACACTTCTTCATCGAGCCCAAGAGTCTGCACCAGTCCAACGACACCATCCAAGAGATGGTACTCTTCTATTTCAGCCGTGCCGAGGGCATCTGCGAAGAGGACGACTACGATGCGCTGCCTGTCATTTGCACACTCCGCCCCGACAAGCAATTACAGCAGGTGCGCAAAAAAAGCCAGGAGAGCAAGAAACCGCTGCTCAACTTCCACCGCAACTTCCAATATCGACTGCCGGCCCAGGCTCAGATGAACCTCCACTGCGAGCTCTTCGATTTCCAAGTGACGTTGCCCGTGGCCCAATACGGACCCATCATCGACCTGCCCCACAAGCATTTCAAAGCACTTTTCGACCCCACCACCGGCGCCATCATTTATTTCGAGAACTAGCCACATGAATTTCTACACTACCGTACTCGGTTCTGGGGCAGCCCTGCCCACTGTGGCTCGCCACTGTAGTGGCCAAGTGGTGAATCTCAACGGGCACAGAATTCTGCTCGACTGCGGCGAGAACACCCAAACTCAAATCCGTGTATATCATCAAAAGATGCAAGGGCTCAGCACCATTTGCATCACCCACCTGCATGGCGATCATTTCTTCGGTCTCCCGGGGCTCATCAGCAGCATGCACCTCTGCGGACGAACCGAGCCCGTGGATATTATTGCCCCTGAAGGCATCAGCCAAGTGCTTTCCACAATACTCACCGCCTCTGGCAGCCATCTTGAATTCGAAATCCGATACCACGAACTCTCCCACACCGAGGGCATGCAACTGATTCTAGAGAATCTGCGTTGCCGCATTTATGCCTTCCCTCTGATGCACTCCGTGCCCACTTATGGCTATTTGATTGAAGAAAAACCTCGCGGCAAAAATCCATCCCGAAAATACGCCTACTGCACCGACACGGGCTACACCGAATCGTTCCTACCCTTCGTCCAAGGTGCAAACCTCCTGTGCCTTGAGAGCACTTTCAACACCGCATTCGCCTCCGTTGCTGCCGAGAAACAGCATCTCACAGCCGCACAAGCTGCCACATTGGCCCACAAAGCCAACGTGCAGCATCTACTGCTCACCCATATCAGCGCACGATACAAAGAGCCCGAAACACTTTTATCCGAGGCCCAAGCCATCTTTCCCAGCACCACTATCGCCGCCGACGGCGACCGAATAGAAGTGCATTACAACAAGCCAGCCGAGCAACCGCCAATCTCTTAGCGGGAATTGGATTCACTATCCTTCCACAGCCAATAGCCGTAGGCGCAATTGATGGTCCAAAAGATATATTGCATCATCAAACAATAATCGCCAGCTATTGCCCACAACACGATTGACGCCACATTGATGATTGCCCAGAACATCCAATTCTCGCGATAACGCAACATGAGCAGCACCTGCGCCACAAAAGCCGGAACTGTTGTGAGTGAATCCATAAATGGCTGCGAGTCGTTGGTCAGCCGCAATACCATATACAACACCCCCACCAGCACCATCGTGCCCACAAAAATGCCATACAGCCACGGCTTGCTTAATTGCAGCGTTTCTACCTCCGACTCTTCTTCCGAGCTGCGATAATGCTTCAGCCAAATCCACATACCGCCCAGCATGGTCACAAAATAAAAGCCATTCTCTACCACCTCACCCCACAAATGCTCTTGCCAGGCCAGATATACATACAGAAACAATTGGCCAAAAGAGAATATATATGCCGAAAACTTTTTCTGACTATACAGCACCACACCTATGATGCCCAGCATACCGCATATCAGCGACAGTGCCGACGATTCGGTCAAGCAATATGAAACAATTTGGGTGATCAAACCCAAGCCTATGAAAGCAACACCAAACCAGCCGTCGCCCACCAGTTCGTGCTTCAACCTATTACGATAAGAGGCCATCAATATACGTTTTAACAATATTAAAATTATCCAGATATGCGCCACCCTGCAGATAAATCACACGGTCCGTCAAGCCGAATTCTTCCAGCAAGTTCATCAAAATATGGTGGTTGGCCATTCGCTCATCCATCGATGACTGCCCCATGTATCTGAATCCGTCATCCACATACACTCCACCAGGCACCACCACAAATATCTTATCCCAACGCACCACCTTGCGCAATGCCCAAGCAAGCGGCAGAAGCACTTCGACATAGTCAGCTTGAGTGAGGTTGAAATTCCCCGAGCGCACATACGACAGCGCATACATGAGCGTAACCAAATTGTCAGTATCGGCAATCATCACACCACGCGAAGCATTGAGCACAGCCTCTTGGTATAGACGCACTTGCCCTGTGAGGAACTCAACAAAATCCTCCACCGCCAGTTCTTCGTCCAACAAAGCGTGCTGCTCCATATACACTCTGGCCCATTCCTGAGTGCAAGTCAAATTGAAATATTTGGAGATATCACTCACCAGGGTGCTTTTCCCCTCCGAGGCGGTGCCTATCACAAGTATATTCTTGGTGAGGTAGGGTCTAAAGGGCGCTGCTATCTGATGCCAATAACGCAAAGGATGCTGTCGCACTTCAATACTGCTGATAGCATCAACGTTATCCCACTCAGCCACCCGCACACCACAGTTTTTCAGCCGAGCTGCATTGGCCGCATCCTGCACATACACCACCACGTCATCCATCGATTCTCCGGTGCGTTTGACAAACTCCTCCAACAGTTCTTCCCATCCACAGCAATCCACCCCCATCACCGACACTAGATCATCGCCCATAAAAAACTCCCGCACAAGCTGGGTGCGCTTGGCCAGAGGCATAGATCCTGCCGATTCATCCTCGGCAAAATCACACACCACCACACAGCACCTATCATGCTTTTTTTTGGCACGCATTATCATTTCCAAATGGCCTTGATGCAGTGGATCAAATCGGCCTACGCACATCGATATTTTCATGATTTTCAATAAATTTTCTCAAACTCATCAGTTATCTTTTGTGCTGCAAAGTTACTAAAAAAAATCACGATAATCATTTTTGCACTTTGGACAGAGTCAACCGCTGTTGCGTTTGTTTATTGAATTCGGCTTCGCCCACCAAAAAAAAACGAATATAAAAATGACACTTGACACCCATGACACTTAGACACCACCCAGTATTTTTGTTCGTTGCTCATGGAAGGCAATTGGGAACAAGAGGCCGCTGAGATATGCCGCGGTAACGCCGTGGTATTGCCTAGGGGAACGCCCGCCGCACAATAGGGGCAAAATAAAAGATATCCCCCGCAATGGTGGCTGGAATTTGTGAGTGGAGGCTAGCGATTTTAAGTCCTTGATGGAGCCTGGAGTTTTTTGGGGGGAATAGGGGGAGAAGATCTGCCCACAAGCGTGGCACGGAATTTGATAAGGGCAAATCAGAAATAAATATTATGTTCAAAGACAGTATAGTTAATTTTTTTTTGTATCTTTGCACACGTGCGATTGTCCCTTGGGCAAAAGACAAAACTTTGTATAATAAGTAAATAATTAATAAAATAATAATAATAAATGGCAAATTTCCTGTCCAAACTATTTGGCACAAAGGCCGACCGCGACCTGAAAGAGGTGCAGCCTTTGCTCAACGCCACGCTCAAATTATATCCTGAGATACAAAAACTCAGCAACGATGAGCTGCGTGCCAAGACTATCGAATTCAAAGAACGCATCCACAACGAAGTGGCTGCAGAAGAAGAAGAGTTGAAAACCCTCCGCATACGTATCGAAGAAGAATACGATATGCCCGTTGATGAAAAAGAGGATATCTACAAACGCATTGACAAGCTGGAAAAGGAGTCGTATGACAAAACCCAGAAGGTGCTCAACGACATCTTGCCCGAGGCTTTCGGCGTGGTGAAAGAAACGGCTCGCCGTTTTGCCGAAAACGAGCAGGTGGTGGTGACTGCCACCGAGCACGACCGCGCGCTGGCCGTGAAACGCGACAATGTGAATATCGTGGGCGAGCAAGCAGTTTACAACAACAGTTGGATGGCCGGTGGCAACATGATCAAATGGGACATGGTCCACTATGATGTCCAGCTGATTGGTGGTGCTGTGCTGCACAGCGGCAAGATTGCTGAGATGGCCACTGGTGAGGGTAAAACGTTGGTGGCCACCCTCCCCGTTTACCTGAACGCTTTGCCCGGCAAGGGTGTGCACGTGGTGACGGTGAACGACTATCTGGCCAAACGTGACTCGGAATGGATGGGTATGCTCTATGAGTTCCACGGTCTGAGCGTGGACTGCATTGACAAGCATGAGCCCCACAGCGACGAACGTAAAGCTGCTTATAATGCCGATATCACCTTTGGTACCAACAACGAGTTTGGTTTCGACTATCTTCGCGACAATATGTGCCGCAATCCGGAAGAATTGGTGCAGAGAGGCCACAACTTTGCCATCGTGGATGAGGTTGACTCTGTGCTCATTGATGATGCCCGCACACCTTTGATCATCAGCGGTCCCACGGGCAAAGGCGACGAAGACCAAGAGTTTGACCGTTTCAAACCCGTTATCGAGAAGCTCTACAACGCTCAACGCACCATGATCACCAAGGTGCTTGCCGATGCCAAAGCCGGCTTGGCACAGCATCCCGACCCCAAACCCGAAGAAGAGTGCGCCAAACTGTTGCTGCGCGCCTACCGCGGTTTGCCCAAGAGCAAGGCCCTGATCAAATTCCTCTCCGAAACTGGCATGAGAGCCATTCTCCAGCGCACCGAGAACTTTTATATGCAGGAGCAGAACAAGTATATGCACATCATCGATGATGAACTGTACTTTGTGATTGATGAGAAAAACCGCCAGGTGGAGCTCACCGATAAGGGTATGGATTTTCTCACCGCCATGGGAGAAGACCGCAACTTCTACCAGTTGCCCGACATCGGCGGCATGATTGCCGAATTGGAACACATGGACCTCACCCCCGAGGAGAAGGCTGCCCGCAAAGAGAAAATCTACAACGACTTCGCCATACAGAGCGACAGGGTGCACACCGTGGACCAATTGCTCAAGGCCTACACCCTCTTCGAGAAAGACATCGACTATATTGTGGATGAGAACAAGCAGGTGAAGATTGTGGATGAGCAAACAGGCCGTATCATGGAAGGCCGCCGCTGGAGCGACGGACTGCACCAGGCCGTGGAAGCCAAGGAGAATGCCAAGATTGAGGCTGCCACCCAGACCTATGCCACCATCACGCTGCAGAACTATTTCCGCATGTATAAAAAACTCTCCGGTATGACGGGTACAGCAGAGACCGAGGCTGGTGAGTTTTGGGATATCTATAAATTGGATGTGGTAGTAATCCCCACCAATCGTCCCATCGCCCGCGACGATATGGACGACATGATTTACAAAACCAAGCGCGAGAAATATACCGCCGTTATCGGCGAAGTGGAACGCCTCATAGGGATGGGCCGCCCCGTGCTGGTGGGTACCACCAACGTGGAAACATCAGAATTGCTGAGCAAAATGCTCAAGATGCGCCACATCGAGCACAGCGTGCTCAACGCCAAGCTCCACCAGAAAGAGGCTGAAATCGTGGCCCATGCTGGCGAACCCGGCCATGTGACCATTGCCACTAACATGGCAGGTCGTGGTACGGATATCAAGCTCAAGGGTGGTGTGAAAGATGCTGGCGGTCTGGCCATCATCGGCACCGAACGCCACGAGTCTCGCCGTGTTGACCGTCAGTTGCGCGGCCGTGCTGGCCGTCAGGGCGACCCCGGTAGCAGCTTGTTCTTCGTATCGTTGGAAGACGACCTGATGCGCATCTTCGGTTCAGAGCGTATTGCCACCATCATGGACCGCCTGGGACTGCAAGAAGGCGAAGTGATTCAGCACTCCATGATCACCAAACAGATCGAGAAAGCACAGAAGAAGGTGGAGGAGAACAACTTTGGTATGCGTAAACGTTTGCTTGAATATGACGATGTGATGAACAACCAGCGCACCGTTATCTACAACAAACGCCGCAATGCCCTCTATGGCGACCGTTTGAGCATCGACATCTCCAACATGTTCTACGACACTTGCTCGCTCATCTTTGAAGAGTCCAAGAAGAACCATGACTGGGAAGGATTCAAGATGGAGATGATTCGCATATTTGCGCTCGAAGTGCCTTTCACCGAGAAAGAACTTTTCAATGCCAAACAGGAAGATGCCGTCAAGAAACTTTACGACATCGTTTACAACACCTATAAAGAACGCATGCAGCGCATCACCGAACTGGCATACCCATTCATCGTTCGCATCCACGACAACACCCAGTATATCAACGTAGCATTCCCCATCACCGATGGCAAGAAAGTGCTCAACGTGGTGACTCCGGTGCAGAAATCCTACGACAACAAGGGACGCGAGGTGCAGCTCAGCATTGAGAAAGGTATCACCCTGGCCATTATCGACGACCTGTGGAAAGACCATCTGCGCGAACTGGATGAATTGAAAACCTCGGTACAGAATGCTTCCTACGAGCAGAAGGATCCTCTGTTGATCTACAAATTTGAGAGTTTCAACCTCTTTGAAAGAATGCTTCTGGAAATCAATCGCGAGATCTCATCATTCCTTATCCGCGCATCACTCCCCGTGCGTGAAGACAACGACATGCACGAAGCACGCCAGCAGAGAACCAGCAACCGCGGTATGCGCGAGAGCCACGACTCCACCGCCACCCAAACCCAACGCGCCATGGACCAGGCAGCACGCCAACAAACCGGCGAGCGTCCCAAGCCCCAGCCCATCCGTGTGGAGAAGAAGATTGGTCCCAACGATCCCTGTCCCTGCGGAAGCGGAAAGAAATATAAGAAATGCTGTGGCCGCGACCTCTAATGGCTAACATATAATGGTAGGTTCTATATATTCCACATTTTGAAGTTATGAAATGTATTTTCATTTTTCAGTGATTTATAGAACCCACCATAAAAATAAAGGGAATCCGATTGGATTCCCTTTATTTTTGCTATAAGTTGCCTCGATTAGAAGTTTCCGCCACTCACGGGCTGTATCACTTTGCGGAGGGTTTCAATATCCAACTGCTGGTATTGCAAATTGTCAGCTTCCTCAAAATATTTCTTGTTTGCCTTGTAGTTGTCCATATCATAGGCCGAAGCTTTGACAAAAATGCCATGTGCCACGGCACGTTTAAACTCCTCAAACGACATCTTGCCACTCTCCCATTGCGCCCTTTGTTTGTCGGTGATATAGCGGCAATACTTGGTATTGAGCGCAGGAGCAATGCTCTCAGGCCCCACGGCTGCCGGATTTGAAGCAATTATTTCATTATGATTTTTGGTCAAAGCGGGAAAATCCACCCACGAAGTGATGGTGGTTTCCAGCAGTTTCAAATATTTGCGCTTCTTATCGGTATAGTAGCCCAGATAAGCATGGCAGGGCTCCACAAAAATCACCGGTTTGAGGCCTATCTTGCGCATGATAGAGGCAAAGAAAACGCAGGCATCAATGCAGTTGGCCTGACGGGAGTGATACACCTCATCAAAAAAGCGGATATGCTGGACATTGGATTTCTTGGTGGGCGACGAGGTGCAGGAGATGGACGAATAAGTGATGCCATGCTCCAAAGCATAATACCAAATGGCCTCCACCTGCTTCACCACGCTGGTGGTATCTTTCTGATAGCCCGTGATAGTGTTCACCACCCCCTGCTGCATGATTTCAGTCAAAATACTGTCAATATAGGGGTGTTCCTCATTCACATAGGCGGCAAAGAGACGGCGGAAATCATAGAAATGATTGTTGATATCGCTCACACTCAGCAAGCAATCATTGGCCGACCGATAGTTGATGCGGAGATTCTTCACATCCACCTCTTCGTCGTTGATATAGCAGGTGAACGTCACGTCCATCGATCCCTGCTGGCGAGTGCGATATAGGTTGTCGTATTTCCACTTGATTGTAGGATAGAAAGTATATCTCATACCTTTCACCGGCAGCACCTCTTGAAAAATGGTCACATAATTCAAGTTGGTAGAGTCGATTGTCACCCTCACCACCGCATTGCTGACCGGGGCCGTCACCGAAATGGTGAAAAGTGCCGTAGTGTCGTTCAGCGTGGTGGATGGATCGGAAAGGGTTGTCTCGCTCAGCACCATAGAGGGATAGAGCTGATTCTCCAAAATCGAATTATAACTAACGTTGAACTTCACTTGAGCTGGGTCATAAACCCTGCTCTTATGCTGGCAGCCCACTACCAGCATAAGGACCCAAAATACAAGATATAAATTCTTTTTCATTGCCATCAACCTTTAATGCCGGTAATCAACACCACAGTCAGTGCCACGGGCACCACAAAACGCACCAAGAAACGGAATACTGGATAATAACCAATCTTGATGGTTCCATGATTGGAAAGCTCGTCGCGAACATCAGCATCAGGCACCACCCATCCCAGGAAGATAATGGTGGCCAAAGCGGTGAGAGGAGGCAGATAGATGCTATTGAGTTTATCCACAAGGTCAAACAGCGTGAGGTCGGCAATCTTGATATGAGAAAGACGACCCAGCGACAGCGAGAATACCACGCCAGCGGCAGTGGTGAGCACAAACAGCGCCATAGAGCTGTTGAGGCGTTTCCAATTGAAACGCTCGCTGCACGAAGCGGCCAACGTCTCCAGCAGCGAAATAGCGCTGGTCAAAGCAGCCACCATCAGCAGGATGAAGAAAATGGCAGCAAACACCACACCGGCACCACCCATCATATTGAACACGTTGGGCAACACGCAAAACACCAATCCAGGGCCGCCAGTGGGGTCGAATCCGCAGCTGAACACAGCGGGGAAGATGGCCAAACCCGAAAGCACAGCAATCAGCGTGTCGCATGCCGTAATCCACATGGCCGTTGAGAAAAGATTGTCCTTCACAGGGATATAGGAACCATACACAATCATGGCACCCATACCCACACTCAGCGAGAAAAGAGCCTGACCCAACGCAGCCAGGATACCCTGACCCGTGAGTCGGCTAAAATCAGGCATGAACAGATACTCCACGCCACGACCAGCATTGGGCAAAGTGAGACTGCGCACACACAACACCAACACCAGCAGTACCAGCAACGGCATGAGCAATTTGCTCACACTCTCAATACCGCTCTGCACGCCGCCCAGCACCACCACCAGCACCAGCACAGCAAAGATACTGAGGCACAGCACAGGACGCCAAGTGCTGACCGAGAAAGACGAGAAATGATCGGATATAGCACCCGCATCTGTTCCCAACGAAGCCAACGTGCCATCCACGGCATCCCATATATAACTAGTGGTCCAGCCTGAGAGCACCAAATACTGAGACAGGATGAAGAAACAAGTGATCAAACCCAGCACACCAATTACATTCCACCCCTTCTTGCCCTTGGCCACAACGCCGTAAGCCTGCAACGTGCGATGCTGCGAACGGCGGCCGATAACAAATTCCGACATCATCAGCACAGCTCCTAGCAGAAATACAAAACAGAGATATACAATCAAAAAAGCGCCGCCGCCATATTGACCGCATATATAAGGGAATCGCCAAATATTGCCCAAGCCCACGGCCGAGCCCACGGCTGCCATGATGGCACCCAGATTGGATGAGAATGACTTTTGTTGTGTTGCCATTGGTAGAAATTATTTTTAGTTAAAAATTTAGTAGTTAATCAAATCAGGGTTATCCTTCACAAAATCGCCCCATTGCTGCTTCTTGCTCTTCGAGCTGCGCTTGGGCTTGAGTTGCTGACGCAGGTCGCCCAGCGGGTCCGACTGTTCAAGATAACAAGTATAGGCCACCGCCAACGCATCCGAAGCATCCAAATATTGCGGCATATCCTTAAAGCCGAAAATACTCTGAAGCATCATTGCCACCTGCTCCTTGGCCGCATTGCCGTTGCCCGTCACGCGCTGTTTCACCGCCGCAGGCTCATATTCGGTATAGCTCAAGTCGCGGCTCATCGCGGCGCCAATCGCCACCCCCTGCGCCTTGCCCAGTTTCAGCATCGACTGCACATTCTTGCCTGCAAAAGGGGCTTCAATGGCCAGGTGGTCGGGGTGGTAGCTGTCAATAATGCGTTGCGTGGTATCAAAAATCTTGCGTATTCTCAAAGGGAGCTCACCCAATTGGCGCAGATACAGCACGTCCATCAGCACCAATTGTGGTTTGGCACCATCTGTGTCCAGCAGGCTATAGCCCAAAATGCGTGTACCGGGGTCTATTCCAAGGATAAGCATAATACATAATATTTTTGCAAAGATACGATTTTTTTTTGTATCTTTGCATTTTGATAAAATAAAAACAATAAATCTTTAATCACATCAATACCATGGATAAACTCATTATCACCGCTGCCATCTGTGGCGCAGAAGTCACCAAAGAGCAGAATCCTGCTGTTCCTTATACCGTAGAAGAAATTGTAAGAGAAGCTAAATCAGCTGTTGATGCTGGTGCAGCCATCGTTCACCTCCACGTCCGCCACGATGACGGCACCCCCACCCAGAGCCGCGACCGTTTCCAGGAGTGCGAAGAGGCCATCTACAAAGCTTGCCCCAACGTGATTCTTATTCCTTCCACCGGCGGCGCAGTAGGCATGACCCCCGATGAGCGTCTCCAGAGCACCGACACCACTCCCCTCCCCGAAATGGCCACTCTCGACTGCGGCACCTGCAATTTCGGCGATGAAATTTTCGACAACACCATGCCCACCATGCGTGCTTTTGGCAAGCGCATGATGGAGCGCGGCATCAAGCCCGAATACGAGTGCTTTGAGATGGGTCACCTCGACACCATCCTCACCATGGCCCGCAAAGGCGAAGTTCCTGCTGCTCCCATGCAGTTCAACTTTGTGCTTGGCGTACCCGGCTGCACCCCCGCCACCGTTGACAACCTCTGCTGGCTTGTTCGCAACATCCCTGCTGGCTCCACTTGGACCGCCACCGGCATCGGCCGCCATGCTTTCACCCTGGCAGCTCCTGCCATCGCCATGGGCGGCAATGTGCGCGTAGGTTTCGAAGACAACCTTTATCTCGAGCGCGGCGTGCTTGCCAAGAGCAACGGCGAACTCGTTGACAAGGTAGTGCGCATGGCCAAACTCCTCGGCCGCCCCATCGCCACCAGCGACGAAGCTCGTGAAATCCTCGGTCTCAAGAAGAGATAATATACCCCAAAATCAACATATTTGCGCTGGCCGTCTTGCTATTTCATCTACAAGCGGCCAGTTCGCTTTTGCAATAAACTCACTCATTGCAAAACAAAATAATAATTATTGAATAATACTTATATAAATCACTCAATGAAAAAAATAATTTTATCCGTGCTCTTTCTGGGCCTCGCCTTGGCCTCTATGGCCCAGAACGCAACCAACAAAGAGCAAATGATGCGCGAATGGCGCCAAGTAAAGCACCAGCGCAACATCTCTGGCCAAGCCGCCAAAAGCAACATCCCCATGGGCGAAGCCGCTCCTGCTGCCAAGCAGGGCAAATCACTCCCCGAAGACCGAGTGTGGTTCCCCGGCGAATGGGAAGAGGTGAAAGCCATTGTGGTCACCCCCTACTATGAATACTTGCCCGACACCAACCTCGGTTCAGGTTATTTCTCTGCCGACCCCCTCGTCACTGGCGTTGCCGACTACTACCAGTATAACTTCACCCGTGGATGGATCTCCATGGGCATCCAAGGCCCCTACGTCAGCGAGATGGACACCGCATCCTCCTTCGGTCGAACCGCCTTCAGCCTCATGGACGGCATCCAGCGCGGCCATGCCGAGGCATGGGTACGCGTGGAGAAAGCACAAGATTCCCTCGCCGTGCTTCGCACCCTCGCTCGCCTGGGTTTCCGCCACGATAGCGTCCGCTTTATCGTAGGCTCCGGCAACTCCTTCTGGTATCGCGACTGCGGTCCCATCTGCTTCTACTATGGCGACCAAGACAGTCTGGCCATGCTCGACTTCGAGTACTATCCCGGCCGTGCCCTCGACGACTCCCTCCCCTCGCTCATCACCCGCCAGATGAACATTCCCAACTACATCAACACCATCGAGTGGGAAGGTGGCAACTGCCTCGTTGATGGCGCCGGATTCCTCTTCACCAGCGATGCCGTTTATGCCAACAACCGCGACCAAGTGGGGCAAATCACCTGGGACGGACGCAACCCCAGTAGCATCCACTACACCACCAAGACCAGCCTCACCAACAACCAAACCCGCCAGGCCCTGCGCGACCTCCTTGGCCAGCGCGAGACCCACGTGCTGACCGCCTACCGCTATGACGGCGGCACCGGCCACATCGACCTCTATGCCGATATGTGCGAAGAAAACGGCTTTGTGTTCTCCATCATGCCCGACACCTATAGCTCATGGACTGACTATCGCACCGGAGCCCGCAACATCGACTCCCTCTGCTCCTACACCAGCATCTTCGACCGCCCCTACTATAAGGCATCCATCCCCTTCCCCAGCACCGACAATGGTGGCAACTTCGCCAACCAGTCAACCTACAACGAGCAGTACACCCGCACCTATAGCAACCACACCTTTGTCAACGACCTCATCCTCCAGCCCGTTTTCTCCAGCGTAATCAACGGCCAGCCCACCGCTGCCTGGGATCGCCATAACATCGAGCAACTCAAGGCCGCCTACCCCGGCTACACCATCTATCCCATTGACGTGCGCGACTACGACGGTTCCGGTGGCGCCATTCACTGCATCACCAAGCAAATTCCTGCCGACAACCCCGTGCGCATCCTCCACAAAAGCATTGTGGGCACCGCCAACGACATGCGCGGCCACGACATCCCCGTGTCGGCCATCATCACCAACCGTAGCGGCATCGATCATGCTGAGTGCATCTACCGCATCAATGGCGGCGAGTGGCAGACCATCGCCCTCAACGCCAATGGCAACAAATTCTCCAGTGTCATCCCCACCGCCTCCATCAACGACCGTGTGTTCGACACCACTTTCGCTGCCATGAGCCGCGTGGATAGTACACTCATCTCCATCGACACCGTGGTCATCGACTCTGTGGTAAACTACAACTACACCTATAGCCTCGACACCGTCAACTACACCGACACTATCGCCACCCTCCGCGACACCAATATCACCTTTGAGTACTACATCTCCGCCACTTCCAACAACGGCAAGACCATCACCAAGCCCATGACCGCCCACCAGGGAGGCTACTACAGCTTCTATTTCAATGGCCAGGAAGAGGTGCTCGACAGCGTCAACTACGACTTCTCCACCGAGCCCCGTCCCCTCACCGACATCACCTTCACCTTTGCCGCCAACCGCACCTACCTCGATACCAACGAGGCTCCCCAGCCCCCTGTCCACCCTGTGGGCATCGACGAGGCCAATCTCGACAACGCCTTTGGCCAGTTCTACCCCAACCCCGCTTCCGACCAAGCCAAGATCAACATCAACCTTGGTGACGGTGGCCGTTATCAGGTGGCCATCATCGACGAGCTCGGTCGCACCATCCACACCACCACCCTCCAAACCGCAGGCTCCATCACCTTCGCCATCCGCACCGACCACTTTGCCCCAGGCATTTACACCGTTCGCTTCGCTGGCAACGGACATCAGATTGTGCGCCGCCTCATGGTCAAGTAACCCGTCATCCTTCTGTGATAAATCCAAGCTGCGTTCCCCGAATGGGAACGCAGTTTTTTTTTTCGCCCTTACTCACTGCCACAATTTTTGATAAGCCAACCACTATATCGCCACCTACTTTCTCCCTCAATTCTTGTTGCAAGTAAATCAATAAGCAAGCTTTTATCCTTTAACCTTTGTGGGAGAATAATTCATCCAACAGTTTTTTTTATGTATCTTTGCACATCGTTAGCAAACCGCCATCCCCTGGGAGAGACTCCGCTAACACACCATTATATCAATAAATTACACATACATTACCATGAAACGAATCATACTCTCACTCATCCTCTTTTGCGCCACCCTGGGTGCCTCTGCCCAAATGACCGACTACACCCACAACCTCCAATTCTCTATCGGTGGCGGAATCCACAGCCTGCTCTACACCCCTGCCGAGGCCCAATATCACCTGGGCTTCGGTCCGCTGCTGCAAGCCCAATACCAAGTGATGGTCAATCGCTACATCGGTTTCGGCATAGGACTCCAAGGCAGCTATCTCAACGCCTCAGCCACCTACAACTACACCCAGGTTTCCCCCACCATCCAGCTGCCGGGAACCTCCGTGGCCACCGATGTGTCCACACGGTACTACAAGTGGCAGGAGCATCAGCAGCTAGGCTACATGGCCCTTCCCCTCCAGCTCATCCTGCGCGCCCCCATTGGCGCACGCCGTAGCATCCAATGTGGCTTGGGCATGACCATCAACCACCCCTTCACCTCCACCTTCAACACTACCAGCGGAGCCTACATCCGCCAAACCCTCACCCCCCTCCCTGCCGACGAGCAAGACAACCCGCTCCTTGGCGCTCACAACGACATCCAGTCTGGAACATTCCTCACCGCCTCCACCACCGCCGACCTGGCCGCCGACCTGGGCGTAGCCTTCAACATTTCCCATGCCACCGCCCTCTATCTGGGTCTCTACGCCATCTACCACCACCACAACATCTTGCCCGAGAGCACACACACCGCTCCCCTCTTCACCTACGACAACAACGCCCAGCAATACCACTATAGCAGCACCTTTGCCTCCGACCGCGTGCAAACCGTCACCCCCCTCCAGTGCGGTGTAAAAATAGCCCTCCGCATAGGCACCGGTCATTTCATTGGCTGGCGTGCCGCCCAGCAAGCCGCCCAAGCCGCTGCCGCCCAAGCCCATGCCGACTCTGTGGCTGCCGCCCAGGAGGCCGAGCGAGCCCGCCTGGCCGAAGAACAGCGTTTGCGCAACGAAGCCGTGGCGCGTGCCCGCGCCGAAGCCGAGGCGCAAGCCCGCCGTGCGGCCGATTCCATTGCCGCCATCCACGCTGCCGAGCTGGCCCGTGCCCGTGCCGAAGCCGAGGCACAAGCTGCCGCCCTGGCACAAGCCCGCGCTCAGGCCGAAGCCCAGGCCCGTGCCGCCGCACAAGCAGCCGACTCGCTGGCACGCGCCGCCGCACAAGCCGAAGCACAAGCACAAGCCGAGGCCGAAGCTCGCGCCCGTGCCGAGGCCGAAGCCGCCCTGCGCGCCAAAGCCGAACAGCGCGCACGCGAAGAAGCCGCCTTCATAGCCGGATTCTCCGACACGGCCCATTTCGAAACGGGCAAAGACATGCCCATCTTCGCCGCCCTCAATGCCGACTCGTGGGACAACCTCAAATCCGTCATGGACAGCCACACCGAAATCAATGTGCGCATAGTGGGCCACACCGACAACGTGGGATCGCCCAAGTCCAACAAAGCCCTCTCCCAACGTCGTGCCGACAATATCAAGAATATGCTCGTGCTCAAAGGCATCGACGCCACCCGCATCACCGCCACCGGTGTGGGGCAGGAGCAGCCCGTGGCTCCCAACACCACTCCCGCCGGCCGCGCACAAAACCGCTGCATCATCATCACCATAGGCAAATAGCCCACACAGCTGCAATCCCCAAAAAAAGCGGCGGCCGTGAAGGCCACCGCTTTTTTTCATCTCCTACTGAGCAAAGTTACGGAAAAAAAATCCACCCCTCTCCCCCTGCCGCAAGGCCTCATTTTGCGCCACGAAGCCCTCAATCATCAGTTTCTGAGGAGGATGCAAGAGCGCAACGGCAAAAATATTCATTTTACAATACGCTATATATCAACATTTTACCCACCAACCCAAGAAAATAATGTTTGATTTGTTGCTATTTTGATAAAAAAAATTAGTATCTTTGCATCCTACTAATCACCCACTTACCCCATACCAGCAGGGCATGGCTGCCATGCCACTTTTGGACACCACCCACACACCAAACGAAATCATTTTTTTTAAACACAACAACAATATGAACAAAAATTACCAAACACCCGAAATCAGACTCATCGAAATGAGCGTGGAGAGCGGCTATGCCCTCAGCCACACCACCGATTCGCCCAACCTCCCTCCCGAAATGCCCAACCACGGCACCGAGGCCTTTTCCAATTCAGGCGACGAATTCACCCTCAGTTGAACCGCAAAAAACGCTCATTTTATGAAGAGAATCAGTATTCTTTTTGCCGCCCTGGCAACCCTGACCTTGGGCTTTGTATCCTGCCAAAAGGATGAGACCGCCACCCTTACCTTCTCCGCCCACACCGAGGCCGACGGCGCCAAAACCGCCCTCAACAGCGAGGGCTACGCCACTTGGCAGAACACCGACGAGGTGGAAATCTTTGGCGCCATGGGCCATGCCACCTTCACGGTGGATCCCCGCAACAGCGACCCCACCTGGGCCGAGCTCACGGGCGACAACATAGGCGAAGGCCCCTACACCGCCATCTACCCCGCCAGCATGGTCACCTACACCCCCAACGACATAATACTGCCCCGTGTGCAGACCAGCACCGACGGCAACCTCAGCAATTTTCCAATGATGGCAACCGCCAACTCCACCGAACTACAGTTTACCAACCTCTGCTCCGCCCTGCGTGTGCGCATCCCCGCCGGCACCCCCGCCGTGAAGATGATTGAGGTGGAAGCCGACCAGTCCATCTGCGGCAACTGCACCATCGGCACCGGTGCCGATGGCAAGCCCTACGCGCAGATAGGCTCCAACGAAAGCCGCTATGTGACCCTTATGGTGGACAACCCCACAAGCTACAACACCGACCACTACTACTACATCACCCTGCCCGCCGGCACCTACCACAGCCTTACCCTCAGGGTGTACGACAACCAGGGCCGCGTGGGCATCAAGTCGCTCGCATCCGAGAACGGAGTCACCCTGCGCCGCAGCCAGTTTGTCACCCTTCGTTTCGATGCCGAGCTGGAGTTTCAGCAAGTAGCATACCTCGTGGAAAGAGGATTGAGTATTAGCTCTGCTAATAAGATTATTTTCCACTACAACTCAAACGTCACTTCAAACACAACCTTACACGATCGCAGCACCAATTCAGCACCCATTTATATGGTTGTGGAGTACAACACACCATCTACCCGCACATTACATTTGCATACCCCCGCCCCCATTATCCAAGCCCCGGTCAACAGCATGATGTTGTTTTATCATATCGAAAATACCACCTCTATAGATTTTGGCGATGGATTCAGAACCGATTATGCAACAGATATGAATAATATGTTTGTAGATTGCAAGTCGCTCTTAAGCTTGGACTTATCCACTTTCAACACCGAAAATGTAACAGACATGCATTACATGTTCCTCCGATGCGAAAAACTAACTAGCCTAGATCTTTCCTCATTCAACACTGAAAGAGTGGAGCGTATGGATGCTATGTTCTGTAAATGCAAAAGCCTCACCAACTTAGACCTATCCTCTTTCAACACTACTAATACGGAAGGTATGGCTTTTATGTTTTCGGAATGCCAAGTCCTTGAGACCCTTGACATATCCAACTTCAACACTGCCAATGTAACAGATATGGAAGACATGTTCTACTACTGCAAGGCACTCACCAGCCTAGACCTATCCCACTTCAACACTGCCAATGTAACGAATATGAGATACATGTTTTATTGGTGTGAAAATCTCACCAGTCTCGACATTTCCAACTTCAACACTGCCAATGTGACTGATATGAGCGACATGTTTTATTGGTGTTCCTACCTCCCCAACCTCGACCTAACCTCTTTCTCCAGCAATAGCCTCACAAATGCCTCTAATATGTTCAATTCTTGCCACGATATGAACAATATTTATTTCAACCGCCAGTTCAATATGCCTAATGGTAGCTGCAATGGCGCTTGTTATAGGTTAGGCTCATATATTCCCAATTCACCCAATGGATGCACCATCCATTGCAACAATGCAACAAAAACCGCGCTAGAAACTACTACCGACAGTGATTCTAGAATTCAATTCGACATCCTCAATTGAGCCCCCGACCCAGGTGCTTCAATAGCATAATGCAACAAGCCCCCGCAACAAATTTGTTGGCGGGGGCTTTGCTTTGGGGGCAGAGTTACTGTCCCCTGCCAAAAACCATATATCTGACGGCGAGCAACCCCATACTTCCCCACAAGAAACCATATATCTGACGGTCGTAAACCATATATCTGCCGAAAAAAAAGACCGCTCTTTTTTTTGACAGACCCCATATCTCCCAAAATCATCCAATTTGAAAAGGTCAAACTTGCTTTTTTGCCCATGCCAGGCGAGGACTTGACAAGCAATTTCGGACCATGACAACAGACTACTCCATGAGGGAATAGACAGAACAGAAACTGGGCAAAGCACACCCAAAAAAGGCGGCGGCCATGATGGCCGCCGCCTGAAAAATAGCGGATAGTATAGAACTATTTGATGTTGACAGAGAGATAGTGGGGACCGAAACGCTCGAATGCAGCACGATCCAATTCCTCTTGTGCGCTGGGGTGAGCAATGCTGATGATGAGTTTGGCACGCTCCTGGAGGCTCTTGCCATAGAGGTCAACAGCACCATTTTCGGTAACAAGCCAGTGGATGTGGTTGCGGGTGGTGACTACGCCAGCACCGGGGGTGAGAATGGGAGCAATCTTGCTGACACCCTTGGCGGTGATGGAGGGCATGGCGATAATGGCCTTACCACCTTCGGAGAGGTTGGCTCCGTCCACAAAGTCGATCTGGCCGCCTACACCGCTGTAGAACTTGGTGCCGATGGAGTCGGCGCACACCTGGCCGGTGAGGTCAACCTGCAGGGCAGAGTTGATGGCGGTGACTTTGGGGTTCATACCAATGATTTGGGGATCGTTGGAGTATTTTACATCGGTCATATAAACAGCGGGGTTGTCGTCGATGAAGTCGTAGAGTTCTTTGGAGCCCATGAGGAAGGTGGAAACGATACGGCCACGACGATATTTCTTGTTCATGCCGTTGACGGCGCCACTCTCGATGAGGGGGAGCAGACCATCGGAGAACATCTCGGTGTGGACACCCAAATTCTTGTGGTCGCCAATCTTGGCAAGCACAGCATTGGGGATAGCACCAATACCCATCTGGAGGCAAGCGCCATCTTCAACCAAGGCAGCCACGTGCTCACCAATGAGCATATCGGTCTCGGAGGGAGCGGCGGGTTTTGCGGGAGTGAGGGGGGTGTCGTCCTCAACCCAGATGTCAACCATGTCGGCAGGGATGTTGGCATTGCCCCATGCGCGAGGCACGTTGGGGTTCATGACGGCGATGACGGTCTTGGCGCACTCGATGGCAGCCAAGGTGGCATCGACGGAGGTGCCGAGGGAGACATAGCCGTGCTTATCGACGGGGGAGACCTGAATCATGGCCACATCGCAGGGGAGAACGCCCTCGCGATAGAGTTTCTGGGTCTCGCGGAGGAAGATGGGGATATAGTCGGCCCAACCTGCCTGGGTGTCTTTGCGGACATTGCCACCCACGAAGAAGCCCTGAGCGAAGAATACACCATTGTATTTCTCCTGGGTGTAGGGGGCATAGCCCTCGGTGTGGAGGTGGTGGATGCGAACGTCTTTGAGTTCGCCGCTGTCGCCACGGCGGGCCAAAGCTTCACCCAAGATGACGGGATAAGCGGAAACACTGCTGAAATGGATGTGGTCGCCACTCTTGACAACCTTTACGGCCTCGTCAGCCGACACAAATTTAATAGGTTTCATATATAATATATATTTATATTTGTATTTTCTGTCTTTCAAACTATAATATTCAGCCCCTCAGCAAGCACGTTACCACTTAATACACAATAGTTTGAGCATTTTCTGCCTTTTATTTATATGAAACAAAGATACAAAAAAAATTGTGAATTGTGAGCGGAGATTGGTGTTTGGCATGAATTTGTATTTAAATTTTAAGAATTTAGCATGACTATCGCCGACTGGGGAAAGGGATTTTTGGAAAAAAACAGGGCGAGAACCATTCTGGTTCTCGCCCTGAAGGTATTGAGGAACGTGATATTAGTTCTGTTCCAGGAACCACTTGAGGGAACCCATGAAGTGTGCGTCGCGAGCGGAGTCGAGAAGTAGGAGGTAGCCCATAACGGTGGTGGCGATGTGCTCGGTGAGTTTGCGAGCCATGTGGTCGAAGAGAGGATCGGTGGTGCCGTTGGCGGTTGCCTTGGCATAGAGGGCCTCGTATTCGGCGCTGCGAGCGCGGAGGGCGGCCAGGCATTCAGCCATTTCGCCTTCGGTGGCCACAAGAGCAGCCTTGGCATCGTAGTCGGCAATGAGCTTGGTGTAGGCGCCGTTGGCAATGCCCTTGATGGCAGCCACTACCTGCAGCTGGCTGGTGCCTTCGTAGATGGTGAGGATGCGGGCATCACGATAGAGGCGTTCGCAAGGATATTCTTTCATGAAGCCGGAACCGCCGTGAACCTGGATGCAGTCGTAGGCGCACTTGTTGGCAAACTCACTGGCAGTCATCTTGACCAGAGGAGTGAGGATGTCGGCGATGCGGGCAGCAGCCTTGGATGAGGCAGAGAGATCGACCCAACGAGCGGTCTCATACATAAGGGTGCGAGCGCCCTCGGTGCGGGAGCGGATGGCGCTGATGAGATCCTGAACAGCTACGAACTGACCAATGGCATGGCCAAACTGTTCGCGGCTGGCAGCATAGACCTCAGCTTCGCGAAGGGCAGCTTCGCAAAGGCCGATGGACTGAGCACCTACGCCCAAGCGAGCGCCATTCATCAGTGACATCACATACTTGATGAGACCGAGTTTGCGCTGGCCCACGAGCTGTGCGGGAGCATTGCGGAAAACGAGTTCGGCGGTGGGGGATCCCTTGATACCCATCTTGTTCTCGATGCGACGGACGGTCATACCACCATCGGCTTTGTCGAAAACGAAGTAAGAGAGGCCGCGACCATCGGTGGTGCCCTCCTCGGAGCGTGCAAGCACGAGGTGGATGTCGGCATCGCCGTTGGTGATGAAACGCTTCACACCATTGAGGCGCCAGCAGTTGTTGGCTTCGTCCCAAGTGGCTTTGAGGCGGACGCTCTGGAGGTCGGAACCTGCGTCGGGCTCGGTGAGGTCCATGGAGCAGGTGGCACCCTCATAGATGCGGGGGAGGTATTTGACCTTGAGTTCTTCGTCGGCAAACTCTTGGATAGTGTCGGCGCAGTCTTGCAAGCCCCAGATGGTGGCAAAGCCCACATCGGCGCGAGCAATCATCTCGGCAGCCATGACGATGGCTGCACGAGGCATATTGAGACCATTGAAACGGCGTTCGAGCGAGAGGCCGAAAAGACCGGACTGAACGATGGCGTCGAGATTCTGGCGGGTGCCGGGAGCATACTCCACACGGCCGTCAACTAGCTGGGGACCCACATGGTCAACTTCGGCAGCATTGGGGGCGATTACTTCGCCAGCCACCTCGCCCACGAGGTTGAGGACCATTTCGTATTGTCTCAGCGCAGTCTCGTTATCGGCGGGACCGCCTTCTTCGGTTTTGCTATATCCCTGCTCACGAGCCTCGGTGACCTGAGCCATATCGGGATGATGAAGATAAAAAGAAAGACTAGGGTTGTCGGTATAAAAATTCATATTACTTCAAATTATTGGAATAACAATCCATCATCATAGGCAGCACGGTGCAGGCATCGCCGATGATGGTGTAGTCGGCAATGGCATTGATGGGTGCGTTGGGGTCGGTGTTGATGGAGATGATCTTGGCAGAATCCTCCATACCGGCACGATGTTGAACAGCGCCGCTGATACCGCAAGCGATGTAGAGACGAGGACGCACGGTGACACCGGTTTGACCAATCTGGCGCTCGGGCTCGCAGAAGCCAGCGTCAACAGCAGCACGGGTGGCTCCTACCTCGCCACCGATGAGGTGAGCAAGGTCGTGGAGGAGCTGGAAGTTCTCTTTGGAACCCATACCATAGCCACCTGCCACAACGATGGAAGCGCCCTTGATGTTGATGCTCTTTTCTACGATTTCGCGACGGATGATGGTGACAGCCTTGTCGGCAGCATGCAGCTTGTCGGAAACGTCAACCATGGCAACGGTACCTTTGTGATTGGCATCGAAAATCTCTTTGCGCATCACACCCTCACGAACGGTGGCCATCTGAGGCTTGTTCTCGGGGGTGATGATGGTGGCAATGATGTTGCCGCCGAAGGCGGGACGGATCTGATGAAGGATGCCTTTGTATTCTTTGCCAGTGAGGGTGTCGGTGTGGTCGCCCAGTTCGAGCGCGGTGCAGTCGGCGGTGAGGCCGCACTGCAGACGTGAAGAGATGCGGGGTGCCAAGTCGCGGCCCACGGTGGTGGCGCCGAAGAGCACTACATCAGGCTGCTGCTCGTTGATGACCTTGAGTACCACCTCGAAATGAGGCAGGGTGCGATAGGGAGACAGGCGAGCGTCGTCGGCCAGGAACACTTCGTCCACGCCATAGGGATAAAGCTCGGCAGCCACCTCTTTGATATTGCTGCCAGCCACTACTGCCTGGAGGCGACCGTTCATCTCGGTGGCCAACTGGCGACCCTTGGTGCAGAGTTCGAGGCTGATATCTGCGATGTGGTTATTTTCTGTCAGTTCGCAATATACTAATACATTGTTCATAATTGTCTATTGAGGATTTAAGATTTAATGTTTTAAGAGTGTGGATGGTGGGTGCAGCGGGGCAAGCACCGCTCTTAATTGTTAATTCTTAATTGTTAATTCATTAGATGATATGCTCTGCAATGAGTGAACCCATCAGTTCGCTGAGAGCCTCGGTGGTGGGAGCCACCTGCTGGCTTTCTTTGTGAGCAAGTACTACGTTCTGGATTTTCTTCACCTTGGTGGGGGAGCCCTTCTTGCCGATACGTTCGAGATCGGGTTTGATATCATCAGCATTGCGGGTTTCCACGGTCATGCCGTCGAGCTTGATGAGGCGATGGGCATGGGGGAAGCGGCAAGGCTTGGCGGTGCCAGTGACGGTGATGACGGCGGGCATGTTAACACGCACCTGCTCGATACCATCAGCCAAACGACGGGTGAGTTCAATGCTCTTGGCATCAACATTCACGAGGGTCTCGGCATAGGTGACCTGGGGGATGTCCAATTTCTCAGCCACCTGGGGACCTACCTGAGCGGTATCGCCATCGATTGCCTGGCGGCCACCAATGATGAGATCGACGTTGCCAACCATCTCAACAGCCTTGGAGAGGGCGTAGGAGGTGGCCAAAGTGTCGGCGCCACCCAGACGGGGGTCGCTCAGCACAAAGCCAGCATCGGCACCACGGCTCATGGAGTCGGTGATGATGCCAGCGGCTTTGGGCAGACCCATGGTGACCACGGTGATGTGGGTGCCGGGCACACGGTCTTTGATCTGGAGAGCCATTTCCAGTGCGTTCAAGTCTTCGGGGTTGAAGACAGTGGGCAGAGCGGCACGGTTGACGGTGCCGTCGGGATTCATAGCATTGGCGCCCACATTGTGAGTGTCGGGCACTTGCTTAGCGAGTACAACAATTTTCAAACCTGACATGGTAATTAATTGGTATTACTATTGATTCATGAAATTAGAGGGAGAGACCGCCGTCGCAACGGAGCACCTGACCAGTGATGTAAGTGGAGAGGTCGCAAGCGAGATAAACGCAAGTGCGAGCGATATCGTCGGCCTGACCAGGACGACGCATGGGGATGGCTTTGAGCCACTCGTTGAGGGCTGCCTCGCCAAGCTGCTTGGTCATGGGGGTCTCGATGAAACCAGGAGCAACAGCATTCACACGCACGCTGCGGGAGCCAATCTCCTTGGCCAAAGAGCGGGTGAAACCGATGATACCAGCCTTGGTGGAGCTATAGTTGCACTGGCCAGCGTTGCCGTTGATGCCCACGATGGAGCTGATGTTGATGATAGAGCCGCTGCGCTTCTTCAGCATCATGGGGGTGAAAGCTTTGCAATAGTTGAAGACGGACTTGAGGTTGCAGTTCATCACGAGGTCCCAGTCGGCTTCGCTCATGCGCATGAGCAGATTGTCGCGGGTGATACCAGCATTGTTGATGAGGATGTCCAAACGGCCATACTCTGCTTCAACTGCTTTGGCAATCTCCAGGGTGCGTTCGTGGTTGGAAGCATCGGCAGCAAAGAAGGTGCAACGCACACCCTTTGCCTTGATTTCTTCTACCAAGGACTGGCTGTTTTCGTCTTCGCGGAAATCGGTGAATATCACATCAGCGCCATTCTCAGCAAACATCAATGCGGTGGCACGGCCAATACCGCGGGATGCACCAGTGATGAGCGCAATTTTATTTTCTAACAGTTTCATAGTGCTTATTTATTATTATTAATAATTGATTCAATATACTATTTGTTCTTGGGCACGAGGGTGAACATGAGTTTGCCTCTTACGCAAAGTTGGCCTTCGACGGTGGCTTTGGACTCAACGATGTAGGTGCCCATACGGCTCTCTACAATCTTGCTGGTGATTTCCACTGTGTCGCCGGGGCGTACCTGACGTTTGAAACGAGCGCCATCGATGCCGCTGTAGAAAGGAGTGGCATTCTCCAATGCTTCCCTGAGGAGGATGCAGCTGGACTGCGCCATGATTTCACACAGGATAACACCGGGAACTACAGGGTATCCGGGATAGTGACCTTGAAGGAAAAACTCATCACCAGTCACATGATAGTGGGCTACACCCACTTCGCCTTGCAACTCTACATCATCAACCATGAGCATTGGCTCACGATGGGGCATGAAGGTCTTAATTTCTTCTCTATTCATAACCATATATCTATTATTTTTTTTTCGTTATATTATTGTGCAGAGGCCTTCCCTACCCTCAGTATGGCATTGGGGCACCATAACTGAGCAAGGGAAGGCTGCTGCGAAAATACTAAATTACAGTTTCCTAAGTGCAACGCAAGCGTTCTGACCGCCGAAACCGAAGCTGTTGGAGATGGCCACCTCGGCAGCGAAATCCACAGCGGTGTTTGGGGTATAGTTCAGGTCGCACTCGGGGTCGGCCTCACGATAGTTGATGGTGGGAGCCACTGCGCCGTGTTTCAGGGTGAGTGCGCTAATCACAAGTTCGATAGCGCCAGCTGCGCCGAGCATGTGGCCCATCATGGATTTTGTGGAGCTGATCACAGCCTTGCGAGCCATCTCTTCGCCCAAAGCCTGCTTGATGGCGCTGGTCTCACTCTTGTCGTTGAGGGGAGTGGAGGTACCGTGAGCGTTGATATAGAGTTTTTCGCCCTTATAGTCAGCGCCCTGCAGAGCCAGGCGGAGAGCCTGAGCAGCGCACTTACCATCGGGACGAGGAGCGGTGTAGTGGTGAGCATCGCAGGTGTTGCCATAGCCAACCACCTCGGCATAGATGTGAGCGCCACGCTTCACAGCAATGTCGTAGTCTTCGAGCACCATGATACCAGAGCCTTCGCCCATCACGAAACCATGACGACGAGCGTCGAAGGGGATGGATGCTGCATTGGGATCGTCGGCAGTGGAGAGCGCCTTGCTGTTGGCAAAACCGCCAATGGCGATCTCGGTGATAGCAGCCTCGGTGCCGCCAGTGATCATAGCGTCGGCCAAGCCTTCCTTGATCATGCGATAAGCCTCACCGATGGAGTGGGTGCCGGTGGCACAAGCGGTGACGATGGGGAGGTTGGGACCCTGGCAGTTGCACATGATGGCAACATTGGCAGAAGCGATGTTGGCAATCATCATGGGGATGAAAAGGGGGCTCACACGACGAACACCTGCAGAGAGGATGTTGGTCTGCTCCTTGATGAAGGTGTGGATGCCGCCGATACCGCTACCGATGGCAGTACCAATGCGTTCGGGCTCAACATGCTCACCCACAACGAGGCCGCTATCTTCCATGGCCTGCTTGGCAGCAGCCAAAGCAAACTGGGCATAACGGTCGTTACGACGAACCATTGCTTTGTCCAAACCCAAGGCGATTGGGTCAAAATCTTTTACCTCAGCAGCCACTTTAACGGGCAGATCAGGGTTGTCGATGGATGAAATAAAATCGATGGCATTCTTACCTTTCAGCAAGTTGTCCCAAAGGGTGTTGATATCGTTACCAAGAGGGTTGACGCAACCCATACCGGTGATTACTACTCTTTTCATTTTTGTTTGTTTCTTTAATTGTCAATTAATACTTAATTGGCCATACCGCAAAAAGCGGAGACACATTTGATTAGGAGCTAAATTATTTGGTCCATTCAATGATTGCAGAGCCTGACACAAATCCAGCACCAAAAGCGCTCAGAGCAAGCATATCGCCTTTCTTGAGGCGTCCAGCGCTGTAAAGCTCATCCAACAAGATGGGAATACTAGCAGAGGAGATGTTGCCGGTGCGCTCGATGTTGGTGGGGAACTTATATTCGGGCTGCCCGAGGTGTTCTCTGATGGAGGAAATGATACGCAAGTTGGCCTGATGCAGGACATAGTAGTCAATCATGTCAGCGGAGATGCCAGTCTCTTCCATCATGGCATGAAGGTCGCGCTGCGAAGTTTCAACAGCCATACGGAACACTTCGCGACCATTCATCTTCAAAGGCTCAGTGACATCAACACCAGGAACCTCGAAGGGAGTAGTCTCCAGGCGACGCTGGTAAACGATCACATCGCGGTTGGGGACAGTGGTAAGACGGATGGCCTTGAGGGCATCACCCTTGCTCACAACCACTGCACCAGCACCATCAGCGAAAAGGATACTGGTCTCACGGCGTTCCCAGTTGCAGAATCTAGAGGGTTCTTCAGCGCAAACAATCAAAATATTTTCGGCTCTGTCGGTCTTAAGCAAAGCTTCAGCCACTTCCATGGCATCAAGGAAACCTGCACATGCACCATTCAAATCAAAGCAAGGGCAATGGCTGCCGATATGTTGCTGAATGATGCAGCTCATAGCAGGGGTCACATAATTGTTGGCAACATTAGAGCAGATGCAGAAATCTATTTCTTCGGGATTCAAGCCAGCCGACTCAAGAGCCGAGCGAGAGGCACTCACTGCCAAATCAACCAAAGTTTCAGTACTGCGGAGACGACGGGATCTGATACCAGTGCGGCTACTGATCCATTCGTCATTAGTGTCAAGGAACTCAGCCAGCATATCATTCGTCACTTCCAAGCTGGGCAGAGCACTTCCTGTTCCAATAATCTTCATAATTTATGTTTATATTTTGTTTTGTTTTTTCTTACCTGAAAAACGTGCTTTATCGCATCAAAAAATGAGCATAACTAGTATATAGGCACATTTTTTTGAAAGTGCAAAGAAACTAACATTTTTTCAAGTATTCACATTAATTATGATAAACTATATAATAAAGTGGGCGAAAAGTCGTTATTTTGGGTAAAAAACGGCTATTTTTGGCGAAAAACAGAAAATTAACAATGGATTTGTTACAAAAGACAGAACTTCACGCACCCCATTTTCTCACAGAAAAGCGGAGCATTTTTCATTTTTTCATATCAGTTGTAGTCTTCATCATACTTTTTGTGCTGGTGTATAAACCGGTCGGATACATCCCCGTTTCGAAGGGATTCACCCACTACGGACCCATACTTTACACTGTCATCTTATCGTTCTCTGGATTGGTGGTCATGTTCCTCTCGCGCATGATTCTTTATAGGGTTCAGCGGCGACACCAACTAGAACTAAAGGTGTATGTTATCTGGCTGGCTGCCGAGATTGGTATTTTCACCCTCGTGATCACCACCATCGCCCATTTCATCAATGGCAACGACGCTCTCTCCTACCCTCATATCTTATGGCGTGTGGCACTGGACATTGTGGCCATTCTTTTTATCCCTTATATTATATCTATATTGATATATCTTATTAAAGAGAAGAATCTGGAGATAGAAGCGCTGCAAGCCATGTTGAATTCGCAAAGCGGAGTCCCCCTGCTGATTGACGATTCTATCAACTTCTACGACAAGGGGGGGCGCCTAGCATTTGCCACCAAGCGTTCCAACGTGCTATATGTGGAGGCCTCAGACAACTACACCAACATCCACTATATCAACGGCGACAAGCCCGACTGTTTCATCCTGCACACTTCGATGAAACAGATTGAAGAAGCCTATGCCCAACAGGGTATGATGCGTTGCCACAGAAGTTATCTGGTGAATCTGAGCAATGTGAAGCTCTTGCGGCGCGACAAGGAAAACCTAGTATTGGAACTGGCCAACTGCGACAAACCTATACCTGTGTCCAAAAGCTATGTGGATCGTGTGGCCCATTGTTTCACCGTGAACAGCTAAGTACCGCCCTGCTATGCTTTGCATCTTCAACCCCGAACACGACCTATGCTTGGCCAATGGCAGCAGCAACTATATGGCACCTGCATCAGCTTTGCTTTTTGCCGATAGCTGTGCCAAAATCATGCAGATACTTTACCCAGCTGCAGATTACTGCTTTTCTATCAGGCAGCTGGCCGACAGCATCAATGACATGTCAGCGCCCATAGTGCCATGGGGATGGAATGCCGTGCTGAAATCGCAGCTGAAGAAGTTGGGTGTAGTTCCTCAATGGCTTCCATCGGACGACACAATCAACACCATACGACAATTGCAGCATCGCACCACGCTACTGCCGCTCCAGCCACAAAGCCGAGCCGCCAAAGAGCAAAAAGAGGTGGAAGAAATGATAGCGCAGCATCATGCCGTGGTGCTGAAAGCCCCTTGGTCGGGTTCAGGCAGGGGGTTGAGATGGGTGACAGGAGCCATGAGTCCTCACGATATCAGCTGGATGGAGAAAGTGGTGCGCAACCAAGGCTGTGTGATTGTGGAGCCGAGGCGGCAAGTGTTGCATGACTTTGCATTGGAATACACCGCCCAAGGGGGCGAATTGTATTTTGAAGGATACTCTTTGTTTGAATCAGCGAATGGGGTTTACCAGCACAATCTGCTGCTCCCCGACGAGGAGATAGCCGCACGGGTGGGTTTTGCAAAGCAACAGCAAGAAGTGTTGGAAAGCTGGCTTACGGAACAGATTGCACCCCAGTACGAAGGACCTCTAGGTGTGGATGTATTGCACACCGACCAAGGATGCTTCATTTCAGAAATCAACCTTAGACACACAATGGGACTTGTGGCTTGCCGATATCGCCAACAGCACCCCGAGGAGATGGGGCAGACTTGGCGAATGATGAATTGCGATTGATTAAGTGTAGGGGCGAAACTCCCATCCTTATTTTGTCACATAATTCTTTGGGTGTTTGCCCACCAAGTGCATCTCTTCATAGAGAGCTTGGATACGAGCCATGTCGGCATGGGGGTCGTCGGTCAATTCCACTTTCTGCGTGAATCCCACATGTTTGGTACCCCAATCGAAATAAGCCAGATATACAGGTATGTTGGCATTGCGGGCAATGGTATGGAAACCTGTCTTCCACTTTTTGACGGGTTTGCGGGTGCCTTCGGGTGCGATGGCCAAGTGGAAAGAGTCGGAGTTGTTCATCTCTGCAATTATGCTGCGGAGCATGGTAGTGGCATTTTTTCTATCCACAGGTATTCCACCCATGGCACGAATGATGCTGCCCAACACGGGCACAAACAACTCTTTCTTTACCATACATTTGGCATGACCGCCGTTGGAGCGATAGTAAAGGTATGCTATCACAAAATCCCAAATGCTGGTGTGGGGAGCACCCAGCAGGATACATTTCTTTTCAGGTGCCAGACCACTATCCACAGTCCAGCCTAGCAAGCGCAGCAACCACGCACAAAATTTCTCCATCTTATTTCTCGTTTTCGGCGTTTTCGCCATCTTTATAGCGGAAGCGCTTGATTTTCTTTGTAGCAGTCTTGATAAAAGGTTCTTTCTGTACCTTCACCTCTTTGATATGCGAATTCTTGTTGACATGAGAGTTGACATAATCGAGGACGGCTTGCTTGCGCTCTTCCAAATTCTTGAGGAACTTTTCTTCGCTTTCAAAGTTCCAGTCGAGCACATTGTCGTTGTAGTGCACCAATGCCACAAGCTGTCCGTTGCGCTCTACCACCAACGATTCGTTGATACCCTCCATACTATTGATCACGCACTCAATCTCTTCGGGATAAATATTCTCGCCCGAGGCGCCAAGGATCATATTACCCATACGGCCCTTGATATAGTAGCGTCCACGCTTGTCGCACATAGCCAGGTCGCCCGTGTGGAACCAGCCGTCGTCGGTTATCACCTCTTTGGTGCGACTATAATCTTTGTAGTACCCGCGCATGAGGCAATCGCCTTTCACTACCAATTCGCCCTCGCCCGTGGCAGGATTCACATTTTCCAACTTCACTTTCACGCCGTAGGAAGGTTTGCCGGTGGAGCCCACCTTGGTCCTTCTGGGCGAAGCATCGCATACCAGTGGGGCGGTCTCGGTAAGTCCGTAGCCAATAGCGTAGGGGAAATGAGCTTTGTGCAAGAAAGCCTCCACTTGAGGGTCGAGCTTGGCACCGCCGATGCCAAAGAATTTGATTCGGCCACCGAAGACGCTTTTCACCTTCCACCCCACTATCAGGTAGAGCAGCCAAGGAATATATTGACGCATCCAACTGAGCAGCACACTCTTCTCCACCGTTGGCAACACACTGTTGCGATAGATTTTCTCAATCACCAAGGGGACGGAGAGCATCAACGTGGGACGAATCTCTTTGAGGGCTTTAATCAACACGGTGGGCGTTGGCGGTTTCTGGATATAATAAACCGAAGCGCCACAAGAGAAAGGATACAACATGCCGATACTCAATTCGTAGGCATGGGCCATCGGAAGGATGGAAAGGAAAATATCTTTCTTGTGGATACGCTGGGCGTGCCAAGCAGCCAACACATTGGCACAAAGATTGCGATGGCTCAGCATCACACCCTTGGCATTGCCAGTGGTGCCCGAAGTGTAGATGATGGCTGCCGTGTCGTCCTCGCGCGGCTTGCTCAGCTGGCCATCACAGGTATAGTCCTCGTCGCGGCTGGCCAACACCGAAAGGTCATCCGTACATATCACCACCGACATGCGGTCAACAATATCCATCGGCACCTTTGTAAACAATTTCTTAGACACAAACAATGCTTTGGAGTCGGAGTGAATCAGGATATTTCGGATCTCATTCACGGTCAGTTCGGTGAGCATGGGCACAGCAATACGGCCAAAGGCGGTGATGGCAAAAAACGCCACCGTCCAGTTGGGCATATTCTGCGAGAAGATGGCCACCTTGTCGTAGGGCATAATGCCAAAGTTGGCCAAAAGCTTTGATGCACGACGGCACACATCGTCCAGTTCAGCGTAGGTATATCGTTGTCCACCATCCACATAGTCCGAAGCCATGCATTTGCCATATTTCTTGATGGCATAGGTATAGAGGCTGGTGAGTGAGTTAAATTCGTGACGCACTATATTTAATGTATTAAATTGACTTACTATAACGGCATACAGCTGAATTTAGTATTCGTTTAACATTTTTCCTGCTGATGGATAGCTTGCATCAAATAGCAATTGACACTATAGTTCGCTGATTTCCATACACCAAAGCAGACAAGATGTAAAAAAAAATTATTATTCTAAATAAAACATGTATCTTTGCAGTCCAAAATTATGAGGGAGTAATTGGCGGCAGAGGCCGTGAGAGTTGTCAACAGATCCCTGGTCAGCAATGACTTGGCATCTCTCGCAAGCAATGAGACTCATAGGTGCACCAGGGGTGCGTCTATGAGTTATTTTTGTTATTGAGTAATAGAAAAGAATAAAAAAGACATAGAATTGTTATGACAACAAGAGTAGTATTTTTTGCAGCATTCATGGTATTCATCATCCTGATGCTGGCCATGGACTTGGGTCTTTTCCACAAGAAAGACCACGAAATCAAAATCAAAGAGGCCGCCGGCTGGACCATCGTGTGGGTGGTGCTGGCCATGCTCTTCGGCTTGCTGCTTCGCTTCAAGGCCGAATGGGTACACGGCATCAGCTCCATGGAAGACCTCCTGGCTTATGCCCAGCAGTCGGGCCTGGGGGCTTTGATTTCTTCCTCCTCCGATTTTGCCTCAGCATTGGACATCTACCGCAAGGAAATCTTCTCGCAATATCTGGCAGGCTATTTCTTAGAGGAGTCGCTTTCTATCGACAACATATTTGTGATGATCATGATTTTTGTGAGCTTCGGCATCGACAAGAAGTACTACCACCGCATCCTCTTCTGGGGCATCTTGGGTGCCATCGTGATGCGTTTTCTGTTCATCTTCCTGCTGGGTGCCGTGGTGGAACGCTTCTCATGGGTGCTGGCCATCTTTGGTGTGGTGCTGATATGGAGCGGTATCAAGATGTTCCGCGACAAAGGCGATGAGCAAATCGACACTGCCAACCACCCCGCCGTGAAGTTTGCAAGCCGTTTTTTCCCCGTGACACGCGAGGTGCATGGCCACGACTTTTTCATCAAAAAGGAAGGCAAGACCTATCTCACCCCGCTTTTTTTGGTGCTGCTGGTGATTGAATTCTCTGATATCATCTTTGCTGTTGACAGCATTCCGGCTGTATTCTCCGTCACCACCGACACTTTCATCGTCTATTTTTCCAACATCTTTGCCATCATGGGTTTGCGCTCGCTGTTCTTCCTGCTCAGCAATGTCACCGACATGTTCTGGCTGCTGAAATACGGATTGGGCGTGCTGCTTTGCTTCATCGGCGTGAAGATGATTGGTCACGAATTCTTCCACCTCGAAATTTCCACCCTGGCTTCGCTGATGGTCATTCTCGGCATCCTGGTTGGCTCCATCACCCTCTCGTTGTTGTTCCCCCAAAAGAAAAAGCAGCATGTTGATTGTTGAGTCGTTTCTGTTGGCGCTGGCCTTGTGTGTTGACAGCCTGGTGGTGTCCACCACAAGTGCCTTCAAGAGCAAGATGCCCTATCGCCGAGGCTTGCTCATGGCCTTGATATTTGGCTTCTTCCAAGGGTTGTTCCCTCTGTTGGGAGCCTTGCTCGGCGGTGCATTCAAAGATTTTGTAGCCTCGGTTGATCATTGGATTGCTTTCGGCTTGCTGCTCGTTGTGGGTGGCAAGATGATATGGGACGCTTTCCACGATGACGACGAAGCCAATTCCCTTGATGTCACCAAGGTATCCACCATGTGCCTCCTTGGCATCGCCACCAGCATCGACGCCTTTGTGGTGGGCATTGGCTTTGGCCTTAAAAGCACCTTGAGCCAAACCCTTTTCACCGTGCTGGTGATTGGAGTGGTGACGGTGTTGGTGTCCATCATAGGTCTCTTTCTGGGCAAGCGCAACATTCCCATCCCCGAAAAGACTGCCACCATCATTGCCGGCTTGGTGCTGATTGGCCTGGGCACCTACACCCTGCTGGAACATCTAGTATTCTGACAGCCACTCTCATGAAGTAAACCAACTATGGCTGCAGCATGCAGCATCCTTGGTGGATATCATTACTTACCTTTGAGCGGCATGATAAGCATGGGCTAACGCTGATCCATGCTGTAGTCGCGTGCCAGCGTAGGGTTTTCTACTAGGCCGCGCCCTATCATCACGGCGTGCAGCCGAGGGAAGGCCTTGACCACACGGCGAATATCGGCAACGGAGTGGATATCGCCATTATACACAAGCGGTTTCTCGCAACCGTCGTAGAAGAGCGAGCATGCGTCCATATCCACCGTCCCCTCGTATTGCTGCACCCCCAAGCGGGGATGGAGCGTCACTTGCATGATGGGCGATTGGTTGATCATGGGCAATATCTCGAAGCATTGCATCGGGTCGTCCCACCCCAGGCGCATCTTGATAGAGAACGCCACATCTGTGCGCAGCGCCACCTCTTGCAGTATGCCCTCGATTCGCTCCACATGGGGCAGTATGCCGCTTCCCCGGCCAGCGGTGGCCTGCAGCGGAAATGGGCACCCCATGTTGATGTCTATGCGCCCCCACCCCATGCGCTGGAGGCTGTCGCAGAGCGTGGCAAACTCGCTTCTGTCGCGCGCTATCACTTGCGGCACGGTGGGCACCCCTTGATTTCTTTCGGGCAGCAAGTCTTTCTTCTCTTTGTCGCGTATGCGCCCCCGCTCCACACGAGCAAAGGGGGTGTAGTACTCGGCCACACCCCCATAAGTGGTATAATGCTGCCTGCGGTAGCGGGCATCGGTGATGCCCTGCATAGGCGCAAAAAATATCGGCTTGGTAATAAGACTACTTGCTGTCAACGGCTGACTTATGTCCATGAACGCGAAATTCCATCATCACGGGGTAATGGTCGGAGATATAGGGCACACCATAGTCGCCATTGAGGGTGCGGAAACGGCTCACTTGGCTTTGTCGCACAAAAAAGTGGTCGATCACCGTGGCCGGATACTTGCCATATCCGGTGAAGGTGATGGCCGTGTCGCTGCACTGTGCCATGTCGCGAGCGGGACGGAAACCAGCACCTCTCAGGGGAGAGAAGATGGAGTCGGTGCGCACATCGCTATTCATATCGCCTCCGATGATGGTGGGATAAGGCAAACTTTGGCAGATATCCACCAGCAGCAGTATAGAATTCTTGCGCGCCTCGGGACCTACATGGTCGAGGTGGGTGTTGACATACACCAGCGTGTCGCCATTGCTCAGGTCAACAAACTGGGCCACTGTGGCTGTGCGGCGGCAAGCTGCGTCCCAGCCAAAGCTGACGCTATCGGGTGTTTGCGAGAGCCAATAGGTGTGCCAATCCACAAGGCCCAACCTACTGCGGCGATAGTAGATGCACATGTTCTCGCCTCCGTCCATGCCGTCGTCGCGTCCCACGCCAATGCGGCCATAGTCGCCAGCCAAGGCACTATCCAAGAAATGCAGCTGGTCGGGCAGCATTTCCTGCATACCCATGGCATCGGGCCGCTCCTGCTCAACCATTTTCAGCACAGCATCGCGGCGATACTGCCAAGCGTTGCTGCCATCCTCTTGCCATGCGCTGCTGTTGCGAATGTTGAACGAAATGAACTTTAGCTCGCGGTGCGAAGCGCATGCGGTGAGCAGCCAACCGGCCAGTAGCAACAGAAGGGTCTTTTTCATCGGCCTACGGCTATTTCAGGTTGTCGATGGCAGCGTCGGTCCAGTTGGCAAAGAAAGCCTTCACCTTCTCGCGGTCGTAGCTCTTGTCTTTCTCCAGATAGGCGCTGCTTTCGGTCTGCATCACGCGTCCTTCACGGTCCAAAATCACAAATACAGGATAGCCAAAGCGACCGGGGTTGCCCAAGAATTTCATGGCCTCGGTGTTTTTGTTTTCCTTGGAGGTGTTGACGTGGATATAGACAAAGTTTTCTTCAATCAGCTTGGCAATTTCATCGTCTTTGGTGATGAAGTTGGCAAAACGGAGGCACCAGGGGCACCAGTTGCCACCCACCTGGCAGATCACTTTGCGGTTGGTGGTGCGGGCAATGTCCAGGGCCTGCTCTATCTGTTCCATGGCGTTGATGTCTTCGTCATACACTTTGGGCAGGGGAGCCTGCACCTCTTTCACCTCGGTCTTGGCGCCAGACTTGCCAGCGTTGGTGTTCTTCTTGGTTTGAGCCATCATGGGCATGGCCAATGCAAGGGCCATCAGAATTAATGCGATTTTTTTCATGATAATATTTAATGTATTAGATTATTCCTTTTTCTTTGGCTTGGCGCTGCAGGTCGTCTTGGCAGCTGGGGTCGGCAATGCCGATGAGCAACCTAGCCCGCTCCTTGATGGACTTGCCATAGAGGTTCACCGCCCCATGCTCGGTCACCACCCATTGCACCAGGGTGCGAGGGGTGACCACGCCTGCGCCCGGGGTGAGGGTGGGCACTATCTTGCTCTGTCCTCGACCGGTGAGCGAACTCATGGCAATGATGGGTTTGCCGCCCTCGCTGTAGGTGGCTCCCAGCATAAAGTCCAGCTGTCCGCCGCTGCCGCTGAATATCCTTGTGCCAATGGAGTCGGCACACACCTGCCCCGTGAGGTCAATCTCGATGGCAGAATTGAGCGCCATCACCTTGGGATTCTGCGCAATGACGAAAGGTGAATTGGTCCGTCCCACTTCATCCATGAGCAGCATCGGGTTGCGATCCACAAAGTCGTAGAGCTTGCGGCTCCCTTTCAGGAACATGGCCGCCATCTTGCCCGGGTCGGTTTTCTTGTATCGGCCATTGATCACGCCCTGCTCCACCAAGGGCATCACATCATCCGATATCATCTCGGAGTGCACGCCCAAATCCTTGTGGCCGCCCAACTGCGAGAGGATGGCAGTGGGAATATTGCCAATGCCAATCTGCAGGGTGGCTCCGTCGGGTATCAACTGGGCGGTATGCCGTCCAATGGCAATGTCGGTCTCGGTGAGGGGCATCGGGGCAGAGTCTATGAGCTCCTTATCGTGCTGCACCAGCAAGATGGGCACTTCTCGGCCATTCTTGCAGCGCGCCATGGTGCCTTGCTGCCGCAACTCTATCACCGCATCGCCATAGGTGAAAGGCATGTACTTGTTCACCTGGGCTATGATAAGCCTTGCCTGCTCCATGGCAGCTGGCATATAATCCACGGCAATGCCCAGGCTCACTCGGCCCTGCTCATCGGGCTGGCTGACGGTGAGCAACACCACATCGCATGGCACAGCTCCACTGCGGAGCATGCGCGAAGTCTCGCTGAGCGAACAGGGGATATAGTCGGCCTGCCTGCTGTGGGTGGCTTTGCGCACATTGCCTCCCACAAAGAACGAGTCGAGGTGAAAAATTTCGCTGTATTGGGGTAGCACATAGTCGGCATAGCCCTCGGTGTAGAGATGAGAGATGTGGATATTGTGCAACTCGCCGTTGTCGGCCCTGGCCACCAGCGCCTCAATCAGATGCTCTGGCGCACCAGCCACACATGGCCAATGCAGATTGTCGCCATCGTGTATGTGGCTCACCGCCTCTTGTGCTGATATATATTTCATTATATACTAACTCATTATTTATTGGCCGACACAGCCTGCCTGCACCAGCCCAAATGTACAAAACGATTTGCAAAGATACGAAAAAATAAAAGTTATTCAGAAAAAAAAAATATAAGCCAACCACACCCTCCCCTCCTCATCAGCCCTCGTTATTAAGTTTGACACCTGACACCTCGACACCCTTGACACCGTATTCCACAGCCCATCCCCATCCCCCAAAAACACAACATTTTTTCAATGAATCAATTTTTTTTAGTAATTTTGCATTTTTAAATAATTAATGTGATCCGTTGTCGGTGACCAGCTATTCGGACATCCCCCCCCAGCGCCCCCACCACCGTTCACTCATCACAGAAAACAGATAACAGAAAAACACAAAATAACAATGAACACTACAATCGCAAAGACTCAATCCTTTGGGCGCACAGCCCTGATTGACGTGGTCCTGCTCACCGTGGCTTGCCTCGTCCCCACCCTCTCCCACCTGTTTGCTCTCCCGCTCTACCACCTCAACCCCATGCTGCTGGTGCTGTTGGCTGGCATGCTGCTCGTCAGCGACAAGCGCAACGCATTCCTCCTGGCCGTGTTGCTGCCCGTGGTGTCCATGGTGGCTGTGGGCATGCCCACCCCCCTCAAGGCTTTGTGCATGGTGCCCGAATTGCTCACCGTGGCATTGGTCAGCTCCCTGCTCGTCAGCCGCAGCCATTCCTATTGGACCATGCTCGGCTCCATGGTGGCTGCCATGCTCTGCGGCAAGGTGGTTTATTATGCCCTCAAAGCCCTCGTGCTGAGCCCCGCCGTGCTCATCAGCACCCCCGTCCTCACCCAGTTGGTGGTGGTGATGTCTGCTGCCGCTATTTTTGCCGCATTTGCTAGAAAATAGACTTTTTTGCCCTTATGAAGAAACTCGTCTTCCTCTTGCTCTGCGCCCTAGGCCTGCAGCTCGCTGCCCAAGAAACAGCAGCCGACTCTGCCGCTTGCTGCCGCGGACTATTCACCGTGGCCCAAAACACCCAGGTCCGTTTCGCCCCTGGCAATCTGCAATATCAGCCCTCCACCCACCTCTTCCGTTTTGCCGCTTCGCAAACCGAGGTGCTGGGATGGGACACCAAGTGGGCGCTCCCCCGCTACAAAGGATGGCTCGACCTCTTTGGCTGGGGCACAGCCCTCAACCCCGCCAACTTCTCCGACAAGGCCAATGACTACACCTTCGTTGATTGGGGCACCTACTGCGGACTGCCCACCAATGGCGGCAAGATATGGCGCACCCTCTCCATGGACGAGTGGACCTACCTGCTCAGCAAGCGCAAAAACGCCCGCCGCCTCTACGCCATCGCCTATGTCAACAAAGTATATGGCCTACTGCTGCTCCCCGACAACTGGCAATGCCCCAAGGGAGTGTATGTAAAACCCGGCCCCAAAGAAGATCAGGCCAACTGGTATTCTGCCGAGAAATGGGCGCTGCTCGAAGCCGCCGGAGCCGTATTCCTCCCCTGCGAGGCAAAACGCATGGGCGACCAAGCACAACCTTCATCCAGCTGCCACTACTGGACTTCGCAGCCTAGCGTCAAGAAAAGTGGCGAAGCCATGTATCTGCTTGTTGACCCCTACGTGCCCCAAGGCCGATCCACCTCCAAGGCAGCAGGTCTCTCTGTGCGCTTGGTACAAGAGATGTAATATCATGAATATTGCCGTAATACTGGCTGGCGGCACAGGCTCTCGCATGGGTGCCGACAAGCCCAAACAATTTCTTATGCTCGATGGCAAGATGGTCATCGAGCATAGTATTAATACCTTCTCCCTTTCGCCCCACATCCACGAGGTGGCCGTGGTGGTGCATCCCCAATGGCTCGACTTCATGCGCCAGCTCCAGCAGCAGCGCCAATGGCCCAAAGTGCGCCAGATCATCCCCGGCGGCAACGAGCGATACATGTCCAGCCTCCACGCCATCCAGGCCTATGCCCAAGCCCCTGCCGACACCAACCTCATTCTGCACGACGCTGCCCGCCCCTGGCTTTCGTCCGAGGTGGTCAACCGGGTGGTGGCCGCCCTGGAACAGCACCCCGCCGTGGGAGTGGGCATCCCCTCCACCGACACCGTCTGGAGCATCGATCCCGCCCAGCAAACCATCAGCGCCATACCGCCCCGAGCCTCCATGTGGCGCGCCCAAACCCCGCAAGCATTCCGCCTGCCCCTCATTGCCGAAGCCTATCGCCTGGCCCTCTCCGACCCCCACATGCAAGCCACCGACGACTGCGGCGTAGTGCTCCGCTACCTGCCCCACACCCCCATCCACATCGTCCCCGGCGAAGAGCAAAACCGCAAAATCACCTTCAAAGAAGACTTGTGAAGAGTGGAGAGTGAAGTGTGAAGTGTGGAGAGTGAAGAGTGGAGTGTGAAGTGACGGCTCCCGTCCACCTACTACCTGCTACCTGCTACCTGCTACCTGCTACCTACTACCTAAAAACCTACTACCTACTACCTACCACCTGCTACCTACTACCTCCTACCTGCTACCTACTACCTGCTACCTAAAAACCTACTACCTACTACCTACTACCTACTACCTACTACCTGCTACCTCCTACCTACTACCTACTACCTGCTACCTAAAACCCTGCTACCTGCTCTCCAACGCTTCGCGTCTCGGTTTGCCGGTTGGGGCGAAGCTGATGTGCAGCCAGTTGCAGCCGCCGCAGCGGGCTTTCTCGGCTATCAGTTGGTCGTAGGGCAGCGAGCTTGATTTTATCATCTGGTATAGCTGGTAGTTCTGCACCCGGTTGTTGCCCAGGGTCACTATATCGGCGGCGCACCCCCTCAGGTGCTGGCTGCCCGCCACGCCGCCCACCAGCTCATTCAGTTTCGCGCACCTGTATCCGCTGGTCACCACCAAGGGTTTACCCCACAGCTCTCGGGCGGGGTCAAGCAAAAGGTCGGTCAGTTTGGCAAGGTTGCGCATCACCTCAGCCGATGGCGTGTTGTCTATGCCCAAACGGAGGGCGGTTGCTGAATTGCTAAGTTCTCTAATGGTAAAATATTTCATGTTGTGATTTCTGTGATCTGTGATAAATAATCTGGCGTTACAAGGATACTCTTTGGAACAAAGAGGTTTTTGTGTTTTTCGATGTCTTAATCTAGCCGTTGCATGATGATAAATTTAGCGTTTTTTCGCGTCTTTCGCGGTTGAAATAATGAAGTAAATCCCGAATCGACGGCTCCCGCCCACCTACTACCTCCTACCTGCTACCTACTACCTCCCCACCTCCTACCTCCTACCTCCTACCTACTACCTCCCCACCTACTACCTGCTACCTACTACCTCCTACCTAAAAACCTACTACCTGCTACCTAAAAACCTACTACCTGCCTCCCTCCTCCCTCCCCACAATCTTCTCCACCACAGGGCACTCATTGCGATGCTCGCAGCTGTTGACGGCCTCGATGGCGGCGCGCAGTTTCTGCACCTCTTCTTGCAGGGGTTGGGCAATGTTTTCGCGGAATTCCTTGACATATTCTTTGCTTATGTCAAACTCTTTCTGTTCGGCCTCGGCCTTGGCGGCCCGCACCTCTTGGCGGTACTTTCTGCCGCTCACCAGCCACCCGCAGCTGGCCAACAACGATATTAAAGCTAAAATAATTTCAATCATAATCAGTTTCATTTTTTTTGTGGTTATAGACTTTGGGGCTGCGGGGCTTTGTCTGCCTCCGCCCCATTGTTTTTTTTTAAAAGGCCAAAAGCGGGCAGGTGCCCGCTTTTGGTCTCTCGACTACTCCTCCTCATCGCCGCTGCCGCCAGCAGGGGGAGTGGTGGTGCCGCCTTGGCCGCCGGTGGTGCCGCCTTGGTTGCCGGAGGGCGGATTGGTGGTGCTGCCGCCGGTGGTGCCGCCCTGGCTGCCCGCGTCGGGGGTGGTGGCGGCGGTGTTGCCGTCCGAGGCGTTGGGGGTCAAGAAAGGCTCGTCCTTCAAGCGGCCGTAGCTCGTCATGGCAGCCTGCAGGGCCTCGTCGGTCTGGTACTGGGCCAGCAGGGGGTTCTTCACCATCAGGTGCTGCGAGCTCACCTTCACGCTGCCGCCGCTCTTGCGGCTGTGCACCCATGCTATGGCGCCGTTGATGGCCAGGGAGGTGCCCATGAAACCGTCCACGTTGGCTGCCACCTCCAGCGGCATCACCGAGCCCAGGAGGCTTTCGCCGTCATACACGTCCAGCGTCACCTCGTGCGCCTTCACAGTCACAAAGGGCAGGCCCGTCTCGGCGTTCTGGTGCTGGGTGGCCACAAAGCAGCTGATCTGGTCGCCGTGGCGGTAGTTGTCGTTGAGCGCCACCACAGCCTGGCTGAACTGCTTGAGGGTGGTGCGGGCGTCGATGGCCAGCGCGCCCAGCGCAATGTCGGTCACGGCGTGGCCGCTGCCGTTCATAGTGTGCACGATGGAGGGGAGCGATCCGCGGGTGATCTGATACCCCGCCACCACGCAGCCGCCGTTGCGCACCTCGCCCTTGGTCATATACACAGGCACAAGGTTGATGTTGGCAGACATGAACTCGTTGAAATCGCTCATGTTGGCGGGCTTGTTCTCAAACGAGGGGCGCAGCTTGCCGTCGAATGCCTTGAACACCTTGCTCAGGTGGGCGAAGAGCACCTGCTGGCGCAGCTGGCCCTTGCTGTAGGCGGCGGAGCCCGACTTCTTGCTGATTTTCTCCTTGACGATGGTCTCGCCGCCGAGGCGCACGAAAGTGAGGTTGCCCACCGATCCCTTGAGGTTGGCTATAATGCCGTTGAGTTTACCCATAGTTTTTTGGTTTTTCATCTCCGCGCCGGGTCCTTAGTCCGGTGATTTGTGCGGCGAAGGCTCTGGGAGGGGGCGGAAACATCGGCTCCCGCTGTCCCGAAAGCGATTGCAAAATTACAACCATTTCCTCCGCCGGCCAAACAGCGCGGGCGATAACAAACGCCCCCAAACGCTCCCAAACGCCAGCAAGCGATAAAGCACACCACGCCCCCGCCCCATATCAGCCAAAATCACCCCTACTACCTACTACCTGCTACCTACTACCTCGGGCCATCCCATCGCCTCGAAGATGGCGCGCACCTGCTGGGGCGAGAACACCCTGCAGCGGGTAGAGTAGCCCATGTCGGCCAGCCGGCGCATCAGCTGGGGGTGCAGCCGCATCTGCTGGGCAAACCACGAGCAGGCGCGGTTGTCGCTCACAGGCAATCCGTAGTAGAGGTGGGCAAGTTCGGCCTTGCCGTAGGCCCTGATGGGGGCGGGAGAAAAAGTGCTGTTCATAAGCCGCAAAGATTTTTTAGATGATTATTTGGTGCTGAGAGCCCTGCTTCAGTCCGCTGCGCCAATGGGCGTTACTGCGGCATTACCACGTAGTTACCCCAGCGTTGCGCCCCGGGTGCGGGCAGAGCAAAGGCGGTGCAAAGATACGATACTTTTGCTAATCGGCAAAATGACTCATGTCACCCCAAAAAATTGGGTGCCCCCCCCAACTTCACAAGCGGAAAATACGAAATTAAGAAAACTTCAGAAATCAATCAAAAGCCACTGATTGTTAATAATTTCCCACAAAATCTTTTCAGCCATTCTAGCCTAGATTGCCCCATGCGGCCAACCCTGTTGGGCGCTGCCCTTGTTGAATAAAAATCTCATTTCAAGCAATTTGAGCCTTTTGAGGTGTCAAGTGTCATGGGTGTCAGGTGTCAAACTTAAATTCACATTTTTTTTGTAGGGGAGACCAGTCCTATAATATATATATATAAATTCTATTTATATTTACCGCAATTTTCAGTCCCCAAAATCCATATCCCATTATTACTTTGACACCTTGACACCATGACACCTGACACCCCTCACCATTCATCCACCTCATAATCTGCAAGATATCCATCCTTGTACATTTTCTCACTTTGACCCCTGCCTGCGTAGTAAATCCGCCATTGCCAGCACCTAAACATCATTACATCCCACCATCTCAAACACTTACCACCCCCGTATCCCGCCCTGCCCGCCTCGCCCCTAGTGCCTCAATCCCCACCCCAACACCAGCATGTTGACAACTCAACTTGTGGGTGTTGGGGTTTGGGGGCGATCACTTTTCACGAACTGAAGCTATTTTAGAGAGTGCCAAAAGCGCTCACTTTTTCATCGGACTAAACGCAAAAAAAATCGCAATGTTTAAAAACAAACATAACCCATTGGAAGAATTAATCCTTGGTGCAAAACCTCGCTGCGGCCAGCCTCAGCATTACGAACAAGTTGGAGCTTTTTTTTCGCCCCAAAAAGTTGCTAATTGCCAAAAAATTCGTATTTTTGCAAAATATATTTTGAAGAGCGACCTTTGACATCCTGCGCCCCCTTCCTTTCGCCCAAGCTGTAGGCGAAACGATTCTTAACCCATTTAACACAAATGTTAAATGGTATCAATTTTCGATTCAAAAATGCACCAAACCAGCACACAAAAACACGCAATCGACTAATATTCAACACTCAGCAAATTTTGCCCTCCGAGACCATATCCCATTAAAACAAGGATTAAGACCTATAGTTTGATATTATCGGCAAATTCTCGCCTCCGAGACCATATCCCATTAAAACAAGGATTAAGACTGAAGTACTTGTCAAAGGAATAGCGGGCTGTCTCCGAGACCATATCCCATTAAAACAAGGATTAAGACCTGGACATCTGGTTGTTAGCGACGTTGTTGCCCTCCGAGACCATATCCCATTAAAACAAGGATTAAGACTCTTCTGCAAGCGCAGCAGGCATATCAGGCTCCGAGACCATATCCCATTAAAACAAGGATTAAGACGAACAAGTTGTTTATTACCATATTTTGCTCTCCGAGACCATATCCCATTAAAACAAGGATTAAGACAAGAAAACCAATCATCGTTTAAGTTGTTATCTCCGAGACCATATCCCATTAAAACAAGGATTAAGACATTATCATCAATAAACATAGCCTTAACATATGTAAGCTCCGAGACCATATCCCATTAAAACAAGGATTAAGACCGTTTTTAGATTTATAAATATTATAAATACTCCGAGACCATATCCCATTAAAACAAGGATTAAGACACTAACCATTCATCCTCAGTAATAGTTTCACCGAGGCTCCGAGACCATATCCCATTAAAACAAGGATTAAGACAGTTTCTTCAGTAGTTTTTTCTACTTCTTCAATAACTCCGAGACCATATCCCATTAAAACAAGGATTAAGACTTCGTTATTGTTTTCTGCTTCAAAGACATGCTCCGAGACCATATCCCATTAAAACAAGGATTAAGACCAATCAACACAATCTTTAAATTCTCGAATGAAACTCCGAGACCATATCCCATTATAACAAGGATTAAGACACGGTACCGAGGGTTTCTAAATTTTTTGCCTCCGAGACCACATCCCATTAAAACAAGGATTCAGCCAGTATCGGAGATACTGCTCCACGGGCCTGCGGGCCTGTGCGAAACCCCACACAGGGGAGATGCCTGTGTGGGGCAAAGAAGGCGGCGCAGGGCGTTCCCCGGAGGGGGACTCGAATAGAGCCATCCCAGCGGCCATGCATCCCCTTAGGGTGTGCCCCCGGCACACTTGCACCCTATGCCATACACACCCCCACAGGCATCGCCCTCGGCGGCCAATGCCTGTGGGGTTTCGCACCGCCCTCATGGTCGGTGAAAATCCGTGTCTCCGACACGCGCCAGCTGCCGCACCCCATGGGCGCAGGAAAAGTAATTATTCGCTGCCAGACACCAAGATCAGCCACGCCCTCCAACACCCCCACCTTTCCACCCCCTCAAGAAGCCAAAGAAAAAAAACATACTGCTAATATACACGCCCTTACCCAATACGGCACTTGTTTGTTGATAACTCAACTTGTGGGTGTTGTGGTTTTTGTATCTCTTAGGTCAAAGTAGGGGTGCCGCTAAGAAAGAGAGGCAAGGCACCTAGGGTCAGCCCGACAAAAGCGTTATTGTATCAAGAAAAACCAAAAATATCTCGAAAAAACATAAAAATACCAATTATTTGTCGTATATTTGCAAGCGGATTGCAAAAATTAGATTAATAACAAACAACTATAAGATATGTTCTTAGATATTGCTGTTGAGAATTTCCGTTCGATAAAAGAGTTGCAGACACTCTCTTTTGAGGCCGACAACAGCCGACATCTGGACGAATATTTCGTGATGGAGGCCGGTGGCTACCGAGTGCTGAAAATGGTGCCGATACTGGGTGCCAATGCCTCGGGCAAGAGCAATGTGCTGGAAGTCTTTCCGTTTTTGAGAGAACTGGTGTTGCGTCCCAAAAACTCCAAAAGCGAGCCTATCAAATACGACAGATTTGCGCTAGATGCGGCATGGAAGAATCGCGACACCATCATAGAGACCAACTTCATCTGCGATGAAAAGCGCTACTATTATCGCCTAGAACTGAACAACACTTTTGTCCGCAACGAGCAGCTGCGCTGCCAGCCTTTCGGGGCCAAGAAAGACCACGCAGTATTTGAGAGAACCACCGACGAATCCAGCCTGGTTTCCGCCATCAAATGGGGCGAGAAATACGCATCGGCCGAGGCGCGCAAATTGCAGCTCAACCTGACCCACAACGTGACGGTGTTCGGCTCGTTTCAGCGCAGCAACGTGGCACTTGCATGGATGAAGGCCGTCGTGGATTGGTTTGACGAATATATGATGCCCAACGTGTCGCCCCACACTGATTTGACTGAATACACCACGAGAAAGATTGCCTCTGCCGACATCGACAAGGCGCAGGTGGTGGATTTGCTCCACAAAGCGGACGTGGGTGTGGACGGAC